>CAYMAR010000239.1:0-6157 GCA_964388465.1 uncultured Desulfobacteraceae bacterium
AGCTCCACCGTGGCCGGTCTGGCCGCAGCATTCGGCAGTGGCGCGATGACCAACACCATCGCCTGCGTCGAAAAAGCCGATGTGATCCTGATCACGGGCTCCAACACCACCGAGAATCACCCCGTGATCTCCGCCGGCGTCAAGCGGGCCGTGGAGTCCGGCCGCACCAAGCTGATCGTGGTGGACCCGCGCTTCATCAAAATCGCCGGCTTCGCCGACATCTATCTGCGCCAGAACCTGGGCAGCGACGTGGCCTGGCTCAACGGGATGATGCACGTCATCATCAAGGAAGAGCGCTACGACAAGACGTTTGTCGACGAGCGCACCGAAGGCTTCGAGGAACTCAAAGCGGCGGTCGAAAAATACACGCCCGCCCATGTCGAGGAAATCAGCGGCATTCCGGCCGAGCGCCTGGTCGCGGCCGCGCGCATGTACGCCGATGCCAATGTGGCCAGCATCCTTTACTGCATGGGCATCACCCAGCACACCAGCGGCACGGACAACGTCAAGTCGCTGGCGAACCTGGCCATGCTCTGCGGCAACCTGGGCATGCCGGGCGGAGGGGTGAACCCGCTGCGCGGCCAGAACAACGTCCAGGGCGCCTGCGACATGGGGGGACTGCCCAACGTCTACACCGCCTACCAGGCGGTCAACAGCGAAGAGGTGGCCCGTAAGATGGAAGGCGCCTGGGGCGTGGAGGGCGTCTCGCTCGAACTGGGCATGAAAGCCACCGACATGATCCCCGCGGCCCACGACGGGCGCCTCAAAGCGCTGTATGTCCTCGGTGAAAATCCGCTGGTTTCGGACGCCGATCTCAACCATGCCGAAAAGAGCCTTGCCAACCTGGAGCTCATGGTGGTTCAGGACATATTTCTCACCGAAACGGCCGAAAAGGCCGATGTGGTTCTGCCCGGCCGTTGTTTCGCCGAGAAAGAAGGCACCTTTTCCAATACCGAAAGACGCGTCCAGCGCGTGCGCAAGGCCGTCGAAGCCCCGGGAGAGGCCTGGGACGACTGGAAGATCATCGGCGAAATCGCCACGCGCATGGGCTATCCCATGGCCTACGACAATGCCGAAGCCATCTTCGAGGAAATCCGTCAGGTCACGCCCTCGTACGCCGGCATCACCTACGAGCGCATCGAGGTTGAGGGGCTTCACTGGCCCTGCCTGAACGAGGAGCATCCGGGCACGCCCGTCCTCCACAGCGCGCAGTTTACCCGCGGCAAGGGCATGTTCCACGCCATCGACTGGCAGCCGCCGGCCGAGACGGCCGACGATGAATACCCCTTGTATCTGACCACCGGTCGGGTGCTCTACCAATATCATACCGGCAGCATGACCATGCGCTCGGAAGGTCTCATGGACCGGGCCCCGGAAAGCTTCGTGGAAATCTCCCCGCGGGATGCCGCCGCACTCGGCATCGAGGACGGCGGGCGGGTCAACATTGCCTCGCGGCGGGGCACCATCAACGCGCTGGTCAAGGTTTCCAACCAAGCGGTGGACGGTACGGTGTTCATCCCCTTCCATTACGCCCAGGCGGCGGCCAACAAACTGACCAACGCCGCCCTGGATCCGGTTTCCGGCATTCCCGAGTTCAAGGTCTGCGCGGTGAAAGTCAGCGCCGAAGGCTGACCCCGACGCTGCGGTCTCAAACGACAAAACCCCGAGAGACGGAAATCTCTCGGGGTTTTGTGTTGCGCTCGGATTTAGCACCCGGCAGGCGGGGGCGACGGACCTTATTTTTTCTTTTCGTAGCGTGACGCGTATTCGTCCTGAACGACCATTCGCCGGGTCTGGTTCTGCCACTGCATCGCCGGTTTGATCTTCAGAATATCGGCCACGCGGTTTTGATCTTTGAGCCGTTCGTAGATATCCTGCCAGGCACAGGGGATGTCGTTGCTGACCTCGCAGTTGCCCTTGTTGGTGCCGCCGCAGGGGCCGTTGAACAACCCCTTGGCGCAGCGGGTGATCGGGCAGATCCCGCCGGTGTAACCCAGCACGCATTCACCGCAGGCCCGGCAGCGCTCCTCGTAGATGCCGATCTGGCGATCGACGCCGATGGCGATCGTGTTCACGGCCGGGAAAATGGGCTTGTCCGGATAGCGCTCGGCCATCAACTGGACCCCGGCACCGCAGGCCATGGACATGAGGCCGTCGTAGCGCGGCACCACCTTGTCGAGGTCGGCCAGAAACACCTCGTTGCACTGGCGCTCCACCGTGAAGCTGTCGACGCGGGTGGTTTTGTTCTCTGCGCTGAAAGCGGCGTTGAGCTGAAGGTTGAGCAGGTTCACCTCTTTCTGCCCGCCGGACAGGCAGACCGATACACACCCGCCGCATCCGATGTTCAACACCCGGGTGTAGCCCTCAATCGCCTGCTTGATTTCCTCGAACGGTTTTCTTTTGGCTTTGACCACGTTAACGACCTCCCAGTCGATTGAATAACGATCGTGTTTATGCTTGCGGCAAATGGCAGGCGCCGCACATTTCCGGCCCCGAGGCCTCGCCGGCCTTGCGCGCCTGGATGTGGCACCCCATACACTGGCGGTGATAGGCCCGCTGCCGGTCGATGGAGGCGTTGTCGTCATGACAGGACCCGCAGGCGATCTCCGGCGCCTCTTCCACGAGATCATTTTCATCCAGGACATTCTCGCCGTTTTCGTATTTGTGATGGCAGTCCAGGCATTCGTAGAGGCCCATGTGCAGCTCGTGGGAAAAGGCCACCGCTGACCGCTGAGGGTCTGCCTCCGGGTCGGCGTTAAGGTTGATGATCTCTTCCTGGGCCAAGGCGATGGAGAGACCCAGCCCGACCACCAAGAGGAAGCCGGCCAGCAGAATGAGGGTCTTTTTGGATTTTCGATGCATTGATGTCGCTCTACCTTTCTTCAAGACCTCGATCGCCGGGTCGAATCCACAAGCCTCAGGCCGGCTGCTCGAGCTGATCCCACTGGAAATACACATCCTGGGACCGGCAAATATTGCGGGCCAGGGCGATCATCTCGGGGATGTCGATTCCCAGGGGACAATAGCAGCGGGTGCAGAGCACACAGCGCCGCCAGACGATCTCGCTGATTTCTTCCAGACCTTCGCGATCGATCCGGCCTTTTTTCTTGTAGAGCCGGCCGATCGAATTGATGAACTTGTGCGACGGCATGTAACGCGGGTCGCCGTCGTGCACGTGGAACAAAAAACAGCTCTCCGCACACAGACTGCAGTGGGCGCAGACGCGCAGGGCGTTTTTCATCTTGGCACGGTGCGCATCCAGCACCTCCCGGATCGCTTCCGTATTGACCGTGTTGTCGTTTTTCGGGCTGCGCATCGAAGTCTCCAGCTTGGGGGCGGTTAACGCCAGATCCGCGATCCCCCGGCGCCGAAGGTGTTTTCGTGCACCAGGAGGAAACGGTTGATGAAGAAATAGGGCATATGGACCAGTTTGGTGAACGGGATGGCTATCAGCATGATTTCGCCGGCGAGCATGTGCAGGATGATCACGGTGTCGTAGTCGAATATGTGACGGTAGGCCAGAAAGCCGGTGATGAAGGGCGCGGTGGCAATCGCCAGGATGGCGTAGTCATAGGCGCTGGTGATGGCGCGCACCCGGGCCATGAACAGCCGGCGCCCCAGAAAATAGACGCCGCCGGCGATTACGATCAGGGTCAGGGCGTCCGTGAAGGCCTCGGAGAGGCTCGGCGGGCTCACGCCCCAGGCCATATCCCAGAGGACATTGTGGCCCAGCACAAAAACCGGGGTCAACACCAGCAGGACGTGGAAAACGGTGGTCACGGTGATCGTGACCGGGCTGGTCCCGGCAATGCTGAGCCGCATCCGCTGGCCGAAGGTCAGCACCGGCTCGGCGGGCGGTGCCTCGGTCTTGGGCGGCCCTCCGGTGGGCTTGGTCAGCCGAAACGGCGTTTTCTCCCGACTCAGGGCGTAAAAACGGACCATCTGATAAATGGTGCCAAGGATGAACACGATGAAGGCCACCCAAACCAGCGGTCCCCGAACCAAATCGTACATGAATCTCTCCTGAAGCTGTCGACCCTGCGGGCCGTGAGCGGTTGATCATCCGGCCGGCCGCACCGTCCGAATCCCAGACCGCCTCCTTAGACTTCCGGCCGGGGCAGCACGCCGGCAAGCTCGGCAATCTCGGGAACGCGGTGCTCCCACTCAATGGCCATGAGATGGACACCCGCCACCCCCTGCATTTCCTTGAACTCTTCGATCTGCTCGCAGGCGATCTTGATGCCCTCGTCGGCCTGCTTCTTTTTGTCGACCCCCTGAAGGCGCTTGATGATTTCGTCCGGCACGTCCATGCCCGGCACCTTGGCCTTCATGTAGCGCGCCATACCGAGGCTCTTCATGGGCGTCACGCCGGCGAGAATGTAGACCTTCTCGGTGAGGCCCATGTCGTTGGCCTGGCGCACCCACTCGCGCATCTTGTCCATATTGTAGATACACTGGGTCTGGACGAAGTCGGCACCGGCCTCGATCTTTTTGGCCAGGCGGTGCACGCGCCATTCAAAAGGCTCGGCAAACGGGTTGGCCGCCGCGCCGATAAACATCTGAGGCGGCGCATCGATCTTGGCGCCCCCCAGAAAAAGGCCTTCGTCGCGCATTTTGCGGACCATGTCGATCAACTGGATCGAATCGATGTCATAGACGCCCTTGGCGTTGGGGTGATCCCCGAATTGTTGGTGGTCGCCGGAAAGGCACAGCATATTGACAATCCCGTGGGCATAGGCGCCCAATACGTCGGCCTGCATGGCCAGGCGATTGCGATCGCGACAGACCATCTGATAGTTGGGCTCAAGGCCTTCCTGAATCGCGATCAGGGCAGCGGCCCAACTCGACATGCGCACCATGGCCGTCTGGTTGTCGGTGATATTGACCGAGTCCACCATCCCGATCAGCGGTTTGGCCTTTTCGCGGACCGCTTCCACGTTGGATCCCCGGGGAGGGCCCAGCTCTCCGGTAAAAGCGAACTGTCCGGTTTTGAGAATCTTGGCAAGTCTGCTCTCGCTCATCAATCGTTCCTTTGCGCGTCGTGAACAACCGGTGGGTTATCGTCAGCCGATTCCTGGCAGGATCGGGTTTGCTTCGCATCGGCAGGGAGATTCGGCAAGCGCCTTTCTGCAGTGTCCGCACCTGTCCAGAGTTCAGCTTTATGACACAACCCTTTGTTGAGTGTCAAGGTAATGAGGCCTGAAGAAAAAGCAATATCCACCTGTAATTATTTATATATTTGTGTCTACTCTATTCGATGAACGCTGTTCATTCAGAGAATTGGATTTGGCTGGATGCAGCCAACGGCCGTCTTGCGGAAAAATGTGAGGACCGTCAAAAAGGCGGGCTTAAAAATCATAAAGATGATGCGGTGCAGACCGTCTCACGAAACGCCCAAGATACGGCTTGCAAAGTTTGAGCAATGCGGCAGTCGAGGGTACGCCGCCGTGACGAGGACTGAAGCCTAACGCCGATATCGGACGTTTTACGAAACCGTCGGGGCTAGTCGCCGATGATCTTGACCAGCACCCGCTTCCGCCGCCGGCCGTCGAACTCGCCGTAGAAGATCCGCTCCCAGGTGCCGAAATCGAGCCGACCACCCGTGATGGCCACGACGACCTCGCGGCCCATGATCTGCCGCTTCATGTGGGCATCGGCGTTATCCTCACCGACGTTGTGACGGTACTGGGAGACCGGCGCGTGGGGTGCCAGTTTCTCCAGCCAGACGTCGTAATCATGATGCAGGCCCGACTCATCGTCGTTGATAAACACCGAGGCGGTAATGTGCATGGCGTTGACGAGCACCAAGCCTTCTGACACCCCGCTTTCATCGATACAACGCTGAACGTCGGCGGTGATATTGATGAAGGCCCGGCGGGTGGGCACCTCGAACCAGAGTTCCTTGCGGTAGCTTTTCATCCAGCCATTTCCTTGCTTGGCATTTGCTTCACACAACCGTCCATCGGCTTCAGCCATCAGCAACCCCATAACACAAATCATCATGAGATTCCAGTATGTTTGGACTATCTCAGGGGGATAGCGGGCCGCCGTTTTGGGAGTAAAAAAGGCCGACCGCCATGTGTTGAGGTCGGCCTTACGGGTGGTGGCGCTATCTCAAGCGGCAGGTTCTCACGGGTATCAAAATGATCGCGTATCT
>CAYMAR010000240.1:0-6145 GCA_964388465.1 uncultured Desulfobacteraceae bacterium
CGGTTCGGGGGTCGCGTATGAGGTTGGGTGCAGTCTGTGTTCGTTCGGCGGAAAGTTTGTTTGTGTTGATCACGCTTCTGTTGTTCACGGCCCTCCCGGGCCAGGCCTCGGAAGACAACAACTGGGAAGTCGGTGCCCAGGGCGGATTCAGTTTCAACGACGGTGACGAATCCTTTACCCAATACGAGGGGCTGTTGAATTACAGACTGCCCTGGCATTGGCAATGGGATGACATCAGCGTCGGCATGCGGGCGACCAGCACCGCCGGTGTCCTCAGGGGCGGCGGCGAAAGCGGCGCCATCGGCAGCCTGGGACTGGCCTTCGTGTTGGGCGACGGACACGACTTTAACATCCGGGTCGGTTCGGCGGCAACCCTGATGTCCGAAGATGAATATGGCGACGAAGATCTCGGGACCCTCTTTTCGTTCACCAGCCACCTCTGCCTGAGCTATCGATTCTGGGACGCGCTCAGTGCCCGCGTGCGTGTGCAGCATATGTCCAACGCCAGCCTTTCCGACGAAAACCCCGGCGTCAATATGTTCATGTTCGGTTTGCATTACGCTTTTTAGCACAACAGCTCGTTTTTAATCGCACACCAGCGGCATACGGATACACCGTCTGATGCCGCCATGACTGACCCATGCAACCCGGCATCTGAATTGCCTATGGAATCCTCTCCGAAAAAGCCTGAGTTTCAGTGCCAACGGCCGTCCGACCGCGTTGTCGCCATCCAGTTTTCCGGCGCCTGGTTGATCGATGCCGCTATTCCCGATTTCCAGACCCTCCTTAAGGCATTGGGCGACCCTGCGCAAACCGACACGCTCACTTTCAATGCCACCCGTTTGACCGGCTGGGACAGCAAGTTTCTGGCCTTTCTGCTAAACATTCATCAATACTGCCAGCAGCAGGACATCCAAGTTGAAGACGAGGGCCTTCCGGACGGCGTCCGCCGCATGCTGCACCTGGCCACGGCCGTGCCGGAACGACAGGGGGCCCGGCGCGAGGCGGCACGCGAAAGCATTGTGGTGCGTGCCGGTCGAATGGCCGAAAGCAGTTGGCAGGCCGTTGTCAGTGGTCTGGTCTTTACAGGCGAGGTCTCCGCCAGTTTCATCCGCACGATTACCGGCCGAACACGCTTTCCCTGGCGCGACTTCGGGGTTCTGCTGCAAAACTGCGGCTCCCAGGCGCTTCCCATCATTTCCCTGATCAGCGTTCTGGTGGGCCTGATCCTGGCCTTCGTGGGCGCCGTGCAGCTCAAGATGTTCGGGGCCCAGATCTTTGTGGCCAACCTGGTGGGGCTGGCCATGGCCCGGGAAATGGGGGCCATGATGGCGGCCATCATCATGGCCGGACGCACCGGCGCCGCCTTTGCGGCCCAGCTCGGCACCATGCAGGTCAACGAGGAAATCGACGCCCTGGTGACCATGGGCATATCGCCCACGGACTACCTCGTGCTGCCGCGCATGCTGGCCCTCGTGCTGATGTTGCCGCTGCTGTGCCTGTACGCCAATCTGATGGGCATTCTGGGGGGCGTGATCGTGGGTACCGGTCTGCTCGAGCTGCCCCTGAAACAGTACCTGGTCCAGACGCAGGCCGCCGTTGGGTTGAATGATTTTCTCGTGGGTATAGTGAAGAGCGCCATTTTCGGCGTGATCGTGGCCATGGCCGGGTGCATGCGGGGCATGCAGTGCGGCCGCAGCGCCATGGCCGTTGGCGCGGCGGCCACATCGGCGGTGGTGACCGCCATCGTGTACATAATCGTGTCGGATGCCGTGATTACGGTGATTTGCGATATCATTGGCGTCTGAAAGGCTGATACGCAAAAGCCGTTATTGAACCGGGTCTTTGAATTCAATCGGTTAAAACCTAAATCCAGTGCGAAGCCAGAGGAATGACTGAAGCCCAGGCCCATATCGTCGTGGAAGACCTCACCATGGCATATGGTGACTTCGTGATCCAGCGGGATCTCGATTTCACCATCAACCGCGGGGACATCTTCATCATCATGGGGGGCAGCGGGTGCGGGAAGAGCACCCTCTTGCGTCATTTCATCGGGCTCAAGTCGCCGGCCAAGGGCCGCGTCCTCTACGAGAACGTCAGTTTCTGGGAGGCCGATCCCGATACGCAAGAAAGCCTCATGCGCCGCATGGGCGTCCTCTACCAGAGCGGCGCCCTGTGGAGTTCGATGACCCTGGCCGAGAACGTGGCCCTGGCCCTGAAGGAATACACGTCTTTGAAGCCCAAGGATATTCAGGAGATCGTATCCCTGAAACTGGCCCTGGTGGGGCTGGCCGGTTTCGAGGATTTCTACCCTTCCGAAATCAGCGGCGGCATGCGCAAACGCGCCGGTCTGGCGCGGGCCATGGCCCTGGATCCGGAGATCCTGTTTTTCGACGAACCCTCGGCCGGGCTGGATCCCATCAGCGCCAAGCTGCTGGACGACCTGATCCTGGAGATCCGGGATAGCCTGGGGTCCACCATCGTGGTGGTGACCCACGAGCTGGCCAGCATTTTCAACATCGGCAACAACTCGGTCTTCCTGGACCCGGACACCAAGACCATGATCGCGGCCGGGGATCCCAAACGGCTGCTAGCGGAATCCGAAGATCCACGGGTGGTACGGTTTCTCACCCGGGGCCAGGAAGGCCAGGCGGCCTGAACCTGCTATGCGCGCATACGGATTGGTTGGAGCGAAGCGATGAGCAAAAAAGCGAATACAGCGGTGATCGGGGCCTTTGTCATCGGTGCCGTCGTCCTGGCGGTGGTGGGCATCCTGGCCTTTGGCTCCGGGGCGCTTTTCAAGAAGACCGATTCGTTTGTCCTTTTCTTCGACGGCGACCTCAAGGGGCTGTCGGTGGGGGCCCCGGTGCTTTTCCGGGGTGTGCCGGTGGGGGAGGTGAAGGACATTCGGGTCTACTACAAGAGCAGCCAGGCCGAGTTTCGGATTCCGGTATTCATCGAGACGGACCCGGCGCGTTTCCACGATTTGGAGGATTCCAAGGACCTGCTCCCGGATGAAATCGACACCCCTGAACTGGACAGGCTGATCAAAGCCGGACTGAGGGGCCGATTGACCCTGCAGAGCCTGGTGACCGGCCAGCTCGCGGTGTTGCTGGACCTGCTGCCCGACACCCCCGTCAACCTGCACGGCGACGGCCGCATGCCGGAAATCCCCACCGTGCCCTCGAGCATCGAGCGCCTGGCCGGTGCGCTCGAAAAGCTGGACCTCGGCACACTGGTCGCTAACGTCAACCGGGCCATGGCCGCCCTGGAAAGAATGATCGAGCAAGAAAAGATCGAAAAACTGGTGACCGATCTTCAAACGGCGGCCGGGGAAGTGGCCCAACTGGCGCAGGAGATGCGTGGGCGCTCGGTGATTCTGACCGACGCGATCCAACAGACCGCCCAGGATGCGAGAAGCCTGATGCACACACTTAACCGTCAGGTGGACCCGCTGACCCGCGAGGCCCTCCAGGTCATGGCGCAGATCGCGAAGACCATGGCCCAGGCCGAAAAAACCCTGCTGAGCATCAATCAACTGGCGGCGGATTACTCCGGTGACGCGGCGTTTCACCACGCGCTTTCCGAGGCCCTGGATGAGATTTCCGCGACCGCGCGCTCGGTGCGGGCGCTCACCGACATGCTGCAGCAGCGGCCCGATGCGCTGCTGCGCGGCCGAGCCGCCCCGAAAGGGAACTGATCATGAGTCTTAACGCCAAATCAATGTCGGCCCTGCTGGGTTGCGCCTTGTGTCTGCTGTCCGGCTGCGTGAACCTGGGTGCGGGCACCACGCAGAGAACCCGTATGTTTGTTCTCTCGCCCCTGACCACCGCCGAGACCGCCGCCACCCAACGGACCGACGGGGATTTTTCGTTGGGGGTCGGCCCGCTGACCCTGCCCGCGTACCTCGACCGGCCGCAGGTCGTCACCCGGGTTGCGGACAACGAAATCGGCATCGCGGCATTCGCCAACTGGGCCGAGCCTCTGGATCGCAACTTTCAGCGGGTGCTCGCCGAAAATCTGGCCCTGCTGCTGGGCACCGAAGGTGTCTATCCGCACCCCTGGCGCAGCGCGCTGCGCCCCACCCATCGCCTCTTGCTGGAGGTGATGCGCTTCGATGCAAATCCTGCGGGAGATGCCGTTTTGTCCGTGCGCTGGGAGGTCCTCGATGATCGTGGCGGGCCGCTGATCCCCAAACGCAAAGGGGTTTTTCGCCAGGCCGTGACGCAGGAGGATGTGGCGGGCGTCGTCGCGGCCATGAGCAGTGTTCTGGCGGATTTCAGTCGGGAGGCGGCCGCGGCAATCGCCTCCCGGCCATGAGAACCGCGTGGTGACCGGTTGCTGACCCCTGCCCGCAGTAAGAAACGGCTGGATACCCCGACCGATGTGAAGACCCATTTGGATCCAGCCTTTAAAAAATGATCCCTAAACATTAATGGTTTACCCTAAATTTAGTTAAATTTTTAGCCACCCTATTGTATTTCATTTAAAGTAATTGGTGTTCATCCCTGGACGGTATCGCTGGACAAGGACAGCCTGTCGGTATCTGCCGAAATTCACCGCTATTTTGCGCGTTTCTAATCCTGGCAGGGTTTCCCCGCACGCGAATCTTCCCGGCCAGGTTTGGACACCTGTTGGGGCATTGGGCCCAGGTTAGGTGAATGGTCGTTTAGGAAAAGGAGGAATGGTTATGAGATGGTTTCGCAAACAGAATTTATGTTGTAACGCCGCTTGGGGGCTGATCCTGGGGTGTGCCCTGCTTTTAGCCACCCCGGCCATGGCGGTGGATGAGGCCATGCTCGAGCGCATGGAGGAGCTCATCCAGCAGCAGCAGCGTCAGATCGAGGCCCAGGCCAAGGCCATTGAAAAACTGCAGCAGCAGGTGGGCACCATGAAGGAAGAGGCCGTCAAGGAAGCCACCGAAGCGGCCCGAACCGAATTCGCCACGGCTGTTGCCGATCCGGCGCGGTCCCCGGCGCGCGCCAAGGACATGGTGACCCACGCCAACGACAAGTTGTCTCTGCAGGTTTACGGCCAGGTCAACCGGGCCGCTTTGTTTGCGGATGATGGGGACAGCTCGGACTATTATTTCGTGGACAACGACAACTCGTCCTCGCGCTTCGGCTTTTTAGGCGAATCCAAGGTCAACGAGGACATCACCGTCGGTACCCGGATGGAGTTCGAGTATCAGTCCAACCCCAGCAACACGGTCAACCAGGACGACAAGAATCCGGACGGCGAGAGTTTCGACGACCGCTGGGTCGACGGCCAAATCACCTCCAAACGCTTCGGTAAACTCTATATCGGCAAGGGCAGCACGGCCTCTGACAACACCTCCGAGATCGACCTTTCGGGGACGGCCGTGGTGGGCTATTCTTCCATCGCGGACATGTCGGGCGGCATCCGGTTTTACGACGATGACAGCAACACCCTTTCAACCACGAACATCGGCGATGCCTTCAGCAATTTCGACGGGCTGAGCCGGCGCAACCGGATCCGTTACGACTCGCCGTCCTTTGCGGGCTTCAAACTTATGGCCAGCGCCCTTTCGGACGGCGGCGACGTGGCCCTGAGCTATGCCGCCAAATGGGGCGAAAACTGGAAGTTCGCCGCCGCGGCGGCTTATGCCAACCCCACGGCCGTCAGCGATGAAACCGACAACCAGTACAACGGCAGCGCCTCGATCCTGCACAGCAGCGGGCTCAACCTGACGGTGGCCGGGGGCTACCGGGATCTGGAGAACAACCTGACCAATCCCGACGGCTCGGACCGCGATGACGATCCCACGTTCTATTATGCCAAGCTGGGCTACCGGGCCAATTTTTTCGATGCCGGGGAAACGCGCTTTTCGGTGGATTACTCCCGCAATGAGGATGTCGACCAGGACCGCGACGATGCCAACACGGTTGGCGTCCAAATCGTGCAGGACATGCCTGACTGGGGCATGGAATATTATCTGGGCTACCGCTGGCACGAACTCAACCGGGGTGAGGGCACCACGGACTTCGACGACATCAACGCCGTCATGAGCGGTGTGCGGATGAAGTTCTAACCCCGCATGGGAAACTAACATGCCGAAGAAATACAACATAATGCTCACCGGCGTTCTGGGGGCGCTCCTGATCCTGGGAGCCTGTGCGCACAC
>CAYMAR010000241.1:0-4855 GCA_964388465.1 uncultured Desulfobacteraceae bacterium
TTTTGATACCGCATCCCCCGACAACCAGAAGGACGACGGCGAAGACCAACCAGGACACCCAACGGCCGCCACCGGGACGGGGGCCCCCCATCAGTCGGCGTCTCCCGCGGCGCCGTCCGGGGCTTCGCCCTGCAGGTCCGCGCGCGCCTTTTGTATGGCCGCTTTGACGCTGGCCGTGCCCGTTCCACCCGCCGAGGTGCGGCGATCCACGACCTGATCGAGTTCGAGCGCCGCGTAGACGCCGTCGTCGATCCGATCCGAGAATGATTGCAGCTCTTCCAGGCTGAGCGCCTGCAGTTCCTTACCCTGATCGAAGGCGTAGGCCACGGCCCGTCCGACGACGGCGTGGGCTTGGCGGAAGGCCAGTCCGCGGCCCACCAGGTAATCGGCCAGGTCGGTGGCGTTCAGGAAGCCGCGTTCGCTCTCGCGGCGCATGGTTTCAGTGTTGAAACGGATATGCGGCAGCATGCGGGCGACCACCGCGATAACAGCCTTGAGGGTGTCCACCGTGCTGAAGAGCATGGCCTTGTCTTCCTGCATGTCGCGGTTGTAGGCCAGGGGCAGCGATTTCATCGTCGTCAACAGCGCCATCAGGTCGCCGAAGACACGCCCGGTCTTGCCGCGCACCAGTTCGGGCACGTCCGGGTTCTTCTTCTGGGGCATGATGCTGCTGCCGGTGGCGAAAGCGTCCGGCAGTTCGATAAAGCCGAATTCGGTGCTGGACCAAAGGATCAGTTCCTCCGCCAGACGGCTAAAATGCACCATGCCGATGCTGGCGGCCGCCAAGAATTCGAGCATGAAATCCCGGTCCGCCACCGCGTCCATGCTGTTGGCCGCCGTCGCGCGGAAACCCAGTGCAGCGGTGGTCGCCTCCCGGTCGATCGGATAGGTCGTTCCGGCCAGGGCGGCACAGCCCAGCGGGTTGACGTCCATGCGTGTGCGGGCATCGGCAAAGCGGCCGCTGTCGCGGGTGAACATCTCGTAATAGGCCATCAGGTGGTGGGAGAGCAGCACCGGCTGGGCCCTCTGGAGGTGCGTGTAGCCGGGCATGACGTGGCCGATCTGAGCGGCGGCCATGTCCACCAGCACCCGCCGCAGGTCCCGAAGCAGGGCGAGAACGACTCCGGTTTCCGCGCGCAGATAAAGGCGTGCGTCCACGGCCACCTGGTCGTTGCGGCTGCGGGCGGTGTGCAGCTTGCGGGCCACCGGCCCCACCAGCTGGCCCAGGCGGTCCTCGATGTGCATGTGGATGTCTTCCAGACGGTCCTCGTAGACGAACCGGCCCTCCTCGATTTCCCGCCGGATGGTGGTCAACCCCTCCACGAGGGTGGTCATCTCCTCCGCGGTGATGATACCCGCCCCGGCCAGCATGCGGCAGTGGGCCATGCTGCCCTCGATGTCCTGGCGATAGAGTCTTTGGTCGATCTCGATCGAGGCGGTGAACTTCTCCACGACCTTGTCGGTCCCTTCGGCAAACCGGCCGTCCCAGAGTTTTGCGCTCATTGCTTTGCCTATCCCAGTTGCTTGGCCAGCATGCTTTCGATCCTGAGCCGCAGCGCGTTCAGGCGGATGAAGCCTTCGGCGTCCTCGTGGCTGTAGACCTCGTCGTCCTCGAAAGTGGCGAAGTCCTCCCGATAGAGGGAGCGCTCGGACTTGCGGCCGGTGACCCGGCAGTTGCCCTTGTAGAGTTCCAGGCGCACGACGCCGGACACGTTCTGCTGGGTCTGGTCGACCATTTGCTGCATGATCCGCATTTCCGGGGAGAACCAGAACCCGTTGTAGATCAGGCGGGCGTATTTGGGCACCAGGGAGTCGCGCAGATAGAGAACTTCACGGTCCATGGTGATGGATTCCATGGCCATGTGGGCCGTGCGCAGAATGGTGCCGCCGGGCGTCTCGTAGACGCCCCGCGATTTCATGCCCACGAAACGGTTCTCCACCAGGTCGACCCGACCGATCCCGTGACGGCCGCCCAGAGCGTTCAGCTGGGTGAGCATGGCGGCGGGCGAGAGGGCCTCGCCGTCGATGGCCACCGGGTCGCCGGCCTCGAACGCCAACTCGATGGTCTCGGGCGCGTCCGGGGCCGCCTGGGGTGAAGCCGTGAGCGTGAAGATATCTTCGGGCGGGGCGGTCCAGGGATCTTCCAGCAAGCCGCCCTCGTAGCTGATATGCAGCATGTTGCCGTCGGTACTGTAGGGTTTGGCGTGCGTCGTGGGCACGTCGATACCGTGCTTCTGGGCAAACGCCATCAGTGCCGTGCGCGAATTGAGATCCCATTCGCGCCAGGGCGCGATGATCTTGATACGCGGGTTCAGCGCCAGGTAGCCCAATTCGAAGCGCACCTGGTCGTTGCCCTTGCCCGTGGCGCCGTGGCTCACGGCATCGGCGCCTTCGGCCGCGGCGATCTCCACCTGACGTTTGGCGATCAGCGGGCGGGCGATGGACGTCCCCAGGAGATAGGTCCCCTCGTAGATGGCGTTGGCGCGGAAAGCCGGAAACACATAGTCGCGCACGAATTCTTCCCGCAAGTCTTCCACATGGGCCTTGACGGCGCCGGTCTTGTGGGCGTTGGCCTCCACATGCGCCATGTCGTCCACCTGGCCCAGATCGGCTGAAAAGGTCACCACTTCACAATCGTAGGTCTCGATCAGCCAGCGCAGAATGACGGACGTGTCCAGTCCGCCGGAGTAGGCCAGCACCACCTTGTTGACTTGCTTGCTCACGGTTTTTCAAACCTCCGTTATAAAATCGCGTCCAGGCATTGAATCAGCGCATCGATCTCATGCGCGCCGATAATCAGCGGCGGGGCAAACCGCAACACATCGCCCTGGATGCAGTTGATCACGAAACCGCGCTCCAGGCAGCGGTCCACGATGGGCGCCCCCTCGCCGTTCAGCTTGAGCCCCAGCAGAAGCCCCCGCCCCCGCACCGCCTCGACGACGGCATGGCGCTCACAAAGCGCTTCCAGTTGGTTTCGGAAATACGCACCGGTTTCCGCCGCCCGGGCCACGAGCCCCTCCTTCTCGATGGTCTGCACCACGGCCAGGGCGCCCGCGGCGATCAGCGGCGTGCCGCCGAACGTCGTCCCGTGGGCACCGGCCCCGAAGGACCGGGCGGCTTCCTCTTGCGCCAGCATGGCCCCGATGGGCAGGCCGTTGCCGAGCGCCTTGGCCAGCGTCATGATGTCGGGGGTGATGCCGCTGTGCTCGTGCGCGAAAAGGCGGCCGGTGCGGCCCATGCCGGTCTGGATCTCGTCCAGGATCATCAGGATGCCGGCTTCGTCGCACAGGTGGCGGACCTCCCGCAGATAACCCGCCGACGGGCAGACCAGCCCGCCCTCCCCCTGGATCGGCTCGAGCATCACGGCGCAGACGGTGTCGTCGACGGCGGCCCGCAGGGCGGCGATATCGTCGAAAGGCACGAAATCAAATCCTTCCAGCAAGGGGTAGAACCCTTGTTTGATCTTGTCCTGGCCCGTGGCGGAAAGACTTCCCATGGTGCGCCCGTGAAAGGACTGCTCCATGGCGATGATGCGGAAGCGGTCCCGCACGCCGCGGTCCTGGTAGACCTTGCGGGCCAGTTTGATGGCGGCCTCGTTGGCTTCAGCGCCGCTGTTGCAGAAGAACACCCGGTCGGCGAAGGAATGCCCCACGAGCCAGGCCGCCAGTTCCGCCTGGGGGATGGTGTAGTAAAGATTGCAGACGTGGACCAGGCGGCCGGCCTGCTGCGCCAGCGCCTGCTGAACGGCCGGGTGGGAATGACCCAGCCCGCAGACGGCGATGCCGGCCAGAAAATCGGTGTAGCGCCGTCCTTCGGTGTCCCAGAGCATGGTGCCGCGCCCCCGCTCGAACACCACCGGCAGACGCGGGTAGGTCGAAGCCACGAATTCGTCGGTCTTCTGGATCGTCGTCGTCATTAGGCGGTTACTTCCGTTCCGATACCGCTGTCGGTGAAAAGCTCCAGAAGCAGCGCGTGCCGCCGGGTGCCGTTGATGATCGGCACCTTGCCGACGCCGTTCTGGAGCGCATCCAGGGCGTATTCGATCTTGGGGATCATCCCGCCTGAAATCGTGCCGTCTTCCACGAGGCGCTGGATGTGCCCTGCGGCGATCGAAGAGATGAGCGTGCCGGCGGCATCCAGGACGCCGTCCACATCCGTGAGATAGACGAGGCGTCCGGCCGACAGGCTCATGGCCACCTGGCTGGCCACCAGATCGGCATTGATGTTGAAAGTCTCCCCGCCCGGCCCGTATCCCACCGGCGCCACCACGGGGATGAAGCCTTCCCGGGCCAGGGTGTGCAGAATGGCCGGCTTCACCGCGGTGACCCGTCCCACCAGTCCCGGATCGATGATCTCCGGCGGGGTGTCCGCATCCGTCTGCTGCACGATCCGGAGTTTTTCCGCCTGGATCAGACCCCCGTCCTTGCCGCTCAGTCCCACGGCCTGACCGCCGCTGCGATTGATCAGGGCCACGATGGACTTGTTGACCTTGCCCCCCAGCACCATTTCGACCACGTCCATGGTGGCAGCGTCGGTCATGCGCATGCCGCGCACGAATTTGGGGCGAATGCCCATCCGGTCCAGGACCTGGTTGATCTGGGGGCCGCCGCCGTGAACCACCACCGGGTTGAGGCCGATGAATTTCAACAGGGTCACGTCCTGGGCGAAGTCTTCCCGCAGCTGCTCGTCCACCATCGCGTGGCCGCCGTACTTGATCACGATCGTCATCCCGGCGAACTGCCGGATGTACGGCAGGGCCTCGATCAGGATGTCGGCCACACTCGGCCGGGGCTGTTCCTTATCGGCAGCGTTCATTCTTTTATCCCCTGGATCACAGTCAAGATCGCCATGGTCA
>CAYMAR010000241.1:4955-6140 GCA_964388465.1 uncultured Desulfobacteraceae bacterium
TCTCCACGTAGGCCCGGTCGATCACCATCTTGTCGGAGGACAGGTCCGGTGCATCGAAGAGGATGTCTTCGAGAAGGCATTCCATGATCGTGTGCAGCCGGCGGGCGCCGATGTTCTCGGTGCGGTCATTGACCTCCTCGGCAATGGCGGCAATGGTCTCCACGGCCTCATCCGCAAACACCAGCTCGATGCCTTCGGTAGCCAGCATGGCCTGGTACTGCAGCAGCAGCGCGTTCTGGGGTTCCTTGAGGATGCGCACGAACTCCGCACGCCCCAGCGATTCCAGCTCCACCCGGATGGGAAAGCGCCCCTGCAGTTCCGGAATCATGTCCGCCGGTTTGATGGCGTGAAACGCCCCGGCCCCGATAAACAGAATGTGGTCGGTCTTCACCGGGCCGTATTTGGTGTTGACCGTGCTGCCCTCCACGATCGGCAGGAGATCGCGCTGCACGCCCTCGCGGGAGACATCCGGCCCCTGGCGTCCGTCCGAGCCCACGATCTTGTCGATCTCGTCCAGAAAGATGATCCCGGCCTGTTCCACCTTCTCGATGGCCTGTTTGACGACCTTGTCCATATCCACCAGACTCTGGGCCTCTTCCTGGGCCAGCACCTCCAGGGCCTCGATCACCTTCATCTTGCGCTTTTTGGTGCTCTTGGGCAGCAAACCGCCCAGCATATCCTTGAAATTGATGCCCATCTCCTCCATGCCCGCGTTGGAGAAGATCTCGACCATGGGCGCGGAGCGCTCGGCCACGTCCACATCCACCACCCGGTCGTCCAGTTTGCCGTCGCGCAGCATCCGGCGCAGCTTCTCGCGGGTGGCATTGTCGCTGCCCTCGACCGGCGCCGCTGTAGGCGCCGTCGCCAGGCCAAAACCCCGTGGGGCGCTGGGCTTGGGCAGAAGAATATCGAGCATGCGCTCTTCGGCCAGTTGCATGGCCTTGAGCTGAACGCTCTCCTGTTCGCGGATTTTCAGCTGGTTGATGGTCAGCTCGAGCAGGTCCCGGACCATCGATTCCACGTCGCGGCCCACATAGCCCACCTCGGTGAACTTGGAGGCCTCCACCTTGTAGAAGGGCGAATCCGCCAGGGTCGAAATCCTGCGGGCGATCTCGGTCTTGCCCACCCCCGTGGGCCCGATCAGGATGACGTTCTTGGGTGTGATTTCGTCCCGCAGGTCATCGG
>CAYMAR010000242.1:0-4526 GCA_964388465.1 uncultured Desulfobacteraceae bacterium
GAGTTTGACCACCAGGAGGTTGCGCACGTGGGCGACCAGATCCTGGTATAGCTTTTTCAGATCCTGTCCGCGTTGGTAAACGGCGTCGATCGCATCAAGCACGAGGGGGGCATCGCCCTCGAGCAGGGCCGCGGAGAGGTTCATGAGCACACGGCGATCAACCGTTCCGAGTATTTCAAGCACCTGATCGTGGGTCAGATCCCCCTCCGCGCAGGTCATGACCTGATCGAGCAGGCTGAGGGCGTCGCGTATGCTTCCGCCGGCTTCGCGGGCAATCACGGCCAGACTTTCTTGCGGCAGCGTGATGGCCTCCTGGCGACATAACTGTTCCATATGCGCCACGATTAGGTCGAATCCCACCCGCCGGAGGTCATATCGCTGGCAGCGTGAGAGAATGGTGATCGGAATCTTGTGGGACTCGGTGGTGGCAAACATGAACATGACATGCGCCGGAGGTTCCTCCAGGGTTTTTAGCAGCGCGTTGAAGGCCGGCGTACTCAGCATGTGAACTTCGTCGATGATGTAAATCTTGAACGGGCTGTGGGCCGGCATGTATTTGGCATTCTCCCGCAGTTCCCGAACCTGGTCGACGCTGTTGTTGGAGGCGCCGTCGATTTCGAACACGTCGGCGGCGCTGCCGCTGGTGATTTCGACACAGGAGCGGCAGGTGTTGCAGGGGTTGGCCCCATCGATCTGGCTGCAGTTTACGGCCTTGGCCAGTATGCGCGCCACCGTGGTCTTGCCGGTGCCCCGCGGCCCGGAAAACAAAATGGCGTGCGCCACCCGCCCATGCCGAATGGCATTGGTCAGCGTCTGGGTGACGTGGCCCTGACCCACAACTTCATCAAAGAGCTGAGGACGATATTTGCGGGCGAGTACCAGATATCCCATGGATGGCGATGATCCTCTGCGGCAACGAAAATAAGGGGTCGCCATTGGCGGTCAGACTGCCGCTTGGCTTCGACGTAACATAGTGAACCAGAGGTCAAACGGCAAGTAAAAAAGGGACGCGCGGCCGGAGGCCAAATGTCGTGGGGCCGCCGCATGACTTCCGAGGATTGAATCGGGGAGAAATGGCGGAGAGAGAGGGATTCGAACCCTCGGTGCCGCTATAAACGGCACACACGATTTCCAGTCGTGCACCTTCAGCCAACTCGGTCATCTCTCCGCATCGTAAGCTGACACGAAAAAGCGGCCCGCGGATGCGGCCCGCTGCCAACGCCCCTGGCGGAGAGGGTGGGATTCGAACCCACGATCCCGGTTTTAGCCGGAATACCGCTTTTCGAGAGCGGGGCCTTCAGCCACTCGGCAACCTCTCCGTAACCGGGCGCATTCTTGAGAAATTGGGTTTATAGCAACTGTCCGTGGGCGTGTCAATCCTCTTGCGCAGGGCTCAGCATTCTCTGAAATCGACCCCGCCTATTTCCTTTTTGGGCTTGATGGCCGCGGGTGAATCTAGTATCAGACCCGCCAAGTTCCGAACTTCGCCTCCGGCGTCACCCCCCCCGGCATCCTGCCCGCCATTGGCCGTGAAAAGCCGGCGCTTTTCCGGTAGGGTGTGGGGCCCAAAGGATCCCAGCATGGCAACGGTCGAACCCTTTTGCGGCATCCGCTACAACCGCGATAAAATCGAATCCCTCGCGGACGTCGTCACGCCGCCTTACGATATTATTTCCGGCACGCAGCAGTCGGGCTACTACGAGCGCAGCCCGTTCAACATCATCCGCATCGAACTGGGCCGCACCTCGCCAGGTGACAATCGCAACGACAATGCCCACACGCGGGCGCGCCGCTATCTGCAAGAATGGCGGACCCGCGGCGTACTGATTCGGGATCGAAAAGCCGCCTATTATCTGACCGCGACCCATTACGGCGCTGGTTCGGCGACGGCCACCCGCTGGGGCCTGATCGCCCAGGTCGGACTCGAACCTTTCAGCCCGGAAGGGCATATCCTGCCGCATGAGAAGACCTTTCCCCAAATCAAGTCGGAAAGACTGGGCCTCATGCGCGCCTGTGGCTTGAACACCAGCCCCATCTTTGCGCTTTTCAGCGATACGGCCCATCTCATGGACCATCTCCGCTCGCACGTCGATGGGCTCGCGCCGCTGCAGGCCTTCGAAGACGAAAACGGCCACCATCACCGCATCTGGCGTTTGACGGATCTGAAGACCAACGCCGAGATCAAGGCCGGATTCAGGGATCGCCGTCTCTACATTGCCGACGGCCATCACCGCTACGAAACCTGCCTGGCCTACCAGGCGGAATGCGCCCGCAATGCAGCAAATTTCAACCCGGCGCACCCGGCCAACGCGACCTTGATGTACATCAGCAGCATGCAGGACCCCGGCCTGCAGGTCTTGCCCACACACAGGATGCTGCCCCGCGTGGCCCCTCGCCTGCAAACCGCCTTTCTCGAACGTGCCCGAACGTATTTCGACTGCCAGCCCATCGCCGTCTCTCCCGGCCGCAGCCGGGAGGCCACGCGGGAGCTATGCGCCGCCCTCGACCAAGTTCCAGCGGAGCACGGTCTGGGGGTCGTCCTTCACGGCGACGACCGCCTTCACCTCCTGCGGCTCCGGCCGGATGCCCGCGCACGAATCTATTCGGCGGACACCCCGGTGCTGCTGCGCCAGCTGAATGTAACCCTGCTGTCGGATTTCGTATTCCCGCAACTGCTTGAAATGGACAGCGCCCAGCTTGAAGATTCGGAAAGCATCCACTTTGGTCACAGCGCCGTCGAAGTGGTGGCGGGCGTGAGGCGGGGAGCGCAGGCGATGGCTTTCATCCTCAGGCCAACCCCGGTGGACAAGGTGCGCACCATTGCCGAAGCCGGATTGAGCATGCCTCGCAAGACCACGTATTTTGCCCCCAAAGTCATCACCGGCCTGGTGATGCGCGCACTCGCGGATACCGCCTGAACGTCCGGAAAGATGGCGCACCGCTCAGGCGTGTGCCGGCGATAGCATGCGCTGTACTTCTTCGGAGTAGTGTGTTTCATCCCGGTAGATGAACAGCGGGGGGGCGACCACCAGACCGCCCGCAGCCGCCTTGACGGCCGCCATCAGCACCATCTTGGCTTCACTGTTTTCACGGGTGTGCACCATGCGCATGAATTTGGGTTCGATGTTGAAACGCTGCAGGGTGCCGATCAATTCAGGCAGGCGCTGCGCCGGGTAGATGCTCCAGAAGGATCCTCCCGTGCGCAACACCCGTCGAACCGCACGCACCAGCCCTTCCAGCGTGACAGCGATTTCATGCCGCGCGACCGCACGCTCCCGGTTGGGATTGATCCGGCCGGAGTTAACTTGGCGGTACGGCGGATTGCTCACGACCACATCCGCCGCGTAGCCCAGAAGTTGAGGGTTGATGGATAGCAGGTCGGCCTCGAGAATTTGAATGCGATCCGCCAACCCGTTGGCCTGAACGTTTTCCCGGGCTTTGCGGGCCAGTGCGGGCTGAATTTCCACCCCGCAGATCGAAAGGGCCGCATGGCGATATGCAAGCAAAAGGGGCAGGATGCCGACACCGGTCCCCAAGTCGACCACACGCCGGTCGGCCTGACGGAAAGTCACTTCGTGCCCCAGGAGAACGGCATCGATCGAAAAACGGTAGCCGTGACGATCCTGGTGAACAACGAGACGCCCACCGTAGAATGTGTCGGTGGTCGTGTGCTTATCGGTCAACACCGAGGGCCTCACGATGTTTCCAGCGGCCCGATGCGGAATTGAATTTCCTCCAGCACCACGCGACCGGCTTCCTGGTTGACACGTTCGATCAAGGCCGCCTTCTGGAAATGCAGTTCCTGCAGCCAAACCGAACTGCTGACATGGACGATTAACCGCCGCTGTTTGAATGCGGCCGGTTGCGCATTACGGGCGATGGTGGCCCCAACGGCACGATCCCAAATCTTTCCGATGCGATCAGGGGCCAGGTGCATATCGCTGCGGTATTGGCGCAGCATGCGGGTTAGAATGCCCTCAATGGGCGTCATCCCCGTTCCTTTGTTTTTTTCGTCCGTCATAGATAACGCTTGAATTGTTTGGCTGGATAATTGCCGATGGGTTTCGCTCTATATCGGCAGACGCCACAATGTCAATCCCGGCATTCAAGGCAACTGCCGCGCCCTTAGACCGATAAACGCACCTGAGCACACGCCGGTCGTTGCAGACAGAGATGTGCATCCGCCGGACAGGGCCCGATGACATCAGCCCCTTCGACACGCGGGCCCGGGTGGCGCCGTTCATCTCCGGCCGAGAAAACATCCCTATTTTTTCTTGACTTGCATCATACGGTAACTTACTTATTGACGCACCAAAAATCCGATACCCACATCCGCCTGCAGGCACCGTATTTGCTTCCGGCGCAATCTGATCTTACCTTCTTTAATCATTATATGTAGGGAACCATCACATAACGACCAAATAATAGGAAAAAGTAAAATGAGTTGGGACTGGGAAAAACTGAAACAACAGCAGCAGCAAGGCCGCGGCCCCACGCCTCCCCAAATGGACGAGGTGGTGAAAAAC
>CAYMAR010000242.1:4626-6075 GCA_964388465.1 uncultured Desulfobacteraceae bacterium
TTCGGTTTTGCCAGCCAGCGCGGCAGCGGCCGCGGGCGTTCCTCGTTTACCACCGAAAACAGCAACGAGTCACTCATGCTGACCGGTGATCTCAACGTCGCCGTCGTGCCCTGGATCGTTCAGTACCGTGTCAATGACCCTTATAATTATCTTTTTAAAGTCCAAAATGTTACCCGGTTGCTGCGCGACATGTCCGAGGCCTCGATGCGCCTCGTCGTCGGCGACCGCAGCATCAATGAAATTCTGACCAAACGCGCCGAGATTGCCGATGCCGCCAAAGTCGTGCTGCAGACTGAACTCGACAACTCGGAAGCCGGAATCAACATCAGCACCATTGAAATGAAGCGCACCAATGTGCCAGGACCGGTCCAGGACTCCTTTAACGAAGTCAATCAGGCCACCCAGGAAAAAGAGCGAATGATCTATCAGGCCCGCGAGGAGTACAATAAAGCCATTCCCACGGCCCGCGGGGACGCCGAGCGCGTGGTCAAAGCCGCCGAGGGTTATGCCCTTGACCGAGTGAACCGTGCCAAAGGCGATGCCGATCGCTTTAATTCGGTGTATGCCGAATATGCCAAGGCCAAGGATGTCACTGCCCGTCGGCTCTATCTGGAGACGCTCAAAGATCTTCTCCCACGCATGGGACCCAAGTATATTATCGATGACAACCAAAGCAATATGCTGCCGCTTCTCAATCTCAACCAAACCAACTTGAAAAATTTAACAGGTGCGCCCAATGAACAATAAAATTGCCATAGTTGTCGCGATTGTCCTGGCTCTGACGGCAACGGCTTACACCGCCGCTTTCGTCGTGGACGAAACCGAACAGGTGGTTTTGACCCGATTTGGTAAAATCGTGCGGGAACCGATTACCTCCCCAGGATTGAACTTCAGGATTCCGTTTATCGATACCGTCAACAAATATCCCAAAAATCTCCAGCAATGGGACGGCGACCCCGGCCAGATACCGACGCTGGACAAAACATTTATCTGGGTGGATTCCTTCGCCCGCTGGAAGATTACGGACCCCGTCAAATTCCGCGAGACCGTTGGTGATATGCTGGGCGCCAACAGCCGCCTGAACGACATTATCGATCCCGCGGTCCGCAATGCCGTTACCAGCTACCGCCTGATTGAAACGGTGCGCAGCAGCAATCGCGAACTCGATACTTTCGAGGAAGGCATTGACGATGACGGAAAGCAGCAGCGCCAGAGTTACAGTATTACCACCGGACGGGAAGTGATCACCGATAGTATTCTCACCGAGGCCCAACCCAAACTCGACAAATTCGGGATCGAAGTGGTGGACGTCCAGATCAAACGCGTCAACTATGTCGATCAGGTGCGGGAGTCGGTCTACAACCGGATGATTGCCGAACGCAAGCAGATTGCCGAAAAATTCCGTTCGGAAGGGGAAGGTGAAGCGCGTAAGATTCGGGGCGACAAGGA
>CAYMAR010000243.1:0-2632 GCA_964388465.1 uncultured Desulfobacteraceae bacterium
GGAGGTGTTTGCGGATTTCCCCAGGCCCGAAAGCCTCAGGAGTGGAAAATAAAAAGGGAAAGAAGACAGGAGACAGAAATCAGGAGACAGAAGCCTGGAGCCAGGAGAAACAGGGAAACCAGCCTATGATGCAGACTTCTGAATTCTATCTTCTGGCTTCTAATTTCTGACTTCTAGCTTCTAAATTCTGACTCCTGGCTTCTGACTTCTGCCTTCTGAATTCTGGATTCTATTATGTTCTTCGATGCCCTTGAAATGCGCTGCCCCCGGTTGGGCGGCCCGGTCCATTTCGGCTATTGTCGCCAGACGGAAAAGGGTGCCAAGCCCTGCTTCAAGATCCTGGACTGCTGGTGGCAGCGCTTCGATGTGGCCGGTCATCTGGCCGCCTGCCTCACCCGGGAAGAATTCGAGGCCCTGGGCCGCCAGCGCCCTCCGGACAAGGTCACCAGCCTGATCGACCTGATCGAACAGGCCAGGAAAAATACCGGCCGCCCTTAGGGACTGTATTTAGAAGAAACACTTCTGATATCGTGGTAACGTCGCAAGAACGCTTCAGCGCAAGCCGTTGCGGATGAAATCAATAGGAGGATTATTCGCGGCCGCCCTCAAATCTCGAAATCCTTGTCCAACCGCTCGTGCTTGAAGGCCCTGCCCCCCGCGCCGCTGTAGTCGGCCACGATTTGACCGTCGCCCACGAGGCGCCACTGGTAGATCAACAGGCCCTCCAGCCCCACCGGCCCCCGGGCGTGAATCTTGTTGGTGCTGATGCCCACCTCGGCCCCGAGGCCATAGCGGAATCCGTCGCTGAAACGGCTGCTGCAGTTGACAAAGACGTCGGCGGTGTCCACGCGGTCCATGAAGCGCAGGGCCCGCTCCCGGTCGGCGGTCACGATGACGTCGGTGTGGCCCGACCCGTAGCGGTTGATGTGCGCGATGGCCGCATCCAGGCCGTCCACCACCCGGACCGACACCACGAGATCCAGGTACTCGGTGCGCCAGTCCGCCTCGGAGGCCGGCGCCACCGGAATGATTGCCGCCGTGCGCGGGCAGCCGCGGATTTCGACGCCCCGCGCCTCCAGATCGGTTTTAAGGGCCGGCAGAAGCGGGCCGGCCACGGCGGCGTGCACCAGAAGGGTTTCGGCGGCATTGCAGACCGCCACGTACTGCGTCTTGCTGTCCACCGCGATGCGCCGGGCCATCTCCGGGTCGGCCGCCCGGTCGAGGTAGACGTGGCAGATTCCGTCCGCGTGCCCCAGCACCGGGATGCGGGTGTTGTCCATGATGTGGCGCACGAAATCATTGCTGCCGCGGGGTATGATCAGGTCGATAAAGGCGTCCATTTCCAGCAGGGCGGCCACGTCGGCGCGGGTTTCCATCAGGTGGAGCCAGCCGGGGGGCATGCCGGCTTCCCGGCCGGCCCGGTCGATGATGTCGGCCAGGATGCGGTTGGTCGCGGCGGCTTCGCTGCCGCCCTTGAGGAGCACGGCATTGCCGCTTTTGAGGCACAGGGATGAAATCTGCACCAGCGCGTCCGGACGCGATTCGAAGATGACGCCGATGACGCCGATGGGGCGGCTGACCCGGTAGAGGGTCAGGTTGTCGTCCAGCGCGGTGGCGCCCAGGGTGGCGCCGACCGGATCGTCCAGATCGATCAGGCTCCGGAGCCCCGCGCAGGCCTCGGTGATCTTGGCCGGGTCGAAGCGCAGCCGCTTCAGGAGCGGGGCGGCCAACTGCTCCCGGGCGGCGCGCTCCAGGTCGGCCTGATTGGCGGCCAGGATAGCCGCGGTCCGGGCCTCCAGCGCCCGGGCGATATTGACCAGGGCCCGGTTCTTGGCATCGGTGCCGGCCGCCGCGAGCTGAATGGCCGCCGCCTTGGATTGCCGCGCGATGGATTCCATTTCCATGGTCGAACCTCTCGGCAAAGCGTGTGGAGCGTTGGTCGCTCGAGCCGGCCGCCACCGTATCCCAAGGACGGGAAAACATCA
The DNA here is from genome assembly GCA_964388465.1 of uncultured Desulfobacteraceae bacterium. GTDB lineage: Bacteria > Desulfobacterota > Desulfobacteria > Desulfobacterales > UBA5852 > JABZFP01. The sequence goes on from CAYMAR010000243.1 coordinate 1,986, forward strand.
ACTCCCGCATCGCCCACATCCGCGGCGGTCCTTGATCTTCAAGACCATGCGTGTCGTCATTCCGGGTTTTCAAACCGCGTCATACGGAGGGCCTGCATTTTCTACGGCCCTCGATTGTCGACGATCGGAAGACTCACCGGGAAGGGGTACGGCGGGGAGAGCGATCCGGCAGCGCGTTGGCCGGCATTCAGGACTTTCCGGCTGGGGTGAGAATCCGGGTTGACGCGGGCCGGGATGATGATATCCGGGCCTCAGAACGGGGGCGGCCGCCGCGCTTCCCCCAAAAAAAAAACGGCAGGGAAGCTTCCCTGCCGACGGCTAAACCCTCATCGGTCAAGCCGCCGCGGCACGGGGCCCCGCATCCGCGGCTAGGTCGTTACGGCCGGGCACCTGGACGGATGATGCCAGCCGCTCGAGCTTATCGCCCTCGATGACTTCGTCAACCAGCAGGTTTTGCGCCGTCCGGTCCAGCAGCTCCCGATTGGCCTTCAGGATACGAAGTGCCCGGTCGTACTGTTCGTCAATGATGCGCCGAACCTCCTCATCGATGATCTGGGCCGTTTCGTCACTGTATTCACGCCCATCCTCGGGTAGCGGCCCCAGGAACTGGCCCTGCCGCCGGGGAGCGAAATAAACCTGCCCCAGAC
>CAYMAR010000243.1:2732-6052 GCA_964388465.1 uncultured Desulfobacteraceae bacterium
AGCGGCCCCAGGAACTGGCCCTGCCGCCGGGGAGCGAAATAAACCTGCCCCAGACGCGGGCTCATGCCGTATTCGCGCACCATGCTGCGGGCGATGTCCGTGGCCCGCGACAGATCGTTGTGCGCCCCGGTGGAAATGTCACTGAAGATCAACTCTTCCGCCGCCCGCCCGCCGAGCAGGGTGGCGATCCTGTGGTCGAGCTCGGTCTTGCGCATCAGGAACCGATCCTCGGTGGGCACCTGCATGGTGTAGCCCAGCGCGGCGATGCCGCGGGGAATGATCGATATCTTTTGTACCGGGTCAGTGCCCGGCAGGGCCATGGCCACGATGGCGTGGCCCAACTCGTGGTAAGCCACGATTTCCTTCTCGGCGGCATTGATCAGGCGATTCTTTTTTTCCAGACCCGCCACCAGACGCTCGACCGCCTCCTCGATCTCGGCCATGCCGATTTTGGCCTTGTCGCGCCGAACGGCGAGCAAGGCCGCTTCGTTGATGAGATTGGCCAGGTCGGCACCCACCATACCGGCCGTCATACCGGCAATCTTTTCCGGGTCGATCGCCCCATCCGTTTCCACCTTGTCGAGATAGATCTTGAGAATGTCCGCCCGACCGACTTTATCCGGCCGGTCGACCAGGATCTGGCGATCGAAACGGCCGGGTCGCAGCAGGGCCGGATCCAGGATCTCGGGCCGGTTGGTGGCCGCCATCAAAATGACGCCCACGTTGGGATCGAAACCGTCGAGCTCCACCAGCAGCTGGTTGAGTGTCTGCTCCCGTTCGTCATGGCCTCCGGTGGCGGCCACGCCGCGGGCTTTGCCCAAGGCATCGAGCTCGTCGATAAAAATGATGCAAGGCGCCTTTTCCTTGGCCTGCTTGAACAGGTCCCGCACCCGGGCCGCACCCAGCCCCACGAACATTTCCACGAACTCGGAGCCGCTGAGGCTGAAAAACGGTACGCCGCTCTCACCGGCTACGGCCTTGGCCAGCAGCGTTTTGCCCGTGCCGGGTGGGCCCACGAGCAAAATGCCGCGTGGAATTTGACCACCAACCTTGGTGTAGCGCTCGGGCTCTTTTAAAAAAGCGGTCACCTCTTCGAGCTCCTGCTTGGACTCGTCCACACCGGCGGCATCCGCAAAACGCACGCCCACGTCGTCATCCATATAGATCTTGGCCTTGTTTTTGCCAATCTGCATGACACCGGACTGCTGCTGAAAGCGCCGCATCATGAAGATCCAAATGCCGAAGAAGAGCGCGATCGGAATCACCCAGGACATGAGCGTCGCCAGGAAATTCGACTGGATCCTTCCGGAATACTTCACGTTGTTGGCTTCCAGGAGCTGTGAAAACTCCGGGTCGACCCTCACCGTCCGGAAAAGAACTTCTTTCTCGGCCCCGGCTTCGGTGGACAGATACTTGCCCTGGATGTCATTTTCGGAGATCGCTATTTCGGACACCTTCCCGGCCTGGAGCAGCTGGGTGAATTCGCTGTAGGGGATGGTTTTGACAAGAAATACCGAGGCGATCATGTTGTGCAGCAGCAGGACCAGCCATACCCCCAACAGCACATACCAAATTGAGAAGCGGTGCTGTTTTTTCATGATGAAACCTTTCGTATCGATGGTTGGTTATGTTCGTAATTGGTTCATAAGCGGCTGTATTCGGTCGGGCGATCAGGCGATGGCCGGACCGCCCGTGGTTCATTTCCCGCGGCCGACGGCGGATTCATCCTTCGTCCGGTCAAGCCCCGCACATGTCAGCGGGATTCTCCAGCCTTCAGCATCCCCGCCGCGCGCCGGGAGTGGGCAGGGCCCTGCCGTTTTTCCGCTTTCACGCAAGGGTTCCGAGCCGAACGCCGGCGCGATGACCTCGTCGACGTGATCGGCGGTGATCACCTCCAGATCGTCGAGGACTTCTTCCGGAAGATCTTCGAGATCCGAACGATTGCGCGTGGGCAGGATCACGGTTTTCAAACCGGCCCGGTGTGCGGCCAAGAGCTTCATCTTGATCCCCCCCACCGGAAGCACGCGCCCCCTCAGGGTGATCTCGCCGGTGATCCCCACATCGTTGCGCACCGGCTGGCCGCTGAACAGGCTTACAAGTGCCATCACCATGGCGACTCCGGCCGAGGGGCCGTCCTTGGGCAAGGCCCCCGCCGGTACGTGCAGGTGGACATCGGTCCCGGCAAAGGCTTCCGGATCGATATGCAACGCCGCGGCCCGCGAGCGCACATAGGCAAAGGCGATCTGCGCACTTTCACGCATGACGTCACCGAGCTGACCGGTCAGGTTCATGCGGCCGGTGCCGGGCATCCGTGTGGCCTCGATGTAAAGAATGTCACCACCTACAGAGGTCACCGCCAGTCCGGTGGCGATGCCGGGCATGTCGATGGCGCCCGACGTTTCCGCCTCGAAGCGCTCCTTTTTAAGATAGGCGCGCACCATTTTTGTTGTGATCACCACGTGCGGCCAGCCTTTTTCGCTGAGTTGAACGATGCCCTTGCGGCAGACGGCGGCGATGTGGCGCTCCAGATTGCGCACGCCGGCCTCGCGGGTGTAGTCTTGGATGATCTTGAGAATGGCATCGTCGATAAAGGTGACTTCCTCTTCGCGCAGGCGGTGGGCCGCGAGCTGACGCGGAATCAGGTGCCGCTTGGCAATCTGCAGTTTTTCGAGTTCGGTGTAGCCGTCCAGCGTGATGATTTCCATGCGGTCGCGTAGCGGTCCCGGGATGGTGTCGAGCTGGTTGGCCGTGGCGATAAAAATCACCTCACTCAAATCGAAATCCACGTCCAGGTAATGATCTCTAAAAGCGCCGTTTTGGGCCGGATCGAGCACCTCCAGGAGCGCACTGCTGGGGTCACCGCGCCAATCCTGACCGACCTTGTCAATTTCATCCAGCATGAAAACGGGGTTGCGCGTTCCTGCACGCTTGATGGCCTGAATGATGCGCCCGGGCATCGCGCCGATGTAGGTTCGGCGGTGGCCGCGAATTTCGGCTTCGTCGCGGACCCCGCCCAGGCTCATGCGCGTGAACGATCGCCCCAGCGCGCGGGCCACACTTCGTCCCAGGCTGGTTTTGCCGACCCCTGGGGGCCCGGCGAGGCAGAGGATAACGCCCATGGCCGGGTGGTCTTCAGGGGCGTCGGCTGCCGCCTCGCGATGGCTCATCAGTCGGCGGACGGCCAGGTACTCGATCAGCCGCTCTTTGATTTCCTCAAGACCGTAGTGGTCGTCCTCGAGGACGTCGCGGGCGGCGGCAATGTCGGTGTTGTCCTCGCTGGTGCGGGACCAGGGTAAGTCGATGAGCCAGTCGAGATAATT
>CAYMAR010000244.1:0-6043 GCA_964388465.1 uncultured Desulfobacteraceae bacterium
TGTATGTCTCAGCAACATGATCTGCGATCTCCTGTTAGTTATTCAGTCTCTGATATATACGAATCGAAAATATCAGCTGACATCCAGGCGAAGATTTATGGTGATCTTACGTTTCCAATCCAGAAATGCGGATTTTTGTTCAAGGTCGAGGAAATCAAAGCATTGCGCGGAGGCGTAGCACGCTACGCCGCACAAGCAATGGTGCTGATTGACGCTGAGATTGGACAAAAAGACCATTTCTGGATGGAAACTATTCCCAGGCATAGGTGGCCGACAATTCGGGGTGCTCCTCCCAGGGGGCGCGCATGTACTGCCACACCTTGCTGTTGACCATGCGGTCGATCTCCATGTAAAAATTGACGGCCCCCTTGAATCCGGCGTAAGGCCCGCCATAGTCATAGCTGTGCAGCTGTTTCAGGGGGATGCCGTGCTTCTGAACGGCGTACTTTTCCTTGATGCCCGCGCAAAAGATATCCGGTTTGAACTGTCTGATCAGCTCGTCGGTCTCGTACTGGCTGGGATCGTCGATCACCAGTGAGCCGTCCTCCATTTCGGGCATCATGCCCTCATATTCGGCGAACTTCAGGCCCGTGGCCTCCAGGCCCGCTTTTTTCTCCTCGCTGATCCGGGGGTTGAACCGTTCCGGGTCGGGCGCGATCTCCAACTCCTCGATGTTGCGACTGTCGGCGTCCACCTTGATGTCCGGCAGCACGCGGCGCCCCTCGTAGTCGTCGCGGTGCCCGAATTCGTAGCCCGCCGACAGCGTCTTCATGCCCAGCTCATTGAAAAGCTCCTGGTAGTGATGGGCACGCGAACCGCCGACAAAGAGCATGGCCCGCTTGCCCTCGGTGCGCGGGCGCACATCGGCACAGGCCGCCTCGACAGCGGGCATTTCTTCGGCAATCACCTTTTCGACCGCCGCGGTCAGCTCCGGTTCGTCGAAGTACTGCGCGATCTTGCGCAGGGATTTGGCCGTGGCGGCCGCACCGATGAAGTTGACCTTGATCCAGGGCACACCGAACTTGGTTTCCATCATCTCGGCCACATAGTTGATCGAGCGGTGGCACATGATCAGGTTCAAGTCGGCCGTGTGCGAGTTGGCGAACTGATCGATGCTGGAGTTGCCGCTGTAGCTGGCCACAAGCGTTATCCCGCACTTTTCGAAAAGGCGCTCGATCTCGAAGGCGTCCCCGCCGATGTTGTACTCGCCCAGGAGGTTGATGCGGTAGTTGCCTTCCTTAACGGTGTCGTCCAGACCGACCACATGCTTGAAAATGCCGTTGTTGGCGATATGATGGCCCGCGCTCTGGCTGACGCCTTTGTAGCCTTCGCACGAAAAACCGAAGACGTTGATCCCCAGCTTGGCTTTCATCTCGCGGCAGACGGCGTGGACGTCGTCGCCGATCAGCCCCACCGGGCATGTGGCGAAGACGGCAATCGCCTTGGGCTTGAAGTTGTCATAGGCTTCCTGGATGGCCTGTTTGAGCTTCTTCTCGCCGCCGAAAATAATCTCCTCGTCCTGCATGTCGGTGGAAAAGCAATAGGGCATGTAGTTCTGGCCGTCGCCGCTATCCGGGTCGGTCTGGTTGCGGCGGGTCAACCAGCTGTAGAAACCGCAGCCGATCGGGCCGTGGGTGATGTTGATGATGTCCCGCGTGGGTCCCAGCACGACGCCTTTGCAGCCGGCATAACAGCAACCGCGCTGCCCGATCAGTCCGGGCACGGTGCGCACGTTGGAACTGATCACCGGCACGTCGCCGCCCGGTTCGACCTTGTTGACGACGATCTGCTTGGCACGCTTGCGGGCCACCTTGGGGGGATACTTCGCCAGCAGCCGGGCCTTGATGGTTGCTGGATCCTTGGGGTCCGGCCGGACCGTTTTGGTCGGTTTGTTATGCTTTGCGCCCATGGCCATGGGAAATTCTCCTCTTATGGATAACAGCGATACATGGAATGGTTGGCGCGACCGCGCGTTCAACCTTCGTCCAGCGTGTCCTCACCGCGCTCACCGGTGCGAACGCGAACGGCCTCGGTGCAGGGCATGACGTAAATCACACCATCGCCCGACTTGCCGGTATGATTGGTCGTGATGATGGTCTCTACGGCCTTTTCGACAAGATCGTCGTTGACCACCATCAGAATCGCCCGCTTGGGAATCAGGCGCTGGCTCTGGCCCAGTTGGGCGATGGCCTCTTCGTAGCCGCGCTCGGCCCCCTGGAGCAGTTGCATATCGACGATGCCCTTGCCGCGCCCCAGGGCATTGCGGGCCGTGATCGACCCCAGCCCGGCTTCGGCCAGAGCCTGTTTGGTCCTGTTCATCATGTTCATGCGCACGATTGCGACCACTTCTTTCATATCGCCACCTCTTCCGTCTGGCCCTCGGCGGTTTCTTTGATGCCCGAGCTGATGGTGTAGGCTTCCTCGACCGGCACGACAAATATGCGCCCGTCGCCAAAGGCCCCCTTGTCTCCCGTCCGCGCCGCTTTGATAATCGTGCGGATGGCAAACTCCTTGTCGTTGTCTTTGACCACGGTGAGCAGCATTTCCTTGGGGATCTCGTCGTAGGTAATCTCACCGATTTTTATCCCCCGCTGCTTCCCGCGCCCCACCACGGACATTTTGGTGACGCCGGGGAAACCGGCCTCCATTAAGGCGGCTAGGACATCATCGACCTTTTCGGGACGAACAATGGATCGGATCATGATCATTGGTTTGATTCTCCTCGTATGCTTATGCGTTGGTAACAACCCGAAATGGAATTCCGGGCCTTGCTGGCCTTTAGGCTGCAATCCCGTAGTCGATCAGAAGTTTTTCCAACTCCTCGATGGCAAGCGGCGTCGGGATCACCCGCATCTCATTCGCATCGATCTTCTTGGCCAGGGTGCGGTACTCCTCGGCCTGGGAATGGCCGGCTTCGAACTCGATGACGGTCTTGCGATTGATCTCCGCGCGCTGCACCATGTTGTCGCGGGGGACAAAATGAATCATCTGGGTGCCGAGTTTGTCGGCCAGGGCCTGAATCATTTCCATCTCGTTGTCCACCTTGCGGCTGTTGCAGATCAACCCCCCCAAGCGAACGCCGCCGGCCTCGGCGAATTTGACGATCCCCTTGCAGATGTTGTTGGCCGCATACATGGCCATCATCTCCCCGGAGACGACGATATAGATCTCCTGGGCCTTGCCCTCGCGAATCGGCATGGCGAAACCGCCGCAGACCACGTCACCCAACACGTCGTAGAAGACATAATCGAGATCTTCCCTGTCGGCGTAAGCGCCGAGCTGCTCCAGGAGGTTGATCGAGGTAATGATGCCGCGGCCAGCGCAGCCCACGCCCGGTTCGGGTCCTCCCGATTCGGTGCACATGGTCCCGCCGAAGCCCGCCTTGCGCACATCTTCCAGCTCGACGTCTTCACCTTCTTCCCGCAAGGTGTCCAGAACGGTGCGCTGGGCCAAACCGCCCAGCAGCAGGCGGGTCGAGTCGGCCTTGGGGTCGCAACCGACCACCATGACCTTTTTGCCCATCTCGGCCAGACCCGCGACCGTGTTCTGCGTGGTCGTGGATTTGCCGATGCCGCCCTTACCGTAGATGGCTACTTTCCGCATGGTTCTTCTCCTTGATCAATAGGGTTTACTTCTCTTGCGTTGACAGCCTATCTATCAAGGAGCGTGCCACAATTGCCCCCCGGTGAGGCGAATCTCCGGAAAGCCATTGGTCGCGGGGCTAAAATTGATTTGGCGCTGGTCAGAAACGGCCTGGGCGTGGCATGATCGCCGCTATCGTGCGGGACAATTGTGTCGCCGGCGACAAAAGTGTAGACAAAAATGCGTCGCGCCGATTATAACCGCACGCATGATGCAGGCTGATATCATCGGTCCCTTCCTTGAGGGTGCGTCCAATCTTTTAGGCCGAGCGCGGGGAAGACTTGCCAATGGAAACACGAGACAGGGTCGGTTTGGCGGGGTTAGTGGTCTTGCTGTTATTGATCGGCTGTACCAAGGCCTACCACGGTTATCCGGGGCCACCGCGGGCGGAATCCGAGATTGCCGTCATCACCCCCGACGAAGGCGTGCGCATCCACGCCCTGGACGAGAAAGTTGTCAATGTCAGGCCGGGAGCGGCCCGAGGTCTGTATGTGGCACATACCCGCCTGCACGTGCGCGCCGGGCGGTATACCCTCACCCTGATTCCCCGGGGAATCACGACCATCAAAACCTTCACGCGGCTGACGGTCGAAGTGGAGGCCGGCAAGCGCTATCGGGTTCGCAGCCAGTTCTATCCCGGCGCCAACGACGCGGTGGGGTCCTACAAGCTCTGGGTGGAAAACGAAGCAACCGGCGCCGTCATCTCGGACATCGTCGAAAGCCGCAACCCTTTCCAACCGAATAACTAGAAAGGTTCGGGGTGCCCCGTTTCGGGTTGGGGGTTGATCGCATCCGGACGCTTAACGCCAGGAACCTCTCGACCGTGAACCGAGAACCCGGAACCCGCTTCAGATCTTGCGCAGGTCGATCCGGTATTTTTTGATGCGGTAGCCCAATTGCCGGGGCGTGATGCCCAGGGCCAGCGATGCCCGGTTCTGGATGAAATTATTGTCCTGCAGCGCCTTGATAATTCGTTTTTTCTCCAGGTTCTGTACTTCCAGGCCCAGGTTGTCGTCGCGGCTGTCGGACCCACCCATTCCCGGTAGAGCAATCGTCCGTTCGCTCGCCAGGTTGGACGGCAGATCCTCCAGCCCGACCACGTCCCTGTCCGCCATGATGACGAATCGCTCGATCGTATTGGCCAGTTCACGCACGTTGCCGGGCCAGCGGTATTGAACCAGGGCCGCCAGAGCCTTTCCGTCCAGCCGCACCGATTGTCCGTAGACGCGGTTGAATTTCTGCAGGTAATGCGCCGCCAGCAGGGGAATGTCCTCCCGCCGCTCTCTGAGCGGCGGGAGGACGATCGGAACGACATTCAGCCGCCAGTAGAGGTCTTCGCGGAAGTTGCCGCGACGGACCTCGTCCTCCAGATCCCGGTTGGTGGCGGCCACCACCCGCACGTCGACGGACTGGGAGCGTGACGAGCCGATACGCTCGAACGAGCGCTCCTGAAGCACGCGTAGAAGCTTGACCTGGCTGGCCAGCGGCAGCTCGCCGATTTCGTCCAGAAAGAGGGTCCCTTTGTGGGCCGACTCGAACCGTCCCGCGCGGCGCGCCGTGGCACCCGTGTAGGCCCCCCGTTCGACGCCGAATAGTTCGGCCTCGATCAAGTTTTCCGGCAGCGCCGCCAGGTTTACGGCCACGAAAGCATTCACCGAACGGGCGCTCTGGTAGTGAAGCGTTTGGGCGATGAGTTCTTTGCCTGTGCCGCTCTCTCCCAGAAGCAGTACGGTGGTGTCAGTGGCGGCGACCTTCTTGATGCTTTTGAGCACCCGCTGCAATTCGCGCGATTCCCCGACAATGTTGGGAAGATTGAAACGCTCGGTCAACTGCTGGCGCAACTGCCCCAGTTCATCTTCCTTGCGTCTAAAGTGCTCATACAACTTGACAAACTGGGCAATCAGGGAAGCCACGATCTGCAGCACCCGCAGATCGTCATCCACGCTGCCGTGGGCTTCGGAGTAGATCCGATCGGCACTGATCACGCCTAAGGCGCTGTCCTCCAGCATGATGGGGATGCAGAAAAAGGAGATACCGGATTTATCCGGGCGCGAGGCGGTTTTATTCAAAAACTTGGGCTCGTCCCCGATATTGGGGATGAACATGGGGGCACGGTTTTCGAGCACCTGGCCGACGATGCCCTCCCCGCTGAAATAGCGTCCGCGCTTGATTTCCTCCCGGCTTAAACCATGTGCGGCCACGATATTGAGCGCCTGCGAGGCGGCGTCCAGCAGGAAGACGCAGCCCCGCTGCATTTCGAGCCGGGAGGCCAGGATCTGCATGGCTTCGTGCAGGTTGTCACGCAGATCGAAGGAGGCTGTCAGGACCCGGCTGACCTCCAGGATGGCATGAAGCTCTTGGTTTTTGCGTATACCCTTTTTCATTTCGACCCATGCGAAGA
>CAYMAR010000245.1:0-6025 GCA_964388465.1 uncultured Desulfobacteraceae bacterium
CGAACCGGAGAAGAAGAACTCCGAGATCATGCCGACCGAACCCTACCTGCTGGGTTCCCACTCCGGCTGCTGCGGTCTGTGGACCTCCGGCCCGGACTACGACTGGGTCCCGGAAGAATACAAGATCAAGGCCCGCAACGGCAAGGTCTACAAGCAGATGACCACGGTCCAGGGTCTGTTCACGGCCGGCGACGGCGTGGGCGGCTCGGGTCACAAGTTCTCCTCGGGCTCCCATGCCGAGGGGCGCATCGCGGCCAAGCAGATGGTGCGCTACGCCAAGGACTTCGCGGACTTTACCCCGACCCTGGCCCAGAGCAAGGAAGAGCTGGTCGACCTGGTCTACAAGCCGGTGCGCACCTTCCTCGATAACTACGAGTACAGCACGCATGTGGACTTCAACCCCAACTACATCAAGCCCGAGGGCATGATGTATCGCCTCATGAAGGCCACCCATGAGTACGGGGCCGGCACGGCCACCTACTACATGACCACCAGCAAATCGCTGGAGATCATCATGGACATGCTGCAGACCATGCGCGAAGACTGCGAGAAGCTGGCCGCCGGCAGCCTGCACGAGCTGATGCGCGCCTGGGAAATCGAGCACCGCATCTGGACGGTGGAATCCCACTTGCGTCACATTTCGTTCCGCAAAGAAACCCGCTACCCTGGTTTCTACTATCAGGCGGACTACCCGGGTCAGGATGACGAGAACTGGTTCTGCTTCGTCAACTCCAAGTTCGATCCGAAGACCAAAGAGTGGGATGTTTTCAAGAAAGACTACATCAAGATCATTCCGGATTGATGGGTATGAAGACTTGGTTGTAGCGTAGTCGCATAAACCACCTCCAGGTACCCCCGTTTTTCGGGTACCTGGAGGTTTTTATTAACAGGAAGCCCGTTTTTTCGTGTTTCAGAGCGATATCCGCTTTTGTTTGACTCCTGAGCAGACGCCGCTGCGGTCTGTCGCGCAAGCGACCCGCGCCGACGTGTGTTCACGGAACGAGACGGATATCGCCTGAGGGCGATCAAGGATGACGGTAACTTTTCAAGGCGTGGGCAGCATCACGCCATCTGTAAGCACGGAGGGACAGGATGACAGAAAACACAGCCCCTGCTAGTGGAAGCATTCTCGTGGTCGGCGGCGGTATCAGCGGCCTGACCACGGCCCTGGAAGCCGCCGAGGTGGGCTACGAGGTGTTTCTCGTGGAGAAGAATCCCTATCTGGGAGGACGCGTGGCACAGTTGAACCAATATTTCCCCAAACAGTGCCCCCCAACCTGCGGCCTGGAGATCAATTTTCGCCGCATCAAGGACAATCCGCTCATCAAGGTGATGACCATGGCCGAGGTCGAAAAAGTGGACGGCCAGCCGGGTGACTATGACGTCAAGGTCAAGCTCAGCCCGCGCTACGTCAACGAAAACTGCACCTGCTGCGGCGAGTGCGCCAAGGTCTGTCAGCAGGAAATCGACAGTGAATACGATTTCGGCATGCAGAAGATCAAAGGCGCCTACCTGCCGTTCGAGATGGCGTTCCCGGCCCGCTATGTGATCGCTCCGGAAATCATCGGCACCGACGATGCCGCCCGCTGCAAGGACGCCTGCCCCTACGACGCCGTCGATCTGGACATGGCCGCCAAGACCCTGGATCTCAAGGTCGGGGCGGTGGTCTTCGCCACCGGCTGGCAGCCCTATGATGCCACCAAGATGGACAATCTCGGATTCGGTCAGATCCCCAACATCATCACCAACATGATGATGGAGCGTCTGGCGGCCCCCAACGGGCCCACGGGCGGCAAGATCCTGCGCCCCGCCGACCAGAAGGCGCCTGCGAGCGTGGCTTTCGTGCAGTGTGCCGGCTCGCGGGATGAAAACCACCTGCCCTACTGTTCCTATATCTGCTGCATGGCATCGCTCAAACAGGCGCTCTATGTGCGCGAGCAGTATCCGGACGCCACCATCTATATCTTCTACATCGACATCCGTTCGCCCGGCCAGCGTTACGAGCAGTTCTACCAGAAGGTCAAGGAAGATGAGAAGGTCATCTTCGTCAAGGGCAAAGTCGCTGCCGTGGAAGCCGCGGCCGACGGCGCGGTGACCGTCACGGCCGAGAACGCGCTCACCGGCGAGAAAACCAACCAGACCGTGGATCTGGTTGTCCTGGCCACGGGCATGCAGCCCACGGCCAGCGAAGCCAAACTGCCGGCCCGCGTCAACTACACCGAGGACGGTTTCGTGATCAACGATTTTGCCAATGGGGGGGTTTTTGCGGCCGGCTGTGCCAACAAACCGCTTGACGTGGTCTCGTCCAATCAGAATGCAACCGGCATGGCCCTCAAGGCCATTCAAACTCTGGCAGCGAAGTAGGAGGTAATCAATGGACAAAAAATATGGTGTGTATATCTGCACGGGCTGCGGCATCGGTGATGCGCTGGACATCGATGCGCTCAAGGATGTGGCCGATGAGGAAGGCCTTCCCGTCCAGACCCATCCGTTTCTTTGCGGCCAGGAGGGTGTGGGTGTCATCAAGCAGGACATGGAAGACAAGGGCATCAATACGATGGTTCTGGCGGCCTGCTCCCGCCGGGTCAACTTCGACACGTTCCGCTTTGCGGGCAGCATCGTCGAACGCGTCAATATCCGCGAAGGCGTGGTCTGGTCCCACCCGCGCGACAAGTTTCCGGCCCTGACCGACGAGGAAAAAGAAGACGAGGCCAACTTCGACCGCGTGCAGATGATGGCCGAGGACTATCTGCGCATGGGCATGGCCCGCGTGGAGAAGGTCGACCTGCCCGAGCCTTATCAGCTCGAAACCCTGAGCCGCAAGATCCTGGTGATCGGCGGCGGCATCACCGGCATTTCGGCCGCCATCGACGCGGCCAAGGCCGGCTACGACGTCACCATCGTGGAGAAGGAAAACGAACTCGGCGGCCAGGCGCTGCACTGGCGCAAACAGCTGCCGGGGTTTCCCTACGATAGCCTGGCGGCGCCGACCATCGCCGAGAAGATCGCCGAGCTGGACAACTACAGCAACATCACCGTCAAAACCAACACGATGGTGGCCCGTCTGGCCGGCGAGCCGGGCAACTTCACGGTGACCCTCAAAAAACCGGGCGAGAAGCTCGAATTCGACGTGCCCTATCCCATCCCCGACGAGATGAAGGTGGATGAAGCCGGCAAGGAACTCAATGCCGAGCAGCTGCACGAGGCGTTCCTTAAATACAACGAAGGCCGGCAGGACATTCTGAAGTTCGACCCCAACGGCGAGAAATTCGGCGCCGTGGTGCTGGCCGCCGGCTACAAGCCCTACGAGCCGGCCGCGGGCGAGTTCGCCCACCTGGGGTACGGGGAAAGTCCGGACGTCATCACCAACGCCACCTTCGAGCGGATCGCCAAGGCTGGCAAGGTGACCCGCCCGTCCGACGGCAAGGCCGCCCAGTCCGTGGTTTTCATCCAGAGCCCGGGTCAGGGCAACGATACCGACTTCGACTATGCCGGCGCCGTCACCAGCCTGGTGGCCCTCAAGCAGGCCACCTACGTGCGCGAGGATTACCCTGAGGACGGCAGGGCCTTCGTCTTCTGCCAGCACATGCGCACCCCGGGGCTGCAGGAGAATTTCTACAAAACCGTCCAGCAAGATACCGGCATTTTCCTGACCAAGGGCGAAGTGGTCAGCGTTTCCCCGAACGGCGCGGGCCTGACCGTGGAGGCTGAAAACACGCTATTGGGGGAAAAAGTGCAGGTCAATGCCGACCTGGTGGTCCTGGGCACCGGCATGGTGCCGGTCACCAAGGACGACCCGGTGGTCAACATGGCCTACCGCCAGGGGCCGGCTTTCCGCGATAACGTCGACCTTTTCCAAGGGTACTGCGACAGCAACTTCATCTGTTTTCCCTACGAGACCCAGCGCACGGGCATCTATGCGGCCGGGGCCGTCCGCCGCAGCATGACCACCGAGGAATCGGTGGAGGACGCCACCGGCGCGGCGCTCAAGGCCATCCAGTGCCTGGAGTCGGTCAACCGCGGCATGTCCGTCCACCCGCGCTCGGGTGATATGACCTATCCGGACTTTTTCTTCCAGCGCTGCACCCAGTGCAAACGCTGCACCGAGGAATGTCCCTTTGGGGCCCTGGACGACGACGAGAAGGGAACCCCCAAACCCAACCCGGCCCGCTGCCGCCGGTGCGGCACCTGCATGGGCGCCTGCCCCGAACGCATCATCGGCTTTGCCGACTACAGCATCGACAGCATCGGCTCGCAGGTGAAATCGGTCGGCGTGCCTTCGGAGGACGACTACGACGAGCCGCCCTTCCGGATACTCGGCCTGGTCTGCGAGAATGACGCCTATCCGGCCCTGGACATGGCCGGCATCAAGGGGCTGTCCTACTCGGCGGACGTGCGCCTGATTCCGGTGCGCTGCCTGGGTTCGGTCAACGTGATCTGGATCAAGGATGCCCTGTCCCAGGGGATGGACGGCGTCTTTCTGCTGGGCTGCAAACATGGCGACGACTATCAGTGCCACTTTGTGAAAGGCAGCGAGTTGGCCAGCATCCGGATGAAGAAGATCGGCGAGGCCTTGGAGAGTCTGGCCTTAGAGAATGAACGCGTGGCCCAGTTCGAAATCGCCATCGACGAATACGACAAGATCCCGCAGGTCATCAACGAATTCGTCGAGTCCATCGAGGAAATGGGACCCAACCCCTTCAAGGGTTTCTAAACGAAAAACCGCGGCGCCGCCCCCCTTGACTTACAGACGGCGCCGCGGCCAATCAATTTATCGATTCATGCCGGGCCTGGGCGACCTCGTCGCGCCGGCCCGGCAGCCGAATAAGGAGGTATCGACATGGCGGAAGCGACCGTGCTTAATCCTGATCTGGGATTTATCAAGGACCTGCAGGCGCTGGGTGGCGGTGATCTCAAGAAATGCTACCAGTGCGCGACATGTTCCGTGGTTTGCCCGATTTCCCCTGAAAACAAACCCTATCCCCGCAAGGAAATGATTGCGGCCTCCTGGGGACTCAAGGACAAAGTCACCACAAGTGCCGACATCTGGCTTTGCCACAATTGCGGCGACTGCAACACCCGCTGCCCCCGCGGCGCCAAACCCGGCGATGCCCTGGGCGCCATCCGCGCCTACGCGATTTCCGAATATGCCGGGATCAAGGCCATCGGCCGGATGGTGCGCGACAAGTCCAAATTGCCGATCCTGCTGCTCATCCCCTTTGTCATCCTCTTGGGGGGCGGTCTGGTGTCCAACCTGGTGGGGCTTAACTGGATGACGTTCTCGCCCGAAGGCGGGCACGAGATCTGGCAGTCTTCATACTACAACAACTACCTGGTGGACATTATCATGATCCCCACCTTTTTCTTCGCCGTGATCACCTTTGCCCTGGGCCTCAAGCGGTTTGTCGGCGATATCCACGCCAACGCTCTGGCCGAGGGCAAGACCACCCAGGAGAAAATCGACCCGGCCGGTTTCGTCCAGGCCCTGATCAAAGTTGTCCCCACCATTTTCAAACACGATAAATTCACCCAGTGCACCGAAAACCGGGAGCGATCCACATCCCATATGATGGTACTCTTCAGCTTTATCGGCCTTTTTATCGTCACCAACTGCTTTTTCATCGCGGAATGGATCCTGCACATTGAGGGGCCCTACTCCCAGCTCAATCCGGTCAAATGGCTGGGCAACATCGCCGGAATCGCCCTGATCGTGGGCGCCCTGCTGCTCATGAAAAGCCGCATGGCCAAGACCGACAGCAATTCCAGCTACTGGGACTGGTATCTGGTCGGGCTGGTGCTGACCCTGGGCGTCACGGGCATGCTGACCCAGCTTCTGCGCCTGGGCGGGCTGTACGATCTCATGGCCATCGTGTACTGGCTGCACTTGATCGCGATCTGGTCCTTGTTTGCCTATACGCCGTTTTCCAAGCTGGCCCACCTGGTTTACCGCACCACGGCCATGGCGTATGCCGAATACTCCGGGCGGGGTTTTTAACCGACTAAACCCTCCCTTTCCAGGATGATC
>CAYMAR010000246.1:0-6012 GCA_964388465.1 uncultured Desulfobacteraceae bacterium
AAGCGATCCACGGCACTTCCTGGGCCACGCTGCGCTCCTATGTGCACACCTACGTGACCGAATCCGTGGGGTCGCAGGGGTGTGTGGGGTTGACCGACGAGGACGCCGCCACGCTGTTCCAGTGGGCGCCGGTGGGCACAGCGGTGGTGGTGCTCACCGAAGAAGAGGGCGAATAGCGCCATGATGCCGGTCATTCCGGCGGTTCGCTGCACCGCCCGCTGGATAACAGGGTTCGTCGGTCTGGTGCTGGCCCTTGTCCTGGCGGTCGGTCCGGCATCGGCCGGACCCCAAGCCGATTTGGTTCTCGTCGTCAAAAGCGAGAAGCGCCTCTATCTTCTGCAAAATGGCGACGTGGTGGCCTCCTTCCGGGTGGCCTTCGGCAAAAATCCCAAAGGCCACAAGGAACAACAGGGCGACGAACGGACCCCCGAAGGCCGTTACATACTTGATTACAAGAATCCTCACAGTTCATATTACAAATCGATTCACATCTCCTATCCCGATGCCGATGACCGTGCCCGAGCCCGCCAAAAGGGCGTCCACCCCGGGGGCGACATCATGATTCACGGCCAGAAAAACGGCTATGAGCGCTGGGAGATGTTCGCACAATGGGTAAACTGGACAGATGGCTGTATCGCACTGAAAAACAGGGACATGGACTTTGTCTGGAATGCCGTCAAAGTGGGTACGCCCATCGAAATCAGACCCTGAGCGATCCGCCTGGCCAAAATTCCCGGGCCATGCGATTTTCGCCGCCCGTGGGTTAAGCCTTGCCGGTGCGGTATTCGTGGCCGGCCTTTTCCTGGCCGGCTGCGCCACCCCCCTGCCCCAACACTACGAAGCGGTGCCATCGGTGGCCTACGCCAGTCCGCAGGATACCGACCTGGGCCGAATGTTCCAGTCGGATCTGGACGCCCACCCGGGGAAAACCGGCGTGCGCCTGCTGTCCCAAGCTCAACCGAGTTTCAAGGCCCGTCTCGATCTGGCGGCCATGGCCGATAAAACGCTGGATCTTCAGTACTACCGCTGGGCGGTGGACACCTCGGGAATCATCCTGGCTGCCAAGGTCATGCGGGCCGCCGACCGCGGCGTTCGGGTGCGCATTCTGATCGACGACATCAACACGGGCAACTCGGATTTCAAGTTTGCCCGCATGGATTACCACCCCAACATCGAAATCCGGCTGTTCAACCCTTTCCGCCGCCGTGGTTTCCGCCTCTTCGACTTCATCACCGATTTTGACCGGCTCAACCACCGGATGCACAACAAGGCGTTCATCGCCGACAACGCCGTGGCTATCATAGGCGGACGGAACATCGGCGATGAATATTTCGACGTCGATCCAGAGGCCAACTTCAGGGATCTGGACGTAACCCTCGTCGGCCCGATCGTTCAGGAGATCTCCACGAGCTTCGATGAATTCTGGAACAGTGAATGGGCGATTCCCATCAACGCCATCGTCAAGGAAAAAATGACCGAGGAGGAATTCGAGGCTCGTAAAACCAAACTTTATGAGTTGGTCGCCGAAAAAACCGAAGGCCCCTATATGATCGGACGGCCCCGGGAGGCGATCCGCGATGACTTCCGCACCGCCCGGCGTGATTTCATCTGGGCTCCCGCCCGGGTGCTCTACGACTCGCCCTGGAAAATCGACAGCGGCCACGATGAAGTGACCACCGAATTACGGGCGGTCAAGATCGACGATGAATTGCTGGTGGAAGCCGCTTATCTTATTTCTGGTGAAACTGGCATTGAGAACGCACGGCGTTTAAATGCCAGGGGCGTGCGCGTTCGCATCCTGACCAACTCGCTGGCCACCAATGACGTGACGGCCGCGCATAGCGGCTATGCCAAATACCGCAAAGACTTGATCCGCAACGGGGTGGAACTCTACGAACTCCGACCGGACAGTCGCAAGCGCAAACGAAAATGGTCCATGCTGTCGACCAAGTCCATTGCCAGTCTGCACACCAAGGTGTTTGTCGTCGACGGTGAGACAACCGTTGTCGGCTCCTACAATGCCGATCCCCGTTCCCGGGATATCAACACGGAAATCGTCGTGATGATCGAAAGCGCCGTGCTGGCCGCCCAGGTCAAGGCGTATATGGCCGGTGGCGTCGCACCCCAGACCAGCTACCGGGTGACGCTGGAAAAGGGCGAGAGGGGATTCGACCGGCTGGTCTGGACGACCGAAGAAAACGACGCGACGATCCGCTTCTACTCCGAGCCGGAAGTCGGCTTCTGGCAGCGTTTCAGCGCCTGGTTCATCTCCCTCTTTCCAATCGAAGATCAGCTGTAACGCCAGACACCAGGGCTAAGGTGATGCCGAATTCAAACCGTGCTTTTTTACGGCAGTGAGGGGCACGCCGCGTCACCCGCTCAACCCCGCCGGGATCAAATCCCATCTTTACAGCGGGGCGGTTATTGCACTATGCAATGGAGACGGCATATAATTTCCCCTCGGCCATTGACGACGATACCGGAAGATTGGCGCGCGATTCATGGACCTCGACAACCTGATCGAAGAGTTCACCAAGCTCAAGAGTGAAAAGCTGGCCCTCGAAACCCAGGGCAAGCTGCTGGAAACCTTCATCCGCCTGGTCCGCTCCTCGTCCCATGAAAGCCGCATCAAGGCCACATTGAAGAAAACCGTGGATCTGACCGTCGAGCTGACCGGCGCAGACGACGGCAGCCTCTTCCTACTCGACAACGCCGGATGGGTCACGGACTGCATCCTGATGCGCGAATCTTCGTCGGCGGCCGAGCGCCGGCAGCTGATCGGCAAGGTGCTCGACAGGGGGCTGGCCGGCTGGGTGATCCAGCACCGCCGGGCCGGCCTGATCACGGACACCACCAAGGACCAGCGCTGGTACCAACTGGAAGACCAGCCCTACGAAGCCCGTTCAGCGCTGGCCGCACCGATCCTCAAGGGACGGGAGCTCTTCGGCGTCCTCTCGCTGGTCCATTCGGAGCCCGGGCGCTTCACCGAAAAAACGGCGTCGCTGATCCAGGCCACCGTGGATCACATCGCCATCGTTCTCGAAAACGCCCAGTTCTACTCGCGCCTGGAGAATGCCTACCAGTCGCTGGCCCAGGCCAAGGAGCAGATCGAAGCCTACTCCGGCGCGCTGGCCGCCGAATTGGACAAGGGGCGCCGCATGCAGCGCAACTTTCTGCCGCGGTGCCTGCCCACCATCGACGGCTGGACCCTCGACGCCCGTTTTCATCCTGCCCGCCAGGTATCCGGCGACTTCTACGACGTGTTCCCCCTGTCGGACGGTCAGCTGGGCCTGGTGATCGCCGATGTCTGCGACAAGGGGGTCAGCGCGGCCCTGTTCATGGGACTTATCCGCAGTCTGATCCGTATATTCCTGGAAGTCCCCGAGACCGGGGCCGGCGCCCACGCCCCGGATCCCACCGGACGCAGGGACAGGGATCCCCTGCACGCCATCGCACAGATCAACCGCTACCTGGAAACCCATCACGGGCACGAGGGGATATTCGCCACCTTGTTCTTCGGCATGCTGACACCGGCAACGGGCCAGCTGAGTTACGTCAATGCCGGCCACGAATCCCCACTGCTGGTCAGCCCGGAAGGCGCTATCCGGGCCCTCGCGCCGACCGCACCGGCCGTGGGCATGATGCCCCAGACCGGGTTCGCGACCGCCGATATCCACATGCAGCCGGGCGACACCCTGATCGCCTATACCGACGGGGTCACCGAGGCCGGGCGCACGCCCGCATCCTTTTTCGGTACGGCCGGTGTCCGCCGGGCCCTCGCCGCGTCCCGCCGCGAAAACAGCGACTGTCTCCGCACGCTCGAGCAGGCCGTATTCGCGCACCTCGACGGGGCCGACCTGACCGACGACATCGCCATGATCGCGGTCACCCGCAAAAAAAGGTAATCCCATCCGCTTGAAGGAGGCGGCTGCCATGACGCCACGACGCTCCACGCTGTCCGTTCCCGGCCATGTGGCCAAAATGCACCCCAAGGCGCTGAACAGCGCGGCCGACATCGTCATGCTCGACCTCGAGGATAGCGTACCCCCCGAGGCCAAGGAAAAGGCCCGCCGCCAGGTGGTTCAGACTCTGCAAGCGACAGAGGCGCGGCCGCTGGCCGTGCGCATCAACGCCCTGGATACACCGTACGCCTACCGCGATCTTCTGGAGGTCGCCGAGGCCGCCGGCGACCGGATCGACACGGTCGTGGTGCCCAAAGTCAACGATGCCGGCGACATTCATTTCGTCGATCGACTCCTGGCGGGGATCGAACGACATTGCCACCGGGAGAAACCGGTCGGGATCGAAGCCTCCATCGAAACCGCCGAGGGATTGAATGCGGTGCGGGCCATCGCCGTCTCCAGCCCCCGCCTTCGAACCCTGGTGTTCGGCATCGCGGATTACGCGGCTTCGGTGGGCGCCCGGCTCGTATCCCTGTCCGGGCACGGGGAAAACGAGGAGGGCATCTACCCCGGTCATCGCTGGCATCATGCCCTGAGCCGCATCGTGATGGCCGCCAAGGCCAACGGCCTCTTGGCCATCGACGCCCCCTACGGCAATTTCAAGGACGAAGCCGGGCTGGAACGCGCGGCCGCGATGGCCGGCGCCATCGGATGCGACGGCAAATGGGCGATTCACCCCCTGCAGATCGAAACGATCAACAAAGTCTTCACCCCCTCGGCCGAGGATATCGACCGCGCCCGCCGGATCATTGCCGCCGACGAGGCCGCCCGCACCGGAGGCCGAGGCGCCGTGGCCGTGGACGGCCGCATGGTGGACCAGGCCACCGTCCGCCTGGCGCGCCGCGTGCAGGAAACGGCCGCGCACCTGGGGATCGCCTGACGCGCAGCCAAGCTGCGAGCGCCCGCCTCGGCGCTGCTTTTTTATTGGAAATACCACATAAAATGCAGGCCACCTGAAAAAATATTGCAAATCCTCAAATGTATTTTTGACCTTTTTTCTCAATTTTTTGGGTGGCTTGCAGATTTTTTATCCTACTGTCCCCAAAAATTATTCCTGACCGCCCCAGACAATAAAACCACTTCCGGCAAATAAATTCCCTGCCGGGGTGGAAAATTTTTTCCCACTCCCTCGCACGACCCACCGTTCAAGCAATCCGCAGTTCCGTGCACCCGGCGTGTCGTGATCCCCCGAAGTTGGCGGCCGTCTGGATTTCAAAATAAATTCAGCCAGAACCAACCGGCCGGCCAGAAGCGACGGTCCTGCAGACACGACCAAACCGGGCATCTTGAGCGGCGTCTCGTCACCCTTCCCCCCTGCCTGCCCGGTGTGAATCTATTTTCTTCCCTGCCCTCCAGCGAAACCTTTCCCAAACTTTTTTAATTTTTTTGTGACCATTTTGAACGACTGGTCGTATATGCCCAAATCGCATTCAAAAGAAGTATTTCGGCCCTTTTGGCCCGGCAATCGTGGCACGGCAATTGCTCAAAGGAAAATCACGATCACGCGGGAAGCATTTCTTCCGGATGTATGCTTCCGGTCGATTGACACAGGGTTCGGCATTCATTTGCGTGACACCCCAAATTGGTTTTACTTCGGAAAGGAGGTGATGAACAGCTTTCGCATCAACGTAAATCAACATCATCATTCATTCAACTTATCTTCAATGGAGGAATTTTCGAAATGAAACAGATCATCAATTTTTTCAAAGACGAAGACGGCGCCGCCATTCCTGAATACGCACTGATCCTGGGCGTCATTGCGGCCGTGGCCTCAGCCGGGCTTATTCTCATGGGCACTGGTGCCTCTACTACCTTCAACGATATTGGCAACAAGATAAGCGGTACTACAACTACCGGTTAAATTCAGCGAAATACGATTGGTTTAACCCCGGCCCAATTGGAAGGCTTCGAAATAGCAGCCTCCAAATTTTTTGCCGGGCCGGGGTTAAACCAGTCAGAACAAAATTGGAAGGAAAGTAGATTCAACATGACTGGGACTGTGGAAAGGCGAGATCAATGACCGTTATTGCCCCCCCCCTTGGTGTTTTGG
>CAYMAR010000247.1:0-5999 GCA_964388465.1 uncultured Desulfobacteraceae bacterium
GCGACCGTGCGGGCGCCCATCACCTCGGAAAGGGACAGCATGAGCATGTTGATGGCCCCGCGGCGTCCGGGAAAAGGGGAGGGGTGGACGCGCAGGCCCGTGCGGTCGCCGTCCTGGACGGCCGTGACATATTCACGGCCCGAGGCCAGATAGCAAGTCCCCGCCTCGAGCGGCATGCCGTCCGCGGCCCGCCGGACCCGGAGCGAACTGTTGGCGTCGAGGTAATTGACGAAAGCTGCGAGATGGGCCTCGGCGGCGTATAAAACCGCCAGGTAAGCCGCCGGCCAGGCCGGATCGAGTTGGGGGATGATTTTCAGCAGGGCGCCGTAGCCGCCCTCGGAGGCTCCGAGCACGACGCAGCGCTCGATGGCGATCGCGGGTGCCCCCCCGTTCGGCGGGCGGGTGCGCAGCAGGCGCACATTGTCCATCTTGATCCCGGCGGCCAGCTTGACCTTGCGCTTGATCCGGCGTTTCTGGTCTTCAAGGCTTGCGGCCTCGCGCTGGGATGGCTTGGGCATGAAGTCGATGGCTCCGAAGCGCAAGGCATCGAAGGTCTCGGTGGCCCCGTCGCGGGTCAGGGCGCTGATCATGACGGTCGGCGTAGGGCGTTTGATCATGATGTGCTTCAGGGTGGACAAGCCGTCCATTTCGGGCATTTTGATGTCCAGTGTGATGACATCAGGCGCGACTTCCGGAAGCAGTTGCAGGGCCTCGCGGCCGTCGGCCGCTTCGCCCACCACCCGGACCTGTTCGTCGGCGTCAAACATCTGACGGACCACCGTGCGGATCAGGCGGGAATCATCGACGATCATCAGGCGGATGGGCGCCTCGGCAGGCGCGGCGATCGCGGCGTCCGTGTCAGGGACCTTGAGAGTCTCCTCGCAGCTGTCGCAGGCCAGCAGGGCCTCGTGGCCACAACCCTGCGGGCATCGGATCTCGTGCTTTCGGCCGCACTCTTCACAAAAAATGATCAAAGGTTTTTCCCTGCTTGCGTCGCCGCAATCCCCAAAGGCGATGCCGTCCGCGATCCGGTTTGTCGGCTTCGGTCGTTAGCTGGTTAGGAAATGAACGCGTTTAAATAGGCCTCGCCGTGTGTCGTCTCTCGTCTTCGGTTTTCGACCGGAAATCCGGGGGACTCAAGCGCCCGGGGCCTTCCGGCCCATCGTAATCAGCTCAAGGGCTTTTCCCGGAACATTTTCAAAAGCAAATGATATAGGTCCTCATCCCGGTGGTTGAAACGAAACTCGCATTCCTTGAGATGCAGACCGAAGCGGTCCGTGACCGCCAGACGCGATTTGAACATGCGCTGCTGAGTGAACCCCAGAAAGTCTTTGATCACGCGGCCGCAGGCGTTGTTATCGTCGCGGCCGTCGTCGAAGGCCGTCAAGCCATAGAGCCGCCGGCTCTCCATGTCCACGATGCCGTCGTAGCAGGCCCAGCGCTCGGGCAGGCAAAGGGTCCCGCCGTCACCGTTGTTCCGCAGGCATTGGCGCAGACGGGCCGTGGATTGGACCGGTATCAGGTCGGTGCGCACCCGCTGGCCTTCTTCCTTGAGACCGAAAATGGGGGCTTTGCCGTTCGTAACTTCCAGGAGCGCCAGCGGATGCTGATCGAAAGGCGACTGGCGCACGCAGACGGTATAGATACGCTCGCGGATGCGAATCAGGTAGCGATTGACCGTGTTGCGGTTCAGACCGGTCAGCGCGGCGATTTTCTGCGCATCGAGATCCAGTGCAAAATACCTGATTATTTTGCGAAATTTGTTTTCGGAGATTTTCGAACGGCAAACGTATTTGTTTTTCATGGTTTGGGCCGTCTCCGCGCGCGATTAATTGTGCTGTTCTGATGATGTCCGGAAAGGCCTCTCTAACTGCCTGAAATAATATCTAATTATTGATAGTTTGCCTTTTCGGGCGCTGATGCCGCCGCTATTGTCCTGAAAATAGGGGCTTCACGCGTGTCGGGGCGTGGTGTTCTGGTGACCTGCAAGCATTATGCCTGTAAACAGTTGTCGCTCATACAGTGGTTCGGCGGGGCTTCGACACCCGTCGGGCGTCGAACGCGAGGGGGGATGCTGACGGATTTTGTCAGTCGAATTGACAAATTCCGTCAGGGGCCGATTGGAGGACGGGGCGGCCGGATCGTGCCGCGGACCGGCGTCGAAGTCGAACGTCTTGGGTCTCCGGCGCCTGAAGGCAGCGCGCGTGTCCGGGCGCTGTTAGATGAGTTGCGAGGCGGATATGTATTTCTGGAGCGCCTGATAATCGTCCGGATAGATGTCCACGAACGTCACGCCGATATCGTAGCCATCCTGGTCCGGACGCGCCTCGCACCAGGCCACGCGGGATACGGCGGTGAGGGGGGCCAGGGCCTGGTTGTCGTCGATGACGGCGGCATAGCTGCGTTTGTGTCGCTGCCAGCCCGTCAATTGAATCTCGAGGCCGATCAGATCGCCGGGTTTGAAGGCCGTCGGGCTGGTGAAGCAAATGCCGCCGGCGCTGATATTGACGCCGACGCCGCGCTGGCCGTCTGCCGTCATGGGGTACTCGATTTTTTGGGCTTCGATGGTGACATCCTCGGAAATACGGTGGAATTGGCGCTGGTCGTTGCGTTGCTGATCCATGGACATGGGGGGTCTCCTCCGTGGGTGTCGCATGTCATTGGCGCGGCCTTGTGAATTAGATAATCTATCCTAGTGATCGCCAAATGGAAAGTCTTTCCGTGGTCTCCGGCTTGCTCTCGGGGGGCGAATGCTCTATAAGGTGAGGGCCTTTTTCACGAGCGGGAAACTTTATGCAGCCAGACAAACCGCAGATGGGCGTCGCTATCGCCGGTTTGCGCCTGAAAAATCCGGTCATGACCGCTTCCGGCACTTTCGGATACGGCGGGGAATTCAAGGATCTGGTCGACTTGAACCGGCTGGGCGCCATTGTCGTCAAGGGGCTGTCGCTTCAGCCCGCGGCCGGCAACCCGCCGCCGCGCATCGTGGAAACCCCCGCCGGCATGCTGAATGCCATCGGGCTCGAGAACATCGGCATCGAGACCTTCCGCAAGACCCGACTGAAATTTCTTCGGCGGCTGGAAACGCCGGTGATCGTCAACCTTTACGGACAGCAGGCCGAAGACTACGAAACGCTGGCGGACATCGTGGAGGGCGAGCCGGACATCGCCGCCATCGAGGTGAACATCTCCTGCCCCAACGTGAAAGCCGGCGGCATGGCCTTCGGCGTGAGCGCCGCCGCGGCCGGTGAACTGACCGCCCGCATTCGGGCGCGCACCGCCAAACCCCTGATTGTCAAACTCTCCCCCAACGTGACCGACATCGTGCCGATCGCCCAGGCCGCCGCCGCGGCCGGCGCCGACGCCCTCTCGCTGATCAACACGCTCACCGGCATGGCGGTGGATGTCGAAAGCTGTCGGCCCAAGCTGGCGAACATCACGGGCGGCCTTTCCGGACCTGCCATCCGGCCCGTGGCTGTCCGGATGGTCTGGCAAGCGGCCCGCGCGGTCGACATCCCCGTAATCGGGATCGGCGGCATCATGAACCATCGTGACGCCCTCGAGTTTCTCATCGCCGGGGCGGCGGCCGTTCAGGTGGGCACGGCCAATTTCGTCAACCCGGGGGCCACCACGGCGATCATCGACGCGCTGGAGGACTATCTGCGGGCCCACGGCATCGCCGATATCAACGATCTGGTCGGCAGCCTCGATACCGCGACGGCCCGTTGAGGATCGCGGCGCCGCCGTCCACCGCCGCGTCTTGACGGCTGGCGGAAACGATGGGCCGCAATCGACACGGAAAAAGGCGACGGGGCCGCCGGCAACCGCAGGGACCAACCGAAAGGAGGCGGAATGGAATTCAAGACACCCAACGATATCCTGGACTACGCGATCGGCAAAGAAAAGCAAGCCAAACAGTTCTACCTCGATATCAGCGAAGAAGAGACGCTGTCCGGCAACCGCCAGGTATTCAGGGATTTTGCCCAGGAAGAAGACAAGCACGTGGTCATGCTCGAAAAGCTCAAGGCGGGCGCGGTCGCCGACGGCATCGACAATTATGAATTCAAGTGGATCAAGGACATCAAGCGCGGCGACCTGCGCCTGGACATCGACTACGTGCAAGGCATGCATTACCGTGACATTCTGATGCTGGCCATCAAGCGTGAAGAAAAGGCGCTCAAACTCTACAACGATCTGCAGGTCCGGGTCGAGGATCCCGACCATGCCAAGATTTTCAAAATTCTCTGTCAGGAAGAGGCCAAGCACAAACTCGCCCTGGAGACCATGTACGACGACTATATGGCTGAAATGGGCGATTGACCCCGATGGCCGCCGTTTTTCGATCCGCGGGGCCGCCACCCGGTGCCGAGGCGCCAGGATGGGCGCCCGGGGGGGCGGCGCGGATTGGTTTTCCCCCGGTCTTCAAAAGGAGCTAACCATGCGGATGATCCTGCGATGGGGATTGATGCTGATGCTGCTCGCCGCGCCTGCCGCGGCATCCGAGCCGGCCCTGCTGGAAGCGGATGCGCGCCATGCCGCCGGCGGGCTGGAGGATCTCGAGGCCGCGCTGGACCTGTATGCCCGCGCCCGGCAGGCGGCGCCCGGGGACTACGCAACCCTGTGGAAAAGTGCGCGGGCGCATCGCGATTACGCCAATCGGGTCAAACAGGAAACGCTTCCCGACTGGAAGGCGATCTGCAAAACCCAGGGCAAAGTCGCCATGCAACTGGCCGAACAGGCCGTCGCGCTGGCTCCGGAACGGGTGGAGGGACACTACTACTACGGGCTGAGCGTGGGCATTTATTCCGATGGGGTCAGTATCCTGACGGCCTTGAGCGAAGGCCTCAAAGACAAGACCCAGACGAGTTTCGAAAAAGCCTACGCGCTCGACAAGCACTACAACCGCGCCGGGCCGATCTTGTCCCTGGGACGATTTTGGACGGTCTTGCCCTGGCCCCTGCACGACCGCCCCAAAGCACTTAAATATTTCCGTGAATACGAACAAACCGGATTTTTAGACACCTATGCCGAAGCGCAGGTCTATTTCGGTGAACTGCTGATCAAAATGGGCGGGAAAGCCAACAAGCAGGAAGCCCGGCGCTGGCTGGAACGCGCCGCCCAGGCCCCCGAGCGCTACTACGCGGAATGGGCCGAGCGTTTGCTGGCCAACCTCGGTTGATGGCCGGCGATTATTCTCTCACCCCGAATATGAAAAGGAGAAATGCGACCATGACGCGGAAAACACCATTGATTGTCGCCCTGGCCCTGGGCTGGATTCTTTTGTCGGCTGCGGCCGGGAGCACCGCCGACCGGGAAATTGCCGGTGTGCGCTTTCCCGGCGAGAAAACGGTTGCCGGCAAACAACTGAAACTCAACGGCGTGGCCCTGCGCACCAAATTTTTCATCAAGGTCTTCGCCGGCGGTTTCTATCTCGAAAATCCCACCGGTGACGCCGAGGAAGCCATCACCTCCGAGCAGGTCAAGCATTTTCACCTGCACTACCTGACCAGCAAGGCCACGGCCGAAAAACTGCAGGACGGCTTCAAGGAAGCCATTATCAAGGCCAATCCGCCCGAGATGGTGGCAAAGCACATGGCCGATATCGAACGCTACGCCTCCTGGCTGGATCAGGACATGGCCCCCGGGGCCACCTCGATCGCGACGTATGTTCCCGGCCAGGGGCTGACCCTGATCTATAAAGGGGAGGAAAAAGGCACCATCGCCAACCCGGCGTTCGCCCAGATGTACTTTCGCTACAATCTGGGGGCCAAGGCGGACAAGAAGCTGCGCAAGGGGTATCTGGGGCAATAGATCCGTTCCCGGCCGCGCGACATGATCTTAAATGAATGAAAGCTGGAGTCGTAAAAGGCTCCAGCTTTGTGCATCGGAGGCGGATGGGACCTAAAGGCCCTGGCGGTCCTTGATCGGGTTGGCTTTGAGATATTCGAGCCGGTTCAGACCGTTGAGGTAGGCTTTGGCGCTGGCCGTGATGATGTCGG
>CAYMAR010000248.1:0-5974 GCA_964388465.1 uncultured Desulfobacteraceae bacterium
CAGACCGGACAGCGGAGAAGTCCACGCGGTGCCGTAAGGACTGCATGTGGGCTAACCGCTGACTCGCCTGCCGCGGGTCCGGCGAGCGCCTGCCTTGTACCGTGACGAAGTCTCTGGTGCAGGGGAGTCGCCGGACTACTACCGACAACTCTCTTTCACTGCCACGAAAAGTCCCGGGCTTGCTCACAAGCTCAGCCCTAAGCCTAAAACAAGGAGACAAACACCATGACCCGACACACCGCAGCCCTGCTCGCCTGCCTGCTCGCAACCACGACCGCTTTCGCGCAGCAGACCGACAACTACCAACTGCGTGCGGTGCCCGCGGCCAAGCCGCCCGTGCTGGACGGCAAGCTTGATGACTGGGATCTGTCCGGCGACATCCTGATCTGCTACGACCTGGAGACCATGCGCGACACGCATTCGGTCCGGGCCGCGGCGATGTACGACCGTGACTATTTCTATCTCTCGTTCCGCTTCAAGGACCGCACGCCCATGGTCAACCACATGCATCCGGTCAATGCTCCGGGCAACGGCTGGCGCAGCGACTGTGTGCAGTTGCGGTTTTGGACCGATCACGAGAAACCGATCGGCCCCGGCGGCGCGCGTATCGCGCATGTCGACTGCTACTACTTCACCGATGAAAACCGTCCGGGAGCCCATCTGATGTACGCCGACATGTCCCGGGGCAAGGAGGGCTTCGAAGGCAAGATCGCCCAGGCCATCGGCCAGGGCGTGGACGCGGCGTTCAAGAAGGATGCCGATGGCAAGGGGTATGTCCAGGAGATGCGGATCGCCTGGAAACTGCTGCGCCGCGACGGGCGGCGCTATGTCGCGGGGCAGACGCTGCGCATGGGCATCGAGAGCTTCTGGGGCGACCTCACGGCCAGGGGAATGCCGGAACATCGGGTCGCCGATCTGCTCAACCGGGAGCACCCGAAGCGGGAATTCTTCTGGACCACGTACCAGGCCTGGGGCGAGGTGGCGTTTCTGGACCACGGCAACCTGCCGGCTTCGCCGTCGGTGGAGCTGCTCTCCGAGGTCGAACGGCTGGCCAGACTGCGCTACGCCACCGAAGGCCCCGTGCCCATCGAATACGAGCTGCCGGCCGACGGTTTCGCCACGCTGGTCGTGGAGAAGCCTGACGGCACACGCGTCCGCAACCTGGTCTCGAGCTACCCGCGCCATGCCGGCAGGAACACTGACTACTGGGATGGCACGGACGACGCGGGCCGCCTCGTCGAGCCGGGCGAATACCGCGTGCGCGGTCTGAGCCGCGGCGCGTTCGACCTGCGCTACCAGTTCACCTATGGCAGTCCGGGCAATCCGCCGTGGGAAACCGCCGACCGCAGCGGCGATTGGCTCGCCGATCACACGCCGCCATATTCGGTCGCCACCGACGGCAAGTGGATTTTCGCCGCCAGCCACCATTCGGAGGGGGGCTCGACCGTGATCGGGGTGGACGAAACCGGCCAGAAACGCTGGGGCATCGGCCGCATCTACGGCGGCATGCTTGCCCACGACGGCAACTACCTCTACATGCTGGCCGGCGGCGCACACCCCGAATACAAGTATCCCGGCGAGCTGCG
This sequence comes from uncultured Desulfobacteraceae bacterium, assembly GCA_964388465.1. GTDB lineage: Bacteria > Desulfobacterota > Desulfobacteria > Desulfobacterales > UBA5852 > JABZFP01. Next base: position 1,587 of record CAYMAR010000248.1, read on the forward strand.
TCTGCTGCGCATCGACCCGAAACAGGGTAAGCTGGCGAGCTTTCCGGACGGCAAGGGCGAACACATCATCGCTACGTTCCCGAAAGATAGAAAGGTCAAACCAAGAGAATGGGAAGGCAAACTTATCGAGGAAAAAGCCTTTGATGCCGACTGGTGCCAGCACGAGGCTTTGGGGCTGGCCGCTCTGCAAGGGCGCCTTTACGCCTCCATGTTCTACGAGGACAAGATCGTCGTCGTCAGCGCCGAGACCGGCGAGGTGACCGGCGAGATCAACGTAAACGCCCCCGCTGGACTGGCGGCGGACGGCAAACGCCTTCTGGCTATCAGCGGCGAGCAAGTGATGGCGATTGATCCCGAGACGAAGACGATCACGCCGGTGATTCATACCGGACTCGCCGCACCGGTAGGGTTGGCGACCGATAAACATGGGAACATTTACGTCTCCGATTGGCGAGACCAGATGTGCGTGAAGGTCTTCTCGCCCGAAGGCAAGCTGCTGCGCACGGTCGGCAAAGTCGGTGGCCGCTCGTTGAAGGGCAAATACGAGGCGGACGGCATGTTTCGGCCGCGTGGACTGACGGTCGACGACCGGGACCGGCTCTGGGTGGCGGAGTACGACTTCTCACCCAAGCGCATCAGCGTCTGGAACTCCGAAGGCAAACTCCAGCGCGAGTACTGCGGCCCGACCTGGTACGGCGCCATGGAATGCAACGTTGATACGATCAACCCCCGCCAGGCCTTCTGCATGGGCAATGTCGTTGATCTGGACTGGGACAAGGGGCTGTGGCGGGTCGCCGGAACCTTATGGCGCCCAACCAAAGAGAACGAGCTGCTTGGACCCTACGGCCAGGGACTGCTCCACGAGGTGCTGGAGGTGGATGGACGGAAAATCCTGGTCAGCAGCTCCAGTTACGGGCGTCTGCGCATATCCGAGCTGCTTGACAACCACGCCCGGCCGCTGATGGCGATGGGAAGAGTCTGGGAATTCTTGCGTGGCCAGGACCGCTTGCCCGAGTTGGTCGCCGGCAAACTGTGGGATGACCCCGCCATGCTGGAATGGGCGAAGAAGAAGTACCCCGGCGTCTTCACCGGCGGCTTGGCGATACATAGGATGCGCCCATTTGTAGCAATGCAGAGAGAAGCAAAACAGCGCGGCAAACCTGTGCGAGACCTGTTTTTCTGGACTGACCAAGATGGCGACGGCGCGGTGCAGGAGACGGAGCTGATCCTTTTCAGAGCGGATGAGATGAATGGACTATTCCCCGGAAGTGGCTGGCGGTCCGCCTACGGACCGGACTTGACCCTCTATCCGACCCACTCCAACCGATTACCGACGCAGGCATGGCGTCTGCCTCTGCAGGGCTGGAACTCCTGCGGCGCGCCGATCTATGACATTCAAAACGCCGAGAAGATCTATGAAAACACCCCGCCGGTAAACCATTGCAACTCCACATGGGCGGACAAGAACGGCAACGTACTGTTCAACGAGGCGCCGTTGCGGATGATCAATCCCAAAGGCGAAACGCTGTGGACCTATCCGAACCGCTGGCCGGGCGTCCACGGCTCGCACACCGCACCCAAAGACAAGCACGGCCTCCTGATCGGCCCGTTGAAGGTGATTGGAGCGGTTGAACTGGACGACGTGGGCGAGGTGTTCTGTTTCAACGGCAACATGGGCAAGGCGTTCATGATGACCACGGACGGCCTCTACATCGGCAGCGTCTTCCGCGACTGCCGCTCCGCGCCGGAAGCACTGCCCGCCCAGCCGGTGCGCGGCATGTCCATCATGCAAACCTCGCCAGGAGCCGAGTGGTTCGGCGGCGAGTTTTTCCGCAATCGGATCGACGGCAAGGTCTATCTCGGCTCGTCCGCGCGCAACGGCTCGGTGATAAGCGAAGTGACTGGCATCGGATCGGTCAAGCGCCTGCCCGCTCAGGCGCTCTCGTTCACCCGGGCACAGTACGACCAGGCCGCCGAACTGCTGGCGAAACGGGCGGCCGAGAGCGAGGAGGAGAAGCGCATCGCGATTGCGGCAGCGACAAAGCCGATGTCCGCGCCGCCCGCCGTGAACCAGTTCTCCTGGGATAAGAAGCACGTGGCAAGCTGGAACTTCGGTCTGAAACGACGCGCGACCGCCACCTGGACGTTTGACGACAGCAACCTGTATCTGTGTTTCCGTGACGTGAGCGACGCCACGCCCATGATCAACCACGGCAAGGTGGTCAATCAGCTCTTCAAGACCGGTGATGCCGTCGCGTTCGAGCTGCGCACCGAACCCGACGACGCCACGCCAGGCGTGATCGCGGGAGATTTGCGCTTGCTGGCCACCGTCTTCGAAGGCAAGCCGATCGCCATCCTATACCGCTATAAGGTCGCCGGCACGGAGAACCCGGTCGAGTTCGCCTCGCCGGTCACGACCACGAAAATCGACGTGGTGAAAGTGCTGGACGCCGCCAGGGTCGCCATCGACCGGCGGGCGAGCGCCTACGACGTGCGGATCTCCGTTCCCCTGGCGGAGCTCGGATTCAAACCTGAGCCCGGCAAGACCTACCTCTGCGATGTCGGCGTGATCCATTCCGATTCGCAGGGCCAGATCAACGAACTGCGCATGTACTGGTCCAACCACGCCACGGGCATCGTCTCCGATCTCGCCATCGAAGCCACCATCGACCCACGGCGCTGGGGAAGCTTTGAGGTGTTGAAAAAATGAAGATCGGGGATTACACAATTCCCCTGTGGCTGTTTGCCGGCGGGTGCTTCGCCCTGGCTGTGAGCGGCAGTGCGCACGCACAGGGCCTGTGGCAAGGCACGCCATGCCCGGCAGCCACAAATCCGACATCCGACATCCGACATCCGACATCCCGCTGGCTGGTTCTCGACACCGGCGGCAGCGGCGGCGGATTCGGCAAGGGCGACATCCGGCAAAAGCTGCACGACGTCCATTTCTGGGACGACCGGCTCGGTTGGGCGTGCGGCTACGGCGGTGTGTTCAAGACGCAGGATGGCGGCCTGACCTGGGCGCGAATGAAGCCGAACGGCGGCTGGTACCACATCGAGATGAGCGGGCCTGAGGAGATCTGGCTGCTCGCAGGCAAGCACCCCGGCGGGCTCGGCAACGCCTGGCTACACCACAGTACCGACGGCGGCGAAACCTGGCAGGAAGTCCTGGCCTTGGCCGGCCAGCTCGACGGCTACCGCGATCTCTACTGCCGCGGCCCGCTCCGCTACGTGCTCACCGGCACCGCCGCCTGGCGCAGCTCCGACCGCGAAACCGGGTGGAGGCGAGTGGATTTTGGCGTTCAAGGCGGGTTCCGGCCGAGACGAATGGCCGTGCCGGCCGACCTCCCGACCGAACGCGGATTCGTCGTTTACGTCCTCGGAGACAGTGTCGCGACGCGTCAACGCATGTTGCTGAAGAGTGAGGACGCCGGCGCGACGTGGGCGCCGCTAGGCGAGCTGCCGACGGCACAGAGCTCCTACCGCGGTCAGGTCTTTTTCGCCACCAGCCGACAAGGCTGGGTTGCGGGCCCCGACAACCAAATCTGGCGCACCGACGACGGCGGCGAGAGCTGGCAGCCCTGCCATCTGCCGGAAGGCGAATGGGCGACCGCCCTCTGGTTCGACCAGCGCGGCCGCGGCTTTGCCGCAGTAGCCAACCACAAGTTCCTGAACCCCGGACAGGCCCTGTACGAAACCACTGACGCCGGCGCAACCTGGATCGCGGTCATGGGCGGCCTGAAGCAGGTCAACGCGATCTTTGGCCGCGGACCGCGCCGCGTCTGGGCCGTCGGCGACGTCCCCGGTTTCGTCCAGAACGACCTGGTGCTGATCCTTGAGTAGGGCTCCTCATTGCAAAACCCCCTGAATCGATAAAGACGGAGAAGATTCATGCCGAATACAAACGCAAGAAGAGTAATCCTCTACGGTATAGACGGTACCGATCCAGTCATGGTCAAGCGCTTGGTGGCCGAGGGCAAGCTGCCCAATTTCCAGCGCCTGATGGAACAGGGCTTCTTCACCGAGGCGCTGCCGTCCTACAGCGGCAAGACCCCGCAAAACTGGACCACCATCGCCACGGGTGCCGAACCGGGTAGTCACAGCATTACCGACCTGTACGTCCAGAAAGCGGGTGAGCCCTTGGCGGCGGCCGAGAAAGGCGGTGCGTTCAATGGCTTCGACTCCTCGCTGAGCAAAGCGGAATTTATCTGGAACACGGCCGAGAAGGCCGGACTTTCCGCGATCGTCTTCAACTATGCCTGCGCCGCACCGAGCACACTGGAAAAGGGCATCTGGATCGGGGGCAGCGGTGAGCCGGGCCCGGAGTGCCAGGACACCGTGGCCAAGCCCCAGGTCTATGTGCTCAAGCCAGACCAGGCCAGCACCGAAAG
>CAYMAR010000249.1:0-2082 GCA_964388465.1 uncultured Desulfobacteraceae bacterium
ACGGGTTCGATGTACGTCCGGTCGGCCATTTCCGGGTCGGTCATGATGGTGGCCGGGTTGCTGTTGACCAGCACGACCTGGTAACCTTCTTCCTTGAGCGCCTTGCAGGCCTGGGTGCCGGAATAGTCGAATTCGCAGGCCTGGCTGATAATGATCGGGCCGGCGCCGATGATCAGAATTTTATGGATATCCGTTCGTTTGGGCATGAATCCAGATCCCTGTGCAGGGCTTGAGGTTTTTACCGTTGCGGGCGCTGATGCCCGACATCGACCGCTGGCACTAGTTGGCCGCCTCGTCCATCAACCGGTTGAAATCGGCGAAAAGATAGCGCGCATCGTGGGGTCCGGGCGAGGCCTCCGGGTGATACTGTACGGCATACAGCGGATAGCGGCGACTGCGAAACCCCTCCAGGGTATTGTCGTTGAGGTTGATGTGGGTGATCTCGATGTCCTTGTCTTTAAGGGAATCCGTGTCCACGGCAAACCCGTGGTTCTGGGAGGTGATCTCGATACGCCCGCTGGCCAGGTGCTTGACGGGCTGGTTGGCCCCCCGGTGGCCGAATTTGAGCTTGTAGGTGCTTCCGCCCAGGGCCAGCCCCATGAGCTGGTGCCCGAGGCAGATGCCGAACATGGGCCGATAGTCGATCAATTCCCGGATGGTGTCGATGGCATAGCGCACCGGTTCGGGGTCGCCCGGCCCGTTGGACACAAATATCCCGCTGGGCGCCATGGCCCGGATGGTGTCGGGCGGGGTCGCGGCCGGCACCACCACCACCTCGAATCCGGCTTGGTCCAGACAGCGCAGGATGTTGTATTTGATGCCGAAATCCATGGCCACCACCGAATGTCGGCGGCCGCGCGCCTGCCAGACGTCCTGGTCCAGGGCGTCGACGCCGCCGTCCACCTCCAGCGGAACGGGCGCATCGTCCACCCAGCGGTAGGTGGAGCCGGTGGTCACCGTGCTGGCCAGGTCAAGACCCTCCATGCCGGGAACGGCGCGGGCTTTGGCGACACAGGCCGCCGGGTCCAGGTCGTGGGTGGTCAGGATGGCCCGCATGGCGCCGGCATTGCGAATATGGCGGGTCAGGGCACGTGTGTCCAGGCCCTCGACACCGACGACGTCCTGGGATTTGAGGTATTCCGCCAGGGAGGCCGTGGCTCGGTGGTTGCTGTGAAAGGGCTGGTATTCCTTGATCAGGAATGCGGCCACCTGGATGCGTCCGGATTCAATGTCTTCACGGTTGATGCCATAGTTGCCCACCAGCGGGTAGGTCATGGTCACCAGTTGACCGCTGTAGGAAGGATCGGTCAGGACTTCCTGGTAGCCGGTCATGCTGGTGTTGAAGACCACCTCGCCGCGGGCTTCCCCGGGGCCGGTAAAGGAACGGCATTTGAATGTCCGCCCGTCTTCGAGTGCCAGTAGCGCGTTCATTAACGTTCAATCACCTGAGGGGGTTTGATGTTCTTGCATGCGTTCGGCTGCCGTGAACGCCGAAATTAGCCTTCAACCGTGTTAACTCAGAAAAAGTAGATTTTGGTTCTGGCCAAGGCCGCAGTGATTTTGAACCCGCAGGCGTAGCGAAGGCTACGTCGAGGATTTCAAAATCGCGAGAACGCCGGCCAGGACCAAAAGATGCCTTTTCTGAGTTGGACACTAAGTAGTGGAAGCGTACCGTTTTATCAACAGAAAACCGGCCGCCAGCCCCGCAGCGGGGAAGCGGCCGGATCGAACCATGGCCCGCGCGCGCGCGTGAGATCAAACCAGCGGCGTGTTCTCCACCAGGTCCCAGATCCCGCAGGGGCAGGCCCCGGCGCAGAATCCGCACCCGATACAGCGCTCGGCGTCCACCACATATTCGTAGCCGCCGTCGGGCGTCTCCTCGCGGCTGATGGCGCTGTAGGGGCAGACGGCCGAACAAATGCCGCAATCGCGGCAGGCGCCGCACGAGGAGCACTGAGAACCGCAGTGGTCGATATCTTCGTAGTCCAGAATGCGGGGATCAAAATACTCAAGCGATATGCGGTTCTTGTCGATCATCGGGCGAATGTCGCTTACCGGGCGGCGGCCCGCCAGCATCTCGGC
>CAYMAR010000249.1:2182-5952 GCA_964388465.1 uncultured Desulfobacteraceae bacterium
TGTCGATCATCGGGCGAATGTCGCTTACCGGGCGGCGGCCCGCCAGCATCTCGGCGATGGCCGCCGCGGCCTGGCGCCCGGCCCCGATGGCATCGGTCAGGAGCCCCGGCTTGACGATGTCGCCGATGGCGAAGACCTTGGCGTCCGTGGTCTGGAAATGCTCGTTGACCACGACGAAACCCCTTTCGGTGGCGATATTTTCGGGCACAAAGCTCAGGTCGGGGGCATCGCCGATGGAGATAAAAACCGTGTCCGCCGGCAGCAGCTCGCCGTCAGTGAGCACGACGCCATCGTCAGTGATCTCCTGGGTGAAGCAGGGCCAGCGGAACTTGGCACCGACTTTTTCAGCCTCCTCACGCTCCTTGCCGAAGGAGAGGGGCTCCTGGATGTCGATCAGGGTGATGTCATCGGCGCCCAGACGGTGGGCTTCGCTGGCCACGTCACAGCCCACGTTGCCGGCGCCGATGATCACGACACGCTTGCCGACGCGGGCGCGTCCCGCCTTGGCATCCGTCAAAAAATCGAGCGCCGTGAGCAGGCGCTCCTTGCCGGGTACCGGCACCACCCGCGGCTTCTGGGCACCGGTCGCCAGAACGACGAAATCGTAGTCTTCACGCAGCTGGGCCACGTCGTCCTGGTTGACCGCCTGTTGCAGATGGACATGCGGGATGATCTCGCGCACGCGCTCGAGCTCGGCCGAAACCACGTCCTCGGGAATCCGGCTGCTGGGAATCGCCGAGGCGATCTTGCCGCCCAGCAAGGCCGAGGTGTCGAACACCGTGGCCTCGTGGCCGCTGCGACGCAGCTGCCAGGCCACCGAAATACCGGCGGGTCCGCCACCGACCACGGCCACTTTGCGCCCGCTCAAAGGCGGCAGGGCCTCCACCCCGGCCTCGATGCTGGCCTGGCCCAGGCCGCGGATGTCCACCGGGGCCATGAAGGCCGACTGCCGGGTGCAACTCGACATGCACAGGTTGGGGCAGAGGTAGCCGCATACCGTGGCCGGAAACGGGGTGAAACTCAGGGCCAGGTCCACGGCCTCGTCCATCCGACCCTGGCGCACCAGCCGCCAGCGCTCGTGCACCGGAATGCCGCTGGGGCAGGTGGCCTCGCAGGGAGCGGCATATTTGCGGTTTTCCCAGACCGGTACGAACCGCCGCAGCTCGCCGGTGACGACCACCGGAATCTGGCTGCGATCCTGGTCGCTGAGATCGCCGATGATCCCGCCCCGTCCCAGCTCCTGGTCCCAGACCTCCTGATGAAAGGCGGCCATCGGACGGGTCTGGCGGGTTTTTTTCTCGTGGGGGCTGCGGGCCGTGATCATCTGCCATTGGGTGCGGTCCGCCAGATCCTCGGCCAACGCCTCGCGACCGATGCGCTGCAGAAAGATTTTGACGTTGTCCTGCAGCCATTGCCAGTCGTCGTCACTGATGGGCACCAGCTTGGCGTCCCCCTGGCTGTAGCCGCCATGGGGTCCACGGAAAAAAACCTTGCCACTCACCATTCCGACGAAGGGGCGGTAGCCCAGCACGTTGTTGGGATCCTGGGGATCGACGCCGCAGACCACGGCAATGCCCCCGGCCATGAACTCCCCGAAATAATCCCCCACCGATCCCAGCACCCAGAGCTCGGGCGGCGCAAAGCGCGGGTTGCTCTTGGTCATGGTCATACCGCGGGCACCGATATTACCGGCCACCCGCACGATGCCCTGGGCCATGGCATTGGAGGTGCCGTTGCCGGCGTGGCCGTGAACGATGATCTCGGCCCCGGCATTGAGCCAGCCGGTGTCGTCCGAAGCCGGTCCATGGACCTCGATCGTGGTGTTGGCAAATCCCATCGACCCCAGGCGCTGCCCGGGCGGACCCTCCACCCGCACGTGCAACTTTTCGTCGCCGGCTTTCCAGAGCCGCCCCCCGATGCCGTGCTGGCCGAAGGCCAGAATCTTCAGGTTGCGTGCGCCGTTGGCCACGGCCTCCTGAATCTTTTCTTCCAGGACCCGGGATTCGATGCGTTCGCCATCCTGCTGGCCGCTGATGATATGATCGACGTTTTGATCTTGATGGGCTTCACTGCTCATGCATTAAATCTCCACGGCGGTGCGGTCCCCGCCATCCCCGGTTCGGGGTGTCGCTAGACCACATAATTGATCTGCAGCCGGTCGGCCGCGTTCTTGTCGGCGATTCCCAGCGCGTCGGACATCCCGATGGGCAGCGAGGTCGAGCGTCCCAGCGGGGCCAGGATTTTCCTGAGCTCGGTGTCGAAGGCCAGGAAGACGTCCACCACCCGTTCGGCCACCTGCTCGACGTCCAGACGCCGGTAGAGCCGCGGATCCTGGGAGGTGATCCCCTTGGGGCAGAGTCCGATATTGCAGATGTTGCACCGATCGGTCTCGGAGCCCAGGCAGCCGGCCGCGGCCTGCATGATGTATTTACCGATCTGCACGGCGCTGGCACCCAGCATGATCAAGGCGGCGGCGTTGGCCGCCATGTTGCCGGTCTTGCCGATCCCGCCGCCGGCGATGATCGGGATTTCGTTCTGCATGCCGACCTTGGCCAGATTGAGATAGCAGTCGCGGATGTTGCTGGCGATGGGATGGCCCATATGGTTCATGGACACGTTGTAGGCCGCCCCCGTACCGCCGTCCTCGCCGTCCACGGCCAGGGCCGAGGCGTAGGGGTTGCGCGTCAGGTTGTTCAGCACCGCCAGCGAGGTGGTGGTGGCCGATATCTTGGGATAGACCGGCACGCGGAAACCCCAGGCCATGTACATGGACTGGATCATCTTGGCCACGGACTCCTCGATGGAGTATTTGGTCTGGTGGGTGGGGGGGCTGGGTAGGCTGACCCCTTCGGGCACCCCCCGAATGGCGGCGATCAGCTTGTTGACCTTGTACCACATCAGCAGCCCGCCGTCGCCGGGCTTGGCCCCCTGCCCGTATTTGATCTCCACGGCACAGGGGTCTTCCTTCATCTCGGGGATGGCATGGATGATTTCGTCCCAGCCGAAATAGCCGCTGGCGATCTGCAGAATGACGTATTTGAGAAAGCGCGAGCGCAGCAGACGCGGCGGACAGCCGCCCTCGCCGGTGCACATGCGCACGGGCATGCCGAGTTCCTCGTTCAGGTAGGCCACCCCCATCTGGAGTCCCTCCCACATGTTGGGCGAAAGGGCCCCGAAGGACATGCCCCCGATCATGAGGGGATAGATCTCGCGCACGGGGGGGGTCCAGCCGTTCTCGGCCATGAACTTGAGGTTCTGCTCGGGCGGCAGAACGCGGCCCAACAGAGACCGCAGCTCGAACTCGTGGCGCCCGGCGTCCAGGGCCGGGTCGGTCAGCATCGAGATGCGGATGAACTTGATCTGGTCCAGGAGGCTGCCGGGGTCGTTGCGCCGCCCGCCGCGCCGCCGGGCCTGGCCGCCGCGGTCGCCGTGCATGCGCAGCTTGTCGATTTCGTCCCCGTGCATGGGGATGATGGCGTCGTTCGGGCAGACCATGTTGCACATGGCGCAGCCCACGCAGGCGTATGCCGGATCGGTTTTCTGGCGGATGCCGTAGTAGAGCGTGTACTGATTCTCCGGGGCTTCCAGGATGCCCACCGCCGGCGCCACCTGGCGCTTGCGGAAGACGCCGAGCTCGATGGCGTTCACCGGGCAGGAGGCCGTGCAGCGGCCGCAGAGCGTGCACTTGTCCTTGTCCCACGCGATCTGCCAGGGCAAATCCTTGATGCTCAGTGAGAAAGGTGCAATGGGTCCTTCTGGCTGCATATCTT
>CAYMAR010000250.1:0-5949 GCA_964388465.1 uncultured Desulfobacteraceae bacterium
GTTGGGATAACATACCAATCATCCAACCTGCAGATATGATGTCGCTTTGTCTTATATGTTATGGCCATCCAAAATGCCGCGGCATCATCCAGAACTAGGATCGGCTATCTTGGTCTCATCCCTTTTTTCATCGCCGCGTAAAAACCCACGAAAAGGAAAACCAATCCCAATAGATGCAGTTTGAACTTGGCGATCAGAAACAGGCCGGTGAGAACCAAAACAGCCCCTATTATCTTGTATTTCATAAGGCCGCCTGAATGCATCCGACCCCTCCGCAACTAAGAACGGTTTGCCTTTATGCGACAGAGGAACTTGGCCCGAATTTCACATAGGATTGTGATCTCCGATGGTTACCTTCGACATTCACCTCATGTCAAACCTTACCGAAGGAAGTCGCCATGAAGGAATCAAAAGCAGTCTCCGTCTGGATCGATGACCACGAGGCCCATTCCCCCAAATAATTCGCTATCACCAGCCGAACGCCTGCACTTTGCAGCGACTACCCCATCGGAAATACGCCACCAGCCAGATAGGCTCGGTATCTTCTGGGGGGCGAAGCGCTCGCGCGGAGCCTGGCCATCAACACGGCCTGCGGTGGGCGTCAACATCAGCCACTGTCACAATACTTCGGGTCTGCAGCTGTTTTCAACGTTCGGCGAACAGTTGCCCGACCCGGTTCACCAGGGCCCAGATGGCATCGGCCGGCAGGCAGGCGTCGACGCTGCGGTCGAAGAGCACGCGGAGGCGCGCCGGGAACTCCTCGTCGCGCAGCCAGAGCAGGAAATAGAGCGGGATGCGCGGAAAGGGCCACAGACAGGCGGCGGCATCGGCCATGTCCACCAGTTGCCCTCCGAGTTCAAGCGCCGTCCGTTGGAAGCCTTTCGGATCACTGCCGAAGCGCTGCTGCAGGGCATCGAGACGGAGTGCGTGGGGCCCCGTGAAGAAATGCGATTCGCTGAGATCCGCGAGTCCCACGAGGTCGCGGCTCAGGGGATGCAAACGCTTCACCTGGCCGAAATACATCAGGGCCGCCAGCTCAAGCAGCGGATCGTCGCGTTCGATCCAACCCTCGGTGGTTTCCTGATACAGCCGGCGGGCCTCGAAATCGATCCGCACCGGGGTGTCTAAAAAAGCAAACGCCAGGCTCCGGCCCGGTCCGGGTTCACACAGGGTCCAGTTGGCCAGTTCCGCCGGCGTCCGATCGGCAAGGGCCTGCCAGTATACCTCGCTGGATTTCAGGTGAGATCCGTCCGGTTCGTAAGGCTCTTTTGCGGTGGGTTCGCCCATTCATGCCGTCCCTTCGGTCCGGTTGCTGGCAGCGTTGCGTTTATTTCTATCCGCCCGGTCGCCTTAGGGCAATGGCCGTCGCTGTTGGTGCAAGGGAGAGGATAAAGACAAAAGGCCGCCCCCTGGAGACGATCTGCGGCTTGGCCGGTCCTGGTGCCCAAAAAGCGACCGGCGGCCCCCAACCCTTTAAAGCGCAACCGGCCTTAAACGGCGTCGATGACGGGCGTCAAGGGTCGTTAGAGACGGATTTCAACCTTGCCCCGGAGGAAATCCTTAACCGCGCCGATGGGTATTTCGCGACGGTGAAAGATGCCGGCCGCCAGAGCCGACTCCGCCTCGGTGTGCGTGAAGACGTCCAGAAAATGATTGGTACGGCCGGCGCCGCTGGAAGCGATCACCGGGATGCCGACCGCTGATTTGACGGCGTTGATCAACTCCAGGTCGAAGCCGGCGTTGGTGCCGTCGCGGTCGATGCAGTTGAGCAGAATCTCGCCGGCGCCGAGTTCCTCGCAGACGCGGGCCAGGGTAACGGCATCCAGGTCGCGGCCTTCGCGCCCGCCTTTGACGGTGCACTGGTACCAGCAGTACTTCTGGCCGTCCGGGCCCGGAAAGGCGGTTTCGATGACGTGGTGGCCGACCGCGGCCGGATCGTGGACGTAGACCCGCCGGGGATCGACCGAGATTACCACAGCCTGGCTGCCGTAAACCCGGGCGATTGCTTCGATGGCGCTTGAACCGCTTTTGCGGCCCGTCTGGAGATAGGCCTCCGCAACCGCCACGGCATCGCTGCCGATGGAGATCTTGTCGGCGCCGGATCGGAAATATTCGGCGGCCACCTCGAGGGCCGTGTAGACACGGCCGTTGACGTCGGTATAGTTGCGGATCCCACCGCCGATGGTCAGCGGCACGAAGACGTTGCGCGAGGTCTGGCGAAGCACCTCCAGCATGGGCATGTCTTCCAGAGGAAAGTCCCGAAAACCGGTAATGTTCAGGAAGGTGATCTCGTCGGCACCCTCTTCGTAATAGCGGCGGGCCAGCTCGACCGGTTTGCCCAGATTGCGGACTTCACCTTCCTCGCGCACGTCGTACTGGTCGCCCTTGGTGACCACGAGATCGCCGCGGTCGTTGGTGCGCACGTCCAGGCAGGCGATGATTCGTTTGGCCAGGCGGGTCCGGTCCGTACGGACGTTTGGCAGCGCCGTTTCGGCGCCGTCCGTGATGAAATTCTCCAGCAGTCGAAGGCCGTTGCGGCCGCTTTTTTCCGGATGAAACTGGGTGGCCACCACCGGGCCCTTCCGGATGGCGCTGACAAAGGAATAGCCATAATCCGTCGTCGTCAGCACCACCTCGGGGTCTTCCGGTGCCACGTGAAAGGAATGCACGAAATAGAATTTTTCATCGCCCTGAAGGCCCTTGAACAAGCTTGCAGGTTGCCGGATGGCAAGCCCGTTCCAGCCGATGTGGGGTACGGCGCAGTCCACCGCGAAACGTTTGACCGTGCCCTGGATGAAACCGAGCCCCTCCGCCGCAGGGGCTTCCTCACTGCTTTCGAAGAGGGCGTGCAGGCCCAGGCAAATGCCCAGGAAAGGCCGGCCGGAGGCGAGATAAGCCTTGAGCGGGGCGACATAGCCTTCGCGGTTGAGGATTTCCATCATGCTGCCGAACGCCCCGACCCCGGGAAACACCAGCTTCTCGGCGGTGAGGATGTCTTCCGCCGCGGCGACGGTTCGAACCGTTTCTCCCAGGCTTTCGATGGCATTCACGACGCTGCGGACGTTGCCGGCACCGTAATCCAGAAGCGTGATCATCTTTCGCTTTCCTCGTGCGGAGCGTTCATGCGGTAATCGCCGAGATCAAAAAACGTCTCATATACCACCCTTGGCAGGATTACAAGCGGTCACCAGCGGTCGCCTGGATGGGATCCCTGGCGGTCCGAGCATTCGCTCACGGGCATCCCCCCCGGTCGTTACCCGACACCGTTCTTCCTCAACGCCCGGTATGCGAATCAACTTGAGGCCGCGTGTGCCCGGACGTGGGCCGACTCCCATCCGAGCATGGCTTTTTTGCGCGCCGGCCCACCGCCGTAATGGCCGAAAACCCCGGTTTTCCGAATCACCCGGTGGCAGGGGATCAAGAACGGAATCGGGTTGCGGCCGACGGCGTTGCCCACGGCCCGGGCGCCCCGGGGGGCACCGATATGGCGGGCGATGTCTTCATAGGTCACGGCTTCGCCCATCGGGATGCGCAGCAGCGCCTGCCAAACCTGGATCTGGAAATTGGTGCCCTTGACGTGGAGATGCAGCGGCGCGGGCCGCGGCGCGGGCCCGGACGGAAAAATCCTGTTCACGAGGGGCGCCGTGCGCCGCGGACGGTGCCGTATGACGGCCCGGGGCCACTGACGCTTCAATGCATCCGTCGCGAGGTCACGTCCGCCCTCCTGGACAAAGGCGAGGTGACAGACGCCCCGGGCGGTTGCGGCCAGGAGGCATTCGCCGAAGGGTGAGGCGTGAAAGCCGACGTCGATCGCGACTTCGGCCCCGCGGCGGCGATATTCTCCCGGTGTCATGGCTTCGCAGGTGACGAGCAGGTCATGCAGGCGCCCGGTGCCAGAAAGCCCGGCTTCAAAGGCCGAATCGAGGACGGTGTCGGCGCGCGCCAGGATCCGCTTGGCGTGCTCCTTGGTGAGATACTGCAGAAAACGCTTGGGGCTGATGCCCACCCAACGGCTGAAGAGGCGTTGAAAATGATATTCGCTCAAACCGGCGGCGGCGGCGATTTCCGCCAGAGACGGCTGGCGCAGGGTATTGGCTTCCAGAAAGCCAATGGCCGCTTCGACCCGTTCATAATCACGGCAGAGTTGCTTCAACGACGGCATGCTGATCCTTTCCCGGTTGGGTTCGTGGCAAAATATCCCGACGGGGGCCCGGGGGCGTCGGGGGCTGATGGCGGGAAGGTTAAGGCGGATCGCGGCAGGGCACAACCCGCTTCTTGCGGTCTTGACAGCCGCCCCTGCCAGTTTGTATCACCGGCCATTTCCAATAACGCGAGTTTTTGGGGCGCCGTGTTTTCGATTCTCTACCAGAACGAAGATCTCGTGGCCATCAACAAACCTTCCGGGATCAAGGTGCATCGCGGTGAATTCGACCCCCGCAGCGAAGGTTTCGTTTTGCAGCGGCTGCGCGATCAAATCGGTCGGCGGCTCTACCCGGTGCATCGGCTGGATCGTTCCACCTCCGGGGTGTTGGTGTTCGCGCTGACGCCGGGAGCGGCCCGCTCGCTGGCCCGCTCGTTTGCCCGCCAGAACGTGCGCAAGACTTATCTGGCGGTGGTCCGCGGCTTTGTGGCCGAAAAGGGCGAAATCGACCATGCCCTCACCAAGGACCCCCGGCAAAAGGGACCGGGTGCCAAACGCCAGGCTGCACGGACGCATTTCGTGCGCCTGGATACGGTCGAATTGCCCATTGCGGTGGGGCCTTACGAAACCAGCCGTTATTCTCTCGTCCGGGTGGCGCCCCAAACCGGTCGCATGCACCAGATCCGTCGGCATCTGTGCCACCTGGCCCACCCGGTTATCGGCGACAGGCAGTATGGGGACAACAAGCACAACCGCAGTTTCAAGGAGCGCTGGCATTGCGAGCGACTGCTTCTGGCCGCCACCGAACTGACCCTGCCGCTGCCCGGCAGCCGTACTCCGTTAACCCTTATCGCCCCGGTCGGCGGGGTCTATAATACCGTGATCCGCAGGCTGGGCTGGGTCGCGAGTGTGCCGCCGGAGTGGCTGGCGCCGCCGGGGCAGGGGTAAGGCCGGGGCTTCGGAAGCGCCGCCCCCGCATGGCCGTCCCCGTCCGTTTCGAAATCGCGGCCTCATCGGCCCGGCGGCGGGCGCCGCTCGTGACCCAGGCCGTGCAGCAGGATGCGACCGGCATTGCGGGCCCCGACGATATTGCGGGCGCAGGGCCCCACCTGCAGTTCGGCCAAAGGGCCGGTGACGTAGATATTCTCCGCCCAGCGCAGATCGTCCCCCAATAAGGGGTAGCCGCAGGGGTTGCACTTGAGATCGAATTCCCTGACGAGACGGTCGATCATGGCTCCGCCCGGACGACGAGGCGTGAACCCGGTGGCCAGGATCACCTGGTCGGCTTCGAGCACGCCGGCCGATGTTTGCAAACGGACACCGCCACTGGTTAAGCGAGCGCCTTGGCACTGTCCTTCGGAAAACCCGATCCGGTTGGCGGACAATGCGCGGTTCAGGGACGCCAGGACCTCGCCGGGCAGGCTGCCGGCGATGCGCGCCTGATCGATGGTTGCGCGACGCTGAGGCGGCTCCGTGCGGTAAAAGGCGCGCAGGCATTTGGGACCGATCCAGCAGGGGTTGAAATCGTACTGGCTTTCGCGCAGGGCGTGGCGTGACAAGAGGTGAACCGTACCGCCGGTTTCGGAGGCGAGCTTCAGGGCGGTCTGCACGGCGCTGATCCCGCCTCCGACCACGATGGTGCGGCGGTCTTGCGTCCATTCAGCCCGCGTGAAGTCCGCGTCGAAGACATGGGCGATCCGGGCGCCCTCGATTTTGAGTGCGTGCGCCCAGGCCGGCCAGCAGGGCTGCTCGCTCATGCCGACGGCCAGGAGGAGTCGGCGGGCACGCAGGGACGGCCCATCGGATTC
>CAYMAR010000251.1:0-5940 GCA_964388465.1 uncultured Desulfobacteraceae bacterium
AAAAGGAGTCTCCAATGGCGGTTCTGACGATTTCACGCATGTTCGGCACCGGTGCCCGGGAACTGGGGGAATCCATCGCCCAGCGCCTGGGGTATTCGTTTTTCGATCATGAGCTGATTCAGATGGTGGCCGAGCAGGCCAAGGTATCCGCGGAATGGGTTGCCAACATGGAGCAGACGGCCGGGGGCCGGTTCCAGAAATTTCTGGCGACGCTGGTCCCCCGGAATCTGATGGAAATGATCCAAAATGCCGAGTACGGCGAACGGGACGAAGAGATCTACGCCGACATGCTGAACCGGGTGATCGGCAAGATCGCCGCCGAGGGCGACGCCATTATCCTGGGCCGCGGCGGACAGTATATCCTCAAAGACCATCCGGATACCTGCCACGCACTGATGGTGGCCGACTTGGACTATCGGATCAACTATACCCGGCAGCGTTTCGAACTCACCAGGAAACAGGCCCTCCTGGCGGTGGCCATGGAAGATAAACGGCGGGTCAATCTCTACCGCAAGCTCGGCAAGGTGGACTACGACCAGGCCGATCATTACCACATTACGCTCAATATGCGTCTAACGCCGTTGAAGACGGCCGGCGACATGCTTTGCGCCATGCTGGCAGAAGATCGCTCTTAGGTTGGATTAAATGTTGGACCGGCGTTGGCGGAGGGTTCCCCGCCGACGCCCGACGCGAGGAACAAACGATGAAATGCCCCCAGTGCGGATGTCAGGAATTTTATGCCAAGGATCCCCACGATCCCTTTGAAACCTATCGTTTCATGTGCCCGGGGAAGGATATCATTCTGGACCCCGACAACCTTGATCAGGTGGAAATCACGCTGCAAACCGAAGCCTTTTGCGACCGCTGTTCATGGCACGGTCGTCTGGACACACTGAAGAACACCTGATTTCAGAACCGAAAACGGCTCCCGGCCGCCGCCCGTCGATACCGCCCGCCAAAATGTTGGGACAGCTGCATGGCGGCCGCGTCACCGGTGCAGTGCGACACCCCCACCAGCGCCACATCCAACGCCTCCAGAGCCGCGATCACCGTCTGCACCTGATCGGGCGTGAAGAACATGAGGTGGGTGCCGCCCAAAACGGCATGCAGGCGCTCGAACCCCAAACATTCCCGCACATGATCCAGAATATTGAGGACGCCGCCATGGGCGCAGCCCAACAGCAAGACCGGTCCGGCGGCCGTCTCGATCAGTAGGCTGGCATCGTCGGCCATGGGATCCGGGACCAATCCCTTGGTGTCCATCAGGACGAGTTGGCCGTCGGCCGGCGTCTGGCCGCGGCGGCGGGAATAACCGCTGATGAACCAGAGTCCGGGGGCGATTTCGACCGTCCGGTCGTGAAAGGCGAACCGGGCGCCGGCCGCCTCCAGTTCCTCGCGAGGCCGCGGGCAGCCCACGAAGCGGGTGGTGTCTGCAGCCCGGGCCAGGTGCCGGCTGAACATTGCCGGATGGGCATGTACGGCGATCGGGCCGGTCTGTTCAAGGACCCATGCCAGCCCGCCGGTGTGGTCGTAGTGGCCGTGACTCAATACGACCGCTCCAAGGTCCGTCAAACTTAGGCCGCTTGCCTTGAGGTTGTGCGCCAGGGTGAGCCCCTGGCCGGTGTCGAAGAGCAACGCGCCGGCCGGATGGGCCACATGGGCGGCAAAACCGTGCTCGCCCAGGAAGTCCACACCTCCGATGTTGTTGTCGCATAGAATCCGGATCGTGGTCACGGCGGGCCTCGCAGCCACACGGCTTGCCGTGTGTTTTCAATCGGGTGATTTCGATGCGCATGCCGGCGCAATCGGTGTTCTCACCCCGTTTGCGCCGATGACGGCGGAAAGGCGATCGCGGTCCCAGCCGCGCCGTCGCCCGGGGTCGCGGTATGCGATTTGACAGCCGCCAATTGGTGAATAAGCTTTTCCTTTATTAAATTTGTGTCATTTAATCAAACATAGGGGTGATGATTCAAAACAACTGCAGAATTCATTCCTGATGCTGAAGGCGTTCGCATGGGTTTAATTCTGCTTTTTTTTGATCCCATCGGTAATGGTGTCACCCTGGCATGTTTTAGGCCGCACGCTTCAACCATCAACGGAAAAATGATGAACAGCCCATCGGTTCAAGAGTTTACATGGATCAATGGAACGTTTGGCAGGCCGGGCGACAAGAGTTTTATGCTGGTTCTCACGGGAGAAGGGCGAAGGATGCCCGGACGATATATCCGTCATCAAGTTGCGAGGTCAATCGGATGAGCCAATATCGCTTAAAGCTCTACATTACCGGGCAGACCCCTCGCTCGCGCGGCGCCATCCGCAACTTGAAACGGTTAATCGAGGAACTGATTCCCGACCGCTGTGAACTCGATATCATCGACGTACAGGAAAATCCGCAAATGGCTGAGGATGAAAAAATATTGGCCACCCCGACGCTGATCAAGGAGCTTCCGTTGCCGCCGCGGCGCATTATCGGCGATCTTTCCGATACCGCCAGGGTCTGTGAAGGCCTGGAGATCGCCATTGGGGATGCGTGCCCCCCAGGAGGACAGCTATGACCACAATGCCCGCAGGTGAGGGGATCGCCAAACTCCCGACCGGCATACCCGGATTCGACCTGATTACACTCGGTGGTCTTCCCAAGGGCCGAACGACACTGGTGGCCGGAACGGCCGGCAGCGCCAAAACCGTGATGGCCGCGCAATTTCTGGCGGAAGGCATCAAAAACAATGATCAATCCGGGGTTTTCGTAACCTTCGAAGAAAGCCCCGATGACATCCGCAACAATATGATCAGCCTTGGATGGGATATCCGTCAGTGGGAAGCCGAGGGGCGCTGGGCCTTTGTGGATGCCTCCCTGCACCCGGAACATGACCAGATCGTGAGCGGTTCTTTCGACTTCGGCGCCCTTCTGGCGCGGGTCGAGCACGCCATTGCCAAAGTGGGGGCTCGCCGTGTCGCCATGGATTCGCTGGGCGCTGTTTTTACCCACTACCAGGACCGCTCCATCGTTCGCCGGGAGCTCTTTCGGCTGGCCTCGGCGCTCAAGAAAATCGGTGTGACCGCCTTCCTGACCTCGGAGCGCACCAACGAGAGCGGCGAGATCGCGCGCTACGGGGTGGAAGAGTTTGTGGCCGACAACGTGATCATTCTGCGTAACTTGTTGGAGGCCGAAAAAAGACGCCGCACCATCGAGATTCTCAAGTTCCGCGGCACCATGCATCAAAAAGGTGAATACCCCTTCACCATCATTCCGCAACAGGGGGTCGTGGTCATTCCGCTCTCGGCCATGGAACTCAAACAAAAATCCTCCAGCCTGAGGATCACTTCGGGACAGGCCGAGCTGGACCGTATGTGCGGAGGCGGCTTTTTCCGCGATTCGATTGTTTTGGTTTCCGGTGCCACCGGCACCGGTAAGACGTTGATGGCCACCCAGTTTTTGAACGCCGGAGCGAAGAGCGGCGAAAGATGCTTGATTTTTGGCTTCGAGGAAAGCCGCGAGCAGCTCTTCCGCAACGCTGGCGGCTGGGGTGTCGATTTTGCAAGCCTGGAGAAAAAAGGCTTGCTCGATGTGGTCTGTGACTACCCCGAGATCATGGGACTCGAAGATCACCTCCTGCGCATCAAACAACACCTGGACGATTTCAATCCCCATCGTGTCGTGGTCGACAGCCTGTCCGCCCTGGAGCGCGTTTCCACCATGAAAGGCTTCCGCGAATTTATCGTCGGGTTGACCTCATTTATTAAACACAAGGAAATCGCCGGCTTGTTCACCAGCACGACGCCGAATCTGATGGGCGGCACCTCGATTACCGAAGCCCATATCTCCACGATTACCGATTCTATTATTCTGCTGCGCTACGTGGAGATTTTCGGAGAAATGCGCCGTGGTCTGACAGTGCTCAAGATGCGCGGTTCGGCGCATGAAAAGACGATCCGGGAATTCAGGATCGACGGATCCGGCATGCATATCGAAAAACCGTTCCAGGATGTTTCCGGTATTCTTTCCGGTTATCCCTCCTGCGGCACGACCACGGATATAGAGCGGGTTAACAGTCTTCAGCGGGAGACGCCGGATGGATAGCCGATCGGAAGCATCGGAGGCACCTGTTTAGGGGAAGATCGTGGCCGCGAACGAATGCACCATTCTGCTCATCGGAAGAGACCACGAAAACCAGCGTCTCTTCAACGAAATGATCGACAAGGCCGTCGATCTTGACTGCAGCATGCTCGCCGCCGATTCCTTTGAAAACGGCCTTGAGCGCCTGGCCGGCGGCGGCATCGACGTTGTGCTCTACGACCTCGACACCCCCGGCCCCAACGGCGACAACGCCGTTGCCCACTTACGCCGCAAGACCGGCGACATCCCCATTCTCGTCCTCAACGATCGGGATGATGCGGACATGATCCAGAAAACCCTGCACAGCGGTGCGGAAGACTACCTGGTCAAGGACAACATCCATACCGGCATGCTGGCGCGCGTGATCCGAACGGTCCGCGATCGGCAGCACTACCGGAAATCATGGCAAAATCGCCAGCCGCGCATGAATGCGCTGATCATCCACAACGCCGATGCCATCGTGGTCCTGAACTTGAAGGGCGTCATCCGTTTTGCCAATCCGGCCGCCGAGGCCATGTTCGGCCGCCCGGCCGAGGAGTTGATCGGCACGGCCTTTGGTTTTCCGCTGGTGGATGACGCCAGCACCGAAATCGACATTATCTGTCGCGAAGGCAATCGCCGTGTGGCCGAGATGCGACTGGTTGAAACCGAATGGGGCGAGGAACCCGCCTACCTGGCCTCCCTGCGTGACATCACCGTCCGGAAGCGCGCCGAGGACAAGCTGCGCAAGTACGAGCGCATCATGGCCTCCACCAGCAGCCCGATCGCCCTCGTCGATCGCGACTACAACCTCGAAGCCGAAAACGAAGCCTTCCGCGAATGGTTCCGCCGCCGCAGCGCGCCTGAACGGGCGGCCCGCTTGAAGACCGTTATCGGCGAGCACAACTTCGAGACCCAGGTCGCATGCAGCCTCGCGCATTGCCTGGCCGGGGAGGAAATCCACAGACAGGGGCGGCTGCGGCTTCCGGATGGGTCGTTGCGTTACGCCGAGATGGCCTTCTATCCGTATTTCGACACCGACCAAACACTTGCCGGTGCCATTTGGACCCTGCGGGATATCTCCCAGACCAAAAGCCTGGAAGCGCAGTTGCGGCAATCCCAGAAGATGGAAGCCATCGGCACGCTGGCCGGCGGCATCGCCCACAATTTCAACAATCTGCTGATGGGCATCCAGGGCCGGATTTCCCTGATGCAGATCGAAGCCGACCAAGACCATCCTTTCAAAGCGCATCTCGACGGCATCGCCGAACAGGTGACCCATGCGGCCGACCTGACCAAGCAGCTGCTGGGCTATGCCCGCGGCGGCAAGTACGATCCGGTGCCGACCGATTTGAATGCCCTGGTCGCTAAAAACCTATCCATGTTCTGCCACACGCGGCGCGAGATTGAGACGAACGCGGCCTATGCCGATGGCCTGTGGAGCGTTGAAATCGACCAGAATCAGTTCAGTCAAGTGCTGGTCAACCTTTTTGTCAACGCCTGGCAGGCCATGCCCGGTGGCGGGACGCTTGCGGTCGCTACGGCCAACACCGAGCTCGATGCGGACAAAGCAAATGCTTTCGGCGTCGCACCGGGCCGCTATGTTCGCCTGAATGTGACCGACACGGGCAGCGGCATGGATGCGGCCACACTGAAACGGATCTTCGATCCTTTCTTTACGACCAAGACCGGAGGACGCGGCAGCGGCCTGGGATTGGCCTCCGTCTATGGCATCGTCAGCAATCACCACGGCGCCATCGATGTCTCCAGCGAAATCGGCAACGGAACCACCTTCACCATTTATCTGCCGGCAACCGCAAAGGTTCCCCTTCGGCATCAACGTC
>CAYMAR010000252.1:0-5932 GCA_964388465.1 uncultured Desulfobacteraceae bacterium
AGAAGGGCAGAAAACCGGGCCGACCACCTGCAAATCCTGCCACATCAAAAAATAAAGACCATCGGGCCGCCCACGTCGGCGGCCCGGCGGGCGAGGAGCCAATATGCTGGTTGTCGGTCTTCAGGGCAGTCCGCGGCGC
Source organism: uncultured Desulfobacteraceae bacterium (assembly GCA_964388465.1). Taxonomy (GTDB): domain Bacteria; phylum Desulfobacterota; class Desulfobacteria; order Desulfobacterales; family UBA5852; genus JABZFP01. The sequence continues at coordinate 140 of CAYMAR010000252.1, forward strand.
AAGGGCAACAGTCGTTTTATTTTAGACGCCTTTCTCGATGCCGCCGGCAGACAGGGGGCGGAAACGGCGTTTGTCGACGTGGATCGGCGCAATATCGTCCCCTGCAAGGAATACACGGTCTGTGAAACGCGGGGCACCTGTCCGATTGACGACGACGTCCTGCACGAGATCTATCCCCTGCTGCGCCGGGCCGACGTGATCGTGGCGGCCACACCGGTATTCTTTTACAATATGACCGCCCAGCTCAAGGCGCTGATCGATCGCTGCCAGCTTTTCTGGGCGCGCAAATACCGCCTGCGGCTGCGCGACCCGCGGCACCGGACCAAAAAAGTTTTTCTGCTGTCCATGGCGGCCACCCGGGGCAAGAACCTTTTCGATGCCATCCATCTGACCATGGACTATTTCGCCGACGCCCTCGATGCCGATTACGCCGGCCACCTGACCTATCGGGACATCGAAGGCCCCAAGGACATGGCCCGTCACCCGGGCGCCGTGGCCGATGTCGAGCGGGCGGTATCCGATTTGATGACGCCGCTCGCGGCTCGCAAACGGGTCCTGTTTGCGGGGCGTCACGACGCGGGCCGCGGCCCCATGGCGGCGGCCTTGGTCCGGGCTCTGGGCGGGGATCAGCTGGCGGCGGCCTCCGGGGGTGTGGCCCCGGCAGCGGCGCTCGACCCCGCGGCGGTTCGGGCGATCGGCGAGATGGGCTGGGACATCGCTTACGAGAAACCCGAGGCTCTGGCGGATTGCCTCGAGCGTTTTCGGCCCGAGGTGGGTATCGCCCTCGAAACAGGGCTTGACCTTCCGAAGTTGCCGAACGGCCGTTGGGTGGCCTGGGACCTGCCGGACGTTCCCGTGCACGACCCGTCCGGCGCGCGGGAAATGGCCGCGGCCATCGCGGACAAGGTCAAAGGCCTGCTGACACAGGCCTGAACCGGTTCCGGCATCGGATGCCCCGTATTGGCGGGCAATCGCCCGGGAAGGGCGGAAAAAAATGTATCAATCACCGAAAAAGGAGGAGATCTGGAATGGACAAGTATGTATGCACGATCTGCGGCTATGTGTATGACCCGGCCGAAGGGGACCCGGACAATGGTGTGAATCCCGGAACGGCGTGGGCGGATGTGCCCGAGGACTGGGTCTGCCCCATTTGCGGTGCCGGGAAGGACGATTTCGAAAAGGAAGAGTAGACGATACCGCCCCTGCAGTGAACATCCAGTTGTCAATGCCCTTTACCGGCCCCGTCACGGCCGGAAAGGGCATTGATTTTGGGCCAGAGCGTCTTAGCATTATTTTTCCGACTTTAAGCCCGGTAAACGGTCGTGGCGACCGGTCGAAGGGCTTTGCTGCGATAACAATCAATCTTTTGAGGGACTTCATGCGGCCAATTGAAATTGCGGACGGAATCTATGACGTGGGTGTCAAGGATTGGAACATCAGGGATTTTCATGGCTACAGCACCCACCAGGGAACCACCTACAACGCCTTTTTGATCATGGACGAGAAAATTGCCCTGATCGATACGGTTAAAAAAGAATTCGCCGATCAGATGCTGGACAACATCGCCCAGATCGTCGATCCCCAGAAGATCGATCTGGTGGTCAGCAACCACACCGAAATGGATCATTCCGGCGGCTTGCCCCGCCTGATGCACCGGATCGGTGAGGACAAGCCCCTGTATTGCTCCAAGATGGGTGCCAAGAACCTGCAGCAGCATTTTTTTCCCAACTGGAACTACCATCCGGTAGATGACGGTGAGGATTTAAATCTCGGACGGCGCACACTCTCTTTTCTGGAGACACGCATGCTGCACTGGCCGGACAGCATGTTTACCTATCTGAAAGAGGACAAAATCCTTTTCTCCAGTGATGCCTTCGGCCAGCACTACGCCGGCCCGGAAAAATTCGACGACGAGATCGGCGACCGGATCATGCCGCATGCCAAGAAGTACTATGCCAACATTCTGCTGCTATACTCGGCCAAGACCCTCAAGCTGCTAACGAAAATCACTGGTCTGGGGCTGAAATTAAACATGATCTGCCCGGATCACGGCGTACTCTGGCGTCGGGACGTGGATAAGATCATCGACGCCTATCTGCGCTGGTCGGAGCAGGCCACGGCCAACAAGGCTCTCGTGATCTACGACACGATGTGGCACAGCACCCAGCAGATGGCCGAGTCGATCGTGGCCGGGTTGGCCGATTCCGGCGTGTATGCCGTGCCCATGGACCTGCGGCGCTCCGACCGCAGCGACATCATGACCGAGGTGCTCGACGCCCGCGCCCTGGTCATCGGCTCGCCCACGCTCAATAACCAGGTTTTCCCCACCGTGAGCGACTTTCTGACCTACATGAAGGGGCTCAAACCCAAGAACCGGATCGGTGCGGCCTTCGGCTCCTACGGCTGGAGCGGGGAGGCCGTGCGGCATATTACCGATGAACTGAAGGGCATGAAGTTCGACGTGGTCGAGCCAGGCCTGCGCGTCCAATACGTCCCGGATGCCGAGGGCCTTGCCGCCTGCGAGGCCTTCGGTCGCCAGATCGCCGAGGCTATGAACGCCTGAACCTGTTCAGGGGCTGAAGCAACCTAAGCCGGCCGATTGAAGATGGCGTTATGAAAGTGCCCGTAATCGACATGATCGACTGCACCCTGTGCGGCGGCTGCTATGAGATGTACCCCGAGTTGTTCCGTTTGAACGACGCCGGATTCATTGAGGTCGTCGAAATGGAATGTTATCCCGAAGACGACGTGGACGACGCCGTCAAACACTGCCCCCAGGACTGTATCCGCTGGGAGGAAGTCTGATCCGACCGGGTCAGGACCGAGGAACGATCGAATGGCCAAAATGGCTCTGTTTGTCTTCAATGGCTCGCCCATGTGTTTCGTGCACGTGCTTCTCAACGCTCTGGACATGCATGCCAAGGGGGATACGGTCCGGATCGTCATGGAGGGGGAGTCGACCCAGCTGGTCGATCAGCTGGCACAGCCCGACAACTGGCTGCACGGGCTCTGGGAAAAAGCCCGGACCCAAAACCTGATAGCCGGGGCCTGCAGGGCCTGTGCCCAGAAGCTGGGGGCGCGGCCGGCTGTTGAAAAGAACAGCCTGGCACTCTTGGATGACATGAACGGACATCCGGGGATGGCGGCCTTTCGTGAGCAGGGTTATGAGATTATTACATTCTAAATGGTGTTCCGACCATGTTTTTTCCGCGCTTCATCATCCGTGTATCGTCTCGATGCTGACCATAAATGCCTCGTCCGCTAACCTGATATGACTTCTGCCGATCTAACCCACCGAGCCATCAAGCGTGGGGTTCGGAACATCCTTGAGCGCGCGGATTTCCAAACGGCGATGGCCGAGCTGGAGGCATTTCCCGCGCGGCGGGTGGTCAACCCGCTAATTTCTTTATTCTGCAGCGGGGATGTCCGCCTGCGCTGGCGGGCCGTCAGCGGGATGGGACGGGTGGTCAGCCGGTTGGCGGATGCCGAAATCGAATCCGCGCGGGTGATCATGCGACGCCTTATGTGGACGCTCAACGACGAATCCGGCGGTATCGGCTGGGGTGCTCCCGAGGCCATGGGAGCGATTACGGCCCGGCACGCGGGTCTGGCTCGGGAGTTTGCCCGTATTCTGGTTTCCTATATCCGGACGGACTGCAATTTTCTGGAACATCCCATTTTGCAGCGCGGTGTTTTGTGGGGCCTGGGACGCCTGGCCCTTGCCCGTCCCGCAATGACCATAGATGCGGCGCCGTTTGTGCCCCCCTTTCTCCGATCGCCCGACGCGTTTCATCGCGGCCATGCCATTTGGCTGCTGCGGGCCCTGAACCAGCCGTTGCCCGACGACGTCCACGAAGCGCTGTCCGGGGATCAGGGACGATTTGAATTCTACTTCGAGGGCGATCTTTCCGAGGTGACCGTGGCGCACGCCCTGCGCGGCGGCCTGCCGTCCGTTCAAGCCGGCACCCTTCCCAAACAGGAGAATAAGCGCCATGACCGATAATCTCACGCCCGGCCCGATAATGACCGCGGATCTCTGCGACGCCCATGCCGATCAGCTCCAGATTGCCCGGCCCGAGTTCAGGGCCTATGGGGGCCGTCGGCCGTTCGGCGGTCGGATCCACACCGTCCAGGTTTTCAAAGACAACGTCCTGATACGCCGCCAGATCGAAAAAAGCGTCACCGACGCCGTCCTCGTCATCGACGGGGGCGGCTCGCTCGAATGCGCCCTGGTGGGGGATACGCTTGCCGGGCTGGCCGAACGGAACGGCTGGCAGGGCATCGTGGTCAACGGCTGCATCCGCGATGCGGCCGCCATTGCCGCCCGGCCTATCGGCATCCGGGCGTTGAATACCCACCCCCTGAAGAGCGGGAAGCGGGGGACCGGGCAGGAGAACCTGCCCGTGACCTTTGCGGGGGTGACCTTCCGACCCGGGGAATATCTCTATGCCGATGAGGATGGGATGGTGGTGTCGGCCACAAAGTTGATTTAGCTCCCAACACGCAAGTTTCGCTCCTCGGGTTCCTTTACGCCATTCCACCGCCCTCGTTTTATTACGTTCATTTTCCTACGCGCGTACGAAAACGAACCAAAGAAAAGCGCCCGCGCCCCGCTTTCCCTGCGCGTCTGGCCTCTTTGGACGCCTTGCCTGACAGCATGATGCCCGCTTCATTGTCCGGTTGATAAAGTCGGCGCCGCGGGCTTTGTCCGGCCGCATCGCCGATGCTCGGCGCGGGACAAAAGGATCCTATCCCCAACCACACGAGACACCTCTCTGGATCTTCCACCGGGGATCGGCAAGAGATGACGATGAGACCACGCGATGCCGAGCCCGACAGCGCCCCGATGCCCATGGTCACCCCCATTATTGAGATAGGTCAATTTCATCTGCGGCTATTTCGTTTAAGCTTGTTCATGATTATCGTCAGAATCTAAAGCATTTGGAGGACGGGAGGATGCAGTGGACGCCCGAGGCCGAGAAGGCCGTCAGGAAAGTGCCTTTTTTCGTGCGCAAGCGGGTGAGGGCGCGGGTGGAAAAAGAGGCCGTCGCCGAGGGCAAGCCCGTGGTGACCCTGGCCGAGGTCAAGGCCACCCAGCGACGCTACCTGAACAACATGGAAACCGAAATGCGCGGCTTTCAACTCGACAGCTGCTTCGGGCCCAGCGGCTGTCCCAACCGCGCCGTGTCTTCCGAAAGCATCGTGCCGCGGATCCAGGCCCTGCTGGAGGAGGCCGACCTCCTTGCCTTTCTCAAACAGACCGTTTCCGGCAAACTGCGTTTTCACCACGAGCTGCGGGTCACCGTGGCGGATTGCCCCAATGCCTGCTCCCAGCCGCAGATCAAGGATATCGGCATATTGGGGGCTTGCCGTCCGGCCCTAACGGACGCCGAATGCACCCGCTGCGAGGCCTGTGTCGCGGTCTGTCCGGAAATGGCCGTCGAACTGCGCGATCCGGGGCCCGTCGTCGACGGTGCACGCTGCATCGCCTGCGGCAAATGTGTGGCCGTCTGCCCGACGCAGACCCTCGGGACGGGCCAGACCGGCTACCGGGTTCAATTGGGGGGGAAACTCGGCCGGCATCCCCGTCTGGCCATCGAACTGCCCGGCATCCACGACGCAGACGGGGTTGTGCGCATCGTGCGGGACTGCATCGCATTCTACAAGGCCCGAAGCCGCAACGGCCGGCGCTTGGCCGAACTGCTCTCGGCGGCGGATATCGAGACCTATGGCCAGACCGGAGAATTCCCCGGCGCGGGCGGCCATACCCCCTGACGCTCAATACGGATCCCC
>CAYMAR010000253.1:0-1403 GCA_964388465.1 uncultured Desulfobacteraceae bacterium
TGTTGGTCATCGCGCCACTGCCGAATGCTGCGGCCAGACCGGCCACGGTGGAGCTGTGTCAGAGACGGGCGCAGTGGTCCACGTTGTTGGTCTTGATCACCGCCCGGGCGAACTTCTGGGCCACGTAGTTTTCCTCGTTGGAAACGCGGGCCGAGGTCAGCAGGCCGATGCTGTTGGGCCCATGGTCGTTCTTGATCTGCCCCAGTTTGTCCGCCACGAAGTCAAGGGCCTCGTCCCAGGAGGTTTCCTCAAGCTTGCCGTTTTGGCGCACCAGCGGTTTGGTCAGACGGTCGGGCGCATGGATGAAATCGAAGCCGAAGCGGCCTTTGACGCACAGGCTGCCGTCGTTGGGGGCCACGTCCTCCACCCCCGTGACCTTGACGACCTGGTTGTCGCGGACGTGCAGGTGGATCTGACAGCCCACCCCGCAGTAGGTGCAGGTGGTGCGGACCTGCGCGGTCTCCCAGGGCCGTACGTCGTAGCGTGGGTTTTTTTCCACCAGGGCCGCGACCGGGCAGACCTGGACGCACTCACCGCAGAAAACGCAGTCCGAATCCTTGAGGGGTTTGTCGCCGGCGGCGATAATTTTGGTTTTGGCGCCCCGGAACCCGAAACTGATGGCCTTGTTGACCTGGATCTCGTTGCAGGCCTGGACGCATCGCCCGCAGAGGATGCAGCGCGAAAAGTCGCGCACGATCATGGGGTTGACGTCCTCGAGCGGGTAAGGCGACGCCGTTCCCGGGTGACCCTCGCCGTCGACCTGATAACGGTAGGCCAGGTCCTGGAGCCGGCAGTCGCCCCAGGTGGGACAGAGCTTGTTGCTGCGGTCGCCTTCTTCAACCGCCAGCTGGAAAGCGGTCCAGTCCTGATCGTCGGAGCCGCGGGCCGCACAGTTGTGATTGCCCGAAGCCAACATCAGCTTGAGGATCGTGCGGCGGGCCTCGACCACCGGCGGCGACTCGGTGCGGATCACCATGTTTTTGCCGGCCGGGGTGGCGCAGGCCGCCAGCAGGGTGCGGGCGCCTTCGACCTCGACGACGCAGATCCGGCAGGCCCCCGTTGGGGTGGCTCCCTTGAGATGGCAGAGGGTGGGGATGTCGACGTTGTTGCGCCGAGCCACTTCCAGGATGGTTTCTCCGGGCTCGAAGGTGAACTCGTTGCCGTTCATCACCAGAATGTTTTGGTCTGTCATGGCGTCACCGCGCTCCTTTGGGCAGGTTGGTGAGCCCGGTGAAGAACCGGGCGGGCAGGTGTGCAAGGTTTAAATTTTTATAGAATCCGTCTGCAATTGTCAACGGAGGAAAGCGTTTGACCCGCCGGTGTGGGACGGGTTGGATCGGCGGTAGCAGAGGGCCCCGATGGCCGCCCCGGCCGCATCGGCGAGCAGGTCCCAGGCATCGGCG
>CAYMAR010000253.1:1503-4060 GCA_964388465.1 uncultured Desulfobacteraceae bacterium
CCGGGGGCGGAAGTTCCCGGTTGGGATGGGCGTGTGGACGGCCCATCCGGATCAATCTGCAAAAAGGTCCAGATTCAGTCGCCGTTCGCGCACGTGCCCGGCCACGGTGGCCAGAAACACGTCGCGCGCGAGACCGTAGCGGACATGGCCATCGAGGGTGCGCACGGACATTTTGCCGGACGCTTTTTCCTTGGCGCCGATGGTGAGAATCAGCGGAATCTGGCTGAGCTGGGCCTCGCGAATCTTTTTGTTGAGGCTTTCGGCCCGGTCGTCCAGTTTGGCCCGCAGGCCGGCCTGCCGGAGCTCGTCCCGTATCGTAGCGGCGTAAGCGGCCAGCTCGTCATTGATGGGCAGGACCGCGGCCTGCACGGGTGCCAGCCAGATGGGGTACTTGCCGGCGAAGTGCTCGATCAGGATGCCGAAGAACCGCTCGAGGGAGCCCAGTACGGTGCGGTGGATCATGATCGGGCGGCGGCGCTGGTTGTCGCGGTCCACGTAGGTCAGGTCGAAGCGCTCGGGCAGCGACATGTCCAGTTGGATCGTCCCGCACTGCCAGGTGCGCCCCAGGGCGTCCTTGATATGCAGATCGATCTTGGGTCCGTAAAAGGCGCCGTCGCCCTCGTTGAGCTGGTATTCCTGGCCGTAGGCCTCCAGCGCGGCGCGCAACCCATTCGTGGCCGTATCCCACTGCTCGTCCGAGCCGATGCTCTTTTCCGGCCGGGTGGAAAGCTCCAGATGAAAACCCAGGCCGAAGACCCCGTAGATCCGCTCCACGAGGCGCAGCACGCCCAAGATCTCGGCTTCGATCTGATCGGGCGTCATGAAGATGTGGGCATCGTCCTGGTGAAAGGCCCGCACGCGGAAGAGTCCCGAGAGCACGCCACTCATTTCGTGGCGGTGCACCAGCCCGACTTCGGCGGCCCGCAGCGGCAGCTCGCGGTAGGAGTGCGGTCGGTTCTTGTAGAGCAGCATCCCGCCCGGGCAATTCATGGGTTTGATCGCGTACTCGATTTCGTCCACTTCGCTGGTGTACATGTTTTCGCGGTAATTTTCCCAGTGCCCGCTCTGCTCCCAGAGCCGGCGCTGCAGCATGATCGGCGTCTTGGTCTCGACATAGCCCGCCCGGCGGTGCTCCTCCCGCCAGAAGTCCAGCAGCAGGTTCCACATGACCATGCCCTTGGGGTGAAAGAAAGGCATGCCCGGAGCTTCGTCGTGAAAGCTGAACAGCTCCTGGGTTTCGCCGATTTTACGGTGATTGCGCTTCTTGGCCTCCTCCAGGAAATGCAGGTGGGCCTTCAGGTCCTTTTTATTGAAGTAAGCCGTGCCGTAAATGCGCTGCAACTGGGCCTTGCTCTGGTCGGCCCGCCAGTAGGCCCCGGAGACCTTCATCAGCTTGAAGGCCTTGACGAAACCGGTGTGGGGCACGTGCGGCCCCCGGCAGAGGTCGGTAAACTCCTCCTGGGCGTAGAAGGAGATCTGCCCGTCCTCGAGGTCCCGGATCATTTCCAGCTTGTAGGGTTCGTCCTTGTAGAACGCCAGCGCCTCGGACTTGCTGACTTCACGGCGGCGGATGGGCAGCTTGGCCTTGACGATTTTTTTCATCTCCGCCTCGATCTTGGGAAAGTCGTCTTCGGAAATGGGCGGCATGTCGATGTCGTAGTAAAAACCGTCTTCGATCACCGGACCGATGGTCAGCTGGGCCTGGTCGTAAACCCGCAGGACGGCCTGGGCCATGACGTGGGCGGCGCTGTGGCGCATGATTTCGAGGCCTTCGGGGTCGCGGGTGGTGATCAGCCGCACCGCGGCGTCCTTTTCGATGGGGCGGTAGAGATCGATGAACTGGCCCTCGATTTCCATGGCCACGCAGTCGCGGGCCAGGCCTTCGGAGATGCTGCGGGCCACGTCCAGGCCGCTGGGGATTTCATCAAATTGTTTTGAGCTCCCATCGGGAAGTGTTATATTGACCATCCGCGTCCTCTTTCAGGGCGTTGGGTATTTGAAAATGCCTCCTGGCCCTGTCTCGGTGTTGGGCGTACATTTTAAGCTCCCGAAATAAAGATCTATTTTCTCAGCCTAAAATTGACGTCCGATCTTGCCTGTGGTCAAGCTTTAAAATTGGCCACAAGGCATTAAGTTGTCGAAATCAGAAAAATTAGGTTATTGATACGGTCGGGTCAAGCAAAATAATGAAAAACGTGTCTGCGAACGGATACCGCCTGGTCGCCACCCGCGACGCACTGGAGCAGGCGGCCGAGGAACTCGCCCGCGCGCGCCGGATCGCGGTGGACCTCGAAGCGGATTCCATGTTTCACTTCCAGGAAAAAGTCTGCCTGCTGCAGATGGCGTCGCCGCAAGCCACCTATGTCGTCGATCCGCTCGAACTGGGCGACCTGGACCCCATCAAACCCCTGATGGCCGATGCCCGGATCGGCAAGGTGTTTCACGGCGCCGACTACGACATTCGCTCCCTTTACCGCGACTTCGGTATCCGCATCCGGAACCTCTTCGACACCGAACTGGCCTCGCGGTTTCTGGGCATCCGCGAAAGCGGCCTGGA
>CAYMAR010000253.1:4160-5927 GCA_964388465.1 uncultured Desulfobacteraceae bacterium
GCTCCTGCAGCTTCGCCGCCGCCTGGCCAAGGAGCGCGACCGGCCGCTTTTCAAGGTTTTTTCGAACAAATCCATGCTGGCGCTGGCCCTGGCCGCACCAACGACCCCCAGGCAGATCGAAGCGGTGGGGGCGCTGAGCAAACGGCAGTTGAGCATGCACGGCCCGGCCCTGCTCAATGCGGTGAAAAAGGCCTCGTCCCTGAGCCCCAAGCAGCGGCCGGTCTATCCCCGCAAGCGGTCGCCGCGACTGCCCGCAGGGGTGCCCGAACGGGTGACGGCGCTTAAAACCTGGCGCGACCGCAAGGCCCTGGCCCTCGACCTCGATCCCGGTCTGGTACTGAACAAGACCCTGATTCAGGCGATTGCGGTGGCCAAACCCCGGAATCCGAAGGACCTGGCGGCCATCGCGGATATACGCCGTTGGCGCTGCAAGGCGTTCGGTTCAGAGCTCGTCAATCTGATGAAAACCCTTCGCTGACCGCGGCCGGGCGGCGAGAGACAGAGGAGGCACGCATGTCCGCATCACATGTTGTTTTTCGTTCGGAGGGATACGGGATCGAGGGGCGGCTTGCGATCGGCGGCGCGCGCGCGGTGGTCGTCACCCATCCGCATCCGCTTTACGGCGGCGACATGGACAACGAGGTCGTCACCGCCATAGCGGAGGCTTTCGCCCAGGCGGACTACACCACCCTTCACTTCAACTTCCGGGGGGTCGGGCGCAGCGAGGGCCGCTACGGTGACGGCGTCAGCGAGCAGGCGGATGTGTGCGCGGCCGTGGACTATCTCAAGGATTGCGGATATGCCGACGTCGAACTGAGTGGTTACAGTTTCGGCGCCTGGGTGAACGCGCTCTGTGCCGGAAGCCGGCTGCCGGGCATCCGTATGACCATGGTGGCGCCCCCGGCGGCATTCATGGATTTTGGCGCGGTTACAAACCTTCCGGGATTGAAGGCGGTCGTCACGGGCAGCCGGGACGACATCGCCCCGCCCGATATGCTCAAGCGCCTGACCGCCCACTGGAACCCGGAGGCCCGGCTGGAAATCCTCTCGGGCGCGGACCATTTCTTCTTCGGCTACCGGGAAGCCCTGATCGGACGCCTCGCCGACCTTTTACGTGAGGGTGCGGCCAAAAATACCGCCGCGCGCATCTCATAGAGATACCCGGCGGCGTCACGCCTCGGACGGCCGTTCATCCTGTGTCCCCTTCGCTCGCGGCTCCCACACACGGCTGATCAGGGCCTTGCGCCCCGGCAGACGCTGGTAGACTTCCTTCCGATCGGGATAACCCAGGGCAATGACGGCCCGCACGGACTCTCCCGGCGGGATGTTCAACTGCTCGCGAATCCCGGGATCATTTTTGAATGCCGAGACGGCGAACCCGATCAGGCAGGTTCCCAGACCCATGGCATGCGCGCCCAGCAGGATGTTTTGGGTGGCCAGGAGCGCGTCTTCCGCAGGGCAGGCCGCGCCCGGCCGGACCCCCACCAGAATCGCCGCCGGCGCACCGTGGAAGAGGACGTCACGGCCGGAGCGCTCCCACGCGTTTAAAGCTTCCGCCACGGCATCGCGATAATTCCGGTAATAAAAATCCAGATCGCGGCGGCCGATCCATTTGAGGGTCTGGCGCAGCAGCCGCCGGTCCGCCGTGCGGTTTAATCGGCGGAAAAAGGCGGCAATCAGATCCCCCAGATGGATTACCGCCTGGCGCGTGGGCAACAGTGTAAACGACCAGGGCTGGCAGTTCGATCCGGACGGTGCGGTCAGACC
>CAYMAR010000254.1:0-3342 GCA_964388465.1 uncultured Desulfobacteraceae bacterium
GGACTGGCCGGCATGCTCAAGACGATCAACAAGGAATTGCCGGACACGCTCGTCAAAGTCGTGGATTTCGATGTCGCCATGATGGCCGCACCGGAGGCCGTGGTGGACACCTTCATGGCCGAGCTGACCGCCGGAGACCGGCGCGTGGAATCTGGCTATCGCGGCGGACAGCGCTGGGTCCTGCAGCTCGAACCGGCCGGGCCCGAGACGTCTGGTTCGCTCGTCGCCAAAGACGACACGATCCTGGTGACCGGCGGGGCCCGCGGCATCACCTTCGAGATTCTCAAAAACCTGGTTGGCGCCCACCCTGTGCGCCTGGAAATTCTGGGCCGCAGCGATGTCGATGGTCTGGACCCGGCCCTGGCCGATGCCGCTGTCAGCGAAGCCGACCTCATGGTCCGGCTCAAAGCCGAAATGCAGGGCGCCAAGCCCCTCGAGATCAAAAAGGCGCTGGACCGCGTGGTCAAGCTGCGCGAATCCGCAGCCAATTTGAATACCCTTCGCGCGATGGGCGCCCGGGTGACTTATCATGCCGTGGACGTCAACGACGCCGACGCCGTTGGGCAGGTCGTGCGCTCGATCGGGGACGTCGACGTGCTCATCCACGCCGCGGGCATCGAAGAGAGCCAAATGATCCCCAAGAAAACCCGGGCCTCTTTCGACCGCGTTTTCGATACCAAGGTGGCCGGTCTGATGAATATCCTGGCGGCGTTGGATCAGGAAGCACCCCGCAGCCTGATGACTTTCTCGTCGGTCACGGCCCGTTTCGGCAACGAGGGGCAGGTGGACTACACCGCCGCCAACGACATGATCGCCAAGATGCTGCTCGAATATGGCCGGCAGCACCCGAAAACAGTCGTGAAGATCTTCGACTGGACCGCCTGGGAAGGGGCCGGCATGGCCACCAATGAAACCGTCAACAAGGTCCTGCGCGAACGCGGCCTGACGTTCCTGCCGCTGGCGCAGGGCGTCTCCCACTTCATGCGCGAATTGGGCGACGCCCAGACCCCCGAGGTGGTATTCTCGGGCCTGGACCGGGCCTTCGACCCGGACGGACTGATGCGCATCGACCCGGCCCGCGCGCGCATCGCGCCCTTTTTGGATACCCGCATGGCAGCTGACGGGAGACGGCGGGTCTACGGCCGCGTCCTGGATCTCGAACGCGACCTGTTCCTGCTCGACCACGCCCGCGAGGACGTGCCCATCTTTCTGGGCGCCACCGGTATCGAAGCCATGGCCGAGGCCGCCGCCAGCCTGGCGAAGCCGGGGACGCACCTGCGCGCCCTCAGGGATTTCTCCATTCCCTACGGCATCAAAATCCTGAAGCAGCGCCCCAAGGAAATCCTGATCGAGGCGGCCGCGGCGACCGAGGATGCCGACACCTTCCTGTGCCGGATTTCCTCCCAGTTCCGCAACAAACAGGGCATCGCCATGGGGGAGCCCAAGCTGCACTATCAAGGCACCTATGCCTTCGGCCCGGCCGACACGGCGCCGCCGACCGTCGCCCTGCCGGCGTTCCAACCGGTGGATTACGCGGGCGACATCCAGGAACTGCTCTACCACCCTTCCCGGCTGTTCATGGACGGGCTCTTCCGCACGGTCGAAGACATCCTGTCCTTCGAGGAAGACCGGCTGGTTTCCCGGATCCGCAGCGCCAGCACGCGGCCGTTCTTTGCCGACGACCCCCGGCCGGCCTTTCTGACCGACGTGGCGGTCGTGGACGCCATGTTCCAAACCGGCGGGATGCTGGAGGTCATGACCACCAACATCATCGTGCTGCCCTACGCCATCGGCCGCATGCGCTTCCATCGCCCTCTGGTTCCCGGGGGTACCTACCTGTGCATCACCGAGCGTGTATCCCAGGGACGGGAAACCAACACCTACCGGCTTCAGCTGGTTGACGCCGAAGGTCGCGGCCACATCACCATCGAGGACTTCGAAATGGTCCAGGTGGCCCAATTGAGCGCGGCGGACCAGATCGTCGACCGGCTCAAGACCCGCCGCCAGCGCGCCTCCTGACCGGCATACCGGCCGCCCCGGGGAAGCCCCGCGGACGGCCGGTTTGACCGGGCGGTCCGCAATTGATATCGCTGTCGCTGGGGAAGGAAGGACCGTCCGGGATCGCCGTCCATCCGCCGTCGCCGGCCTCACCGCGGCGAACCGTTGCCGGGCGCCTTCAACCGAACCATGTCGCTTCCGAATACAGATGAAATACATGGCGCGAATGCGACCATCGCGATCGACTGGCATCCGTATCCAGCCTGTGGTCTCAGCCGGGCTGTCGCCGGCCTGACCCTGGCCTTCGTGCCCATCCGGACCTTTCAGGCGCGCTATCTGCCGGGCATGCCGTTCGATCCGGATGCCGGGGCCCGCCCGCTGACCTTCGTGGCCGCCAGCTTCAGCGCCCCGCTGCTGGCCGCCGCGGAAATCAAAAAGGTCAACACCTTTAAAAGCCGCAAACGCCAGCTCGAGTGGATGGCCGGCCGACTGGCGGCCAAGACGCTGGCCGCCGACACGGCCGACCAGGCCGGGCCGCTGCCGGACACCATTATCGCCTACCACCCCGAGGGCGCCCCCTATGTCGATCACCAACCCAGTCGCTCGCTTTCCATTTCCCATGCAGGGGGCTATGCCGTCGCCGGCCTGGCGCGTTCAGACCAAACGGCATTGGGCCTGGATATCGAGAAAACGCAGGCGCTGGACATCGAAAGCATCCTGCCGGTGGCCTTTTCGGACCGCGAGCGCCGCCGCCTGGATCCGGCGGACCGCTATCGATTCTTCGAATGCTGGACTCTCAAAGAAGCCTACCTGAAATACCTGGGCCGCGGTTTCCGCGAAAACCTCAAAGCCATCGAAATCCTGGAAGGCACCACTATCCGGCACGCCGGTCAAATCGTCGCCGGCCTGCAAGTCCGAACCTTTCAGCCTTTCCCGGGATACACGCTGGCCATCGTTTTCGGTCCGACCCCCTGATGAGTGTTTACTAAAAACCAATTTCAATCCCCTCCCGTCTGTGCTACACTCACGACGGCACGGAGACAGTCTGGCATCGTGAGACGACGGGGAGTTGACACCCACCCCGAAAATCAAGCGCAAGGTCGTGGCGGAGAACTACCGCGAGGTCATCGACGCCATGTATCCAGACGATTGAAATCGCCGCCCGGGACTAAAAGATGCCCCCATTCCGAACGCGTCCCATCGAACTGCCGTGGTGTTCGCCCTGAAGGGGTAGATTTTGGCTCCAGGCAAGGCCGCAGCCGCTTTGACCGCCGCAGGCGTAGCATAGGCTACGTCGAGGACGGGCAAACGGCGAGAACGCCGCCTGGGGCCGAAAGATGCCCC
>CAYMAR010000254.1:3442-5907 GCA_964388465.1 uncultured Desulfobacteraceae bacterium
CTACGTCGAGGACGGGCAAACGGCGAGAACGCCGCCTGGGGCCGAAAGATGCCCCCCATTCCGAACGCGTCCCATCGAACTGCCGTGGTGTTCGCCCTGAAGGGGTAGATTTTGGCTCCAGGCAAGGCCGCAGCCGCTTTGACCGCCGCAGGCGTAGCATAGGCTACGTCGAGGACGGGCAAACGGCGAGAACGCCGCCTGGGGCCGAAAGATGCCCCTTCAGGGCGAACACCGGGGTTGACCCGGGCTGTTTTGGTCTTACCCTGAAAGTGTCAGGTATCTAACCGCCTGGCATTCCTCCTTAACCTGCCGTAGGGGCGGTTCTACTTACCAGAATCGCCCCTTTCTAATCGTATTCGCATGCCGTCAGCCTTTTAACGTGTCGACCGATCGCATCCCCCATGCGTCATAGGGAGTAAAACCCCAAGAATGGAGGATGCCATGCGAACAAGAACCCTCATCACCGCAGCCCTGATCGCCATCGTCGGTCTGAGCTGGACGGGGACGGCTACGGCCGGACCTTTGAAGAATCGAATGAAAAACCAGCACTACCGTATTAAGCACGGTGTGGCCAGCGGTGCGCTGACCTACTGGGAAGCCCGGCATTTGCGCCGTAAGCATCGGCAGATCCGCCGAATGCGCCATCACTTTCTAGCCGACGGCCGACTTTCCCACCGTGAACGTCGGATTCTGATCCGGCGGCTGAACCACAACAGCGAAAGGATATTCGCCTTCAAACACAACCGTCATTATTACTAACAGCAAAGATAAGGAAGGCGCGGCAGGTGTCGCATTCGTTCGGCCCGGGGGTGCATGCGGCGGTGGGCTCCCGGAAGCGACCCGCAACCGAATTGGGGTCATCCACCGCCGCCGGCCACCAGCCTGACCGACCGATGGTCTTGCAATTGGACAGACGCTTATTGAACGGTTAAGATGCCCCATGGTCGAAAACGCGCCTGCAGAACGGTCGGATCCGGATCATCCCCGGGAAGCGGAGCATGCCCTGGTGCTTGCCGCCATGGCGGGCCAACGGCTTGCCTTCCAGCAGCTGATGGCCCTTTATGAAGAGAAGATTTACCGGATGATCTTTTTCCGAATCCGCAGCCGACTGGATGCCGAGGATATCTGCCAGGACGTTTTCATCCAGGCGTTCAAAAGCATCAAACGATTGAAAGACCCCGAACGTTTTGGTGGCTGGCTTTTCCGCATCGCCGCCAACCGAATCAAGGATCACTATCGCAAAAAACGGGTCCGGGCCATCTTCAGCTTTCTGCCCGATGTTGAACGCGATGCGGATCAGGTGACCGTAAACGAGGAAGGATCGGGGGCCATGGAAAATATTGAACGCCGGGAGTTCTGGGAAAAGGTGAATGCCATGCTGGCGCGTCTTTCGCAGATGGAGCAAGAAGTGTTTCTGTTGCGCTTTTTCGACGATCTGGGTATAAGAGAAATATCCGAAGTCATTAACAAAAGCCAGAGCACCGTCAAAACCCACCTCTACCGTGCGCTCAAGAAATTCAAAGATGACGAGTCGTTTCGCGATTTTCTGAGGGAGGCCGTATCATGAATGCGGAAAACCACGCGCACATCGAGGAAAAGCGCTTGCTCACGGTCGTGATCGAAGACGACCGGACCACCACCGCGGAGGAGCAGCACCTGGCCCACTGCCAGAAATGCCGCTCCGCCATCGATGATCTTAAAACGGATCTCAAATCCCTTCGCCGGGCCAGTGAACGCTTTACCCCCGAGAGAAGGCGGCGGATCGTATTGCCCGAATCGACCCCATCGGTTCGATTCGGCGGCCTTTCCTATGGTTGGCGTGCCGCCGCCGGGGTGGCGGTCATGTTCTGCCTGGCTGTGGTTCTCTTGTGGCAGGTCGGGCCGCGGCCGGACCGAATGCCGCCTGAAACCGCCCGCTCCGTGGCGGCCCTGCCGACCGATCCGGTCATGCTCGAAACCCGTCTGCTGGCCGAGAACGCCATGCCGGCCGCCTACCGGGCCATTACGGAAAGCCTTGACGGCGGGTTCGATCAGGGTTTTATTGATTTTGTCATCCCCCCCCTGGACGAGGAATCGCTGTCCTAACCGGGGTCAAAAAGGAGCTGTCGCATGGTTAAACCGCTGATCGTCATCTGCCTGATACTGCTTATCCCGGTTTGGGCGCCGCCGGCCGGCGCCCAGAGCGAGCCGTCCGGCAAATGGTGGCATGATCCCGGCATCAAGGCCGAGCTCAAGTTGCAGAACAGCGAGATCAAACGGCTCGACCGTCTGTTCAATCAAAGCCGCCGGCGTCTGATCGACCTGAAAAACAAGGTGGAAAAAGCGCAGTTCGAGTATCAGCGCCTGATGGAAGCCGAGCCGCTGGACGAGAGGGCGGTCAACCGCCAGTTTGGCCAGCTCGAGAAAGCGCGCAGCCAACTGGCCTCCGAACGTTCACGCTTTCTTGTGGAAGTCCGCAAAATCCT
>CAYMAR010000255.1:0-5898 GCA_964388465.1 uncultured Desulfobacteraceae bacterium
ACCCCGGACCCGGATCGGAAACAAGGAGAAAACCATGACCCGTAAAACAGACTATTTTCAAACCTTTCGTAAAATCAGCCAGGCCTTCGGCACCGCCGCCACCGAGGAAGAGCTTCTCGAACTGGTTGTCCAAAGCGCGATTGATATCCTGGACGGCAAGGCCGCCTGCCTCTATCTGGCCGATGAACGCAAGGACCTCTTTGTTGCCAAAGCCCAGCGCGGCCTGTCCGAAAATTACCTGCATGCCAGCCCCATCAAAGCGCAGAAACTCGTCAAGGAGCTGCTTAAAGAGGGCCACCTGGCCTTCGAGGATGCCACCAAAGACCCGCGCCTGGAGAACCACGCGGCCAAGGCCAAGGAAGGCATCGCCAGCATCCTCACGGTGCCCGTGCGCGTGGAAGACCAGACCATCGGGGTGCTGTCGCTCTACACCGCCAAAAAACGCAAATTCACCGGCGCGGAAATCGAATTTCTGGACGCCCTGGCCGACCAGGGTGGGGTGGCGATCGAAAAAACCCGCCTGCTGGAGCGCATCCAGAGCAACGCCCTCTTGTTCCTGGACCTGGCCTCGGCCATCAACTCGACGCTCGACATCAAAGAAGTGCTCCACACCCTGACCGTCAAGGTCAGCGAGAACCTCGGCATGAAAGGGGCGGCGCTACGCCTCCTGGACGAGGAATCCGGCAGTTTGAAGCTGGTGGCCAGCCACGGGCTCAGCGAAAGCTTCCTGGGCGTGGGACGCCACACCAGCATCGAAACATCGGCGGCCGCCCTCAAGGGCGAAACCCTGGTCATCGAAGACGCCGCCCGCGACAAGCGGGTCCGCTACAAAGATGAGCTGGCGGCCGAGGGCATCGCCTCGATGATCATCACCCCCATCAGCGCCCGAGACGAGATCATCGGCACGCTGCGGCTCTACAGCCCGGTGACACGCCAGTACCCCGAGGATATGATCATCATGGTCAAGGCCCTGGCCCACCAGGGCGGGCTGGCCATCCAGAACGCCTCCATGTACCTCAAGCTCCAGGCCGATCAGAAGGCGCTCGAGGACGATGTATGGAGCCACCGCAGCTGGTTCTGAGAAACGGGTGGTCGATTGTCCGGCCGGCGGGCGGCCTTGGCAGGTTCAAACACAAGGGACGAAATAAATGGGCTATACGATCGATCAGCTCGAAGTGGGCCAGCAAGCCCGCTTCAGCAAAACGGTTTCCGAGTTCGATGTCTACATGTTCGCGGGCATCAGCGGCGACTTCAATCCCGCCCACATCAACCAGACCTATGCCGAACAAACGGCCTTCAAAACCCGCATCGCCCACGGCATGCTTTCCGCGGGTTTTATCTCCAACGTCCTCGGCACCCAATTGCCCGGACCGGGTACGATTTATATCTCCCAGAGCATGACTTTCCTGGCGCCGGTGAATATCGGCGACACGATCACGGCCACGGCCGAGGTGGTGGAAATTCGTACGGAAAAGAAGCGGGTTCGCCTCAAGACGGTCTGTACCAACCAGGACGGCACCGAAGTCCTCAACGGCGAGGCCCTGGTCAGTCCGCCCAGGCGCTAAAACGCGCCGCCAGTTCTTGAAGCACCGCTCGCATCGTGATGGTGAGACCATTGCCTGAGCCCGAAGGCACGCATTAACGAACGCCGGGACCGCCTCGTCTTTTCGATAGGGATCTGTTTCTTTCGGCTGCGGGAATCCCCCTCCATCCAACCTGCGGCCTGGTGGCAAGACGGCCCCACTTGCCCTCCCGGTGTGACATTGCCGGGTTGCTACAAATGAAACAAGCCTACGGCCATGAGATGGTACGATTGAAAATCTTGCGAGCCCTGATTGCCCTTGTCGCCGGTGCACTGATGTTTTCGGGTGCCGGGGCCCATGCCGATGACCCGGTCGGACTGGCCCAACGCCTGCAAAGCGGCGGCCACATTCTGATGCTTCGCCACGCCCTGGCCCCCGGCACGGGCGACCCATCTCATTTTCGCATCGACGACTGCCGCACGCAGCGCAATCTGAATGCGCAGGGGCGCACGCAGGCCCGCCACATCGGGGAATGGTTGCGAGCGCACGGTGTGGCGGAGGCGCGCGTTTTTTCCAGCCAGTGGTGTCGTTGCCTCGAAACCGCCGCCCTGATCGATCTTGGACCGGTCACCCCGCTGCCGGCCCTGAATTCCTTCTTTGAACGCCCCCGGGAACGCGAAAGCCGACTCGACGCCCTGCAGCGTTTCATCACCCGCCAGCCCCCCAAGGGCAAGCTGATCGTTCTGGTAACCCATTATGTGACCATTGCCGGAATCACCGGGGAGGCGGTATCGTCGGGCGAAGGCGTGGTACTAGCCATCGACCCAACACCCGCCTCTCGCGTGATTGGGCGAATTGATTTCGGCCTCGACTGAGAATGGCCGCCGGATCGCCGTGCGAGAATCAAGGAGGCGATCGGCCCGTGAAGATGTTATGGAACCCCGCATATCGATCCCGGCAATAGGGTGCCCGGAAAGCAGACCGTATGGCCATAGACCTGGAAGAACTCGACTACCGCCACACCCCGCTTGGCGAACTTATTCTGAGACGACGCACATCCCTGAGCGGGGTCGAGGTATACGAGGTCAAACTCGATGGCAACCACCTGATGTCGAGCCTGGTGAACGAGTCTGAAATTGCGCTCGCCCGGCTGGGACTGACCGGGCTGCACGCCTCGAATCTGGACGTGGTTGTCGGCGGACTGGGACTGGGTTACACGGCGGAGGCCGCTCTGGCTTGGCCCGGCCTGCGCTCGCTGCTGGTGATCGAATACCTGAGCGCTGTCGTTGCCTGGCATCGTGACGGGCTTGTCCCCCTCGGCCCGACCCTCACCGGCGATCCGCGCTGCCGGATCGTGGCGGGTGATTTTTTCGCGCTTGCCGCCGCCCTCGGGCGCAAGCTGGATCCGCGGTCGCCCGGTCGGCGCTTCCACGCCATTTTGCTGGACATCGATCACTCCCCCCGCAGCCTGCTGCACCCTCGCCACCGGTCGTTCTACGGCCCTGAGGGCTTGCAGCGCCTGACCGACAATCTGCGGCCCGGCGGCGTCTTCGCACTATGGTCGGCCGATGCGCCCGACAAGGATTTCGAGCGAACGCTGGCCGACGTTTTTAATCATGCGCAGGCCCACGCCGTTGAATTCTACAACCCGCTTTTAGACCTCGACGAGGTCAATACCATCTACGTCGCCCGCACAGCGGAATGACCATGCCGCCGACGATCGGCGGTGCCGCCCACTCGGCGGTTTTCGGTAAAGAAACCGCGCCGCTCGTGGCGCAAGCCTTTTCAGGGTGATCCGGGATGACGAACCAACCGCCCGGATGATGACGGCCCGAGGCTGAACTGATGACGGAGGCAAGCGATGAGAAATACATTCGACGGCCAGCGGCCGGCACGGCTGGGCACACCGAAAAATCCGGCCGTGATCAAAGTTAAAACCCAAAAACGCTCTAAAGAAATACAAGCCCTGCTGGATGCGAACGGCTGGCACGGCACGATTGAAGTCGACCGCCGCCAGCCCGAGGATATTGCCGACCTGGAAGTGCTGCAGAATCCGGTGCCAACCCGCACTGTCGAAGCAAAGCCCGGACGCAATGCGCCCTGCCCCTGTGGCAGCGGTAAAAAATATAAAAAATGCTGCGGAAAATGACCCCGAAAAAGAAACATGACGGCGGTTTGGTCTACTCCACCGAATTCGGGCGCATGTGCCCGAAATGCCGCCAGCCGTCCGATGCCTGCCGCTGCCGAGGCAAAACCCAGGCCGCACCCGGCGACGGCGTCGTACGCGTGGGATGGGAAACCAAGGGCCGCAAGGGCAAAGGTGTGACGACGATCAATGGTATCGCCCTTGATCAGGACGCCCTCAAAAAGCTGGCCCGGCAACTCAAACAAGCCTGCGGCACGGGCGGCACCGTAAAAAAAGGCACCATCGAGATACAGGGGGACCATCGCGAACGGCTGATGGATTTGCTTGTCCAATGCGGATGGGTCGTCAAACGCGGCGGCGGATGACAATGTCAGCCCATGGAAACCATTCGTCTTTTCCGCCCGGCGGACACTCGCCTTGGATGCCCCGACCTATCGGACGAATTGAACGATCCATGACCGGCATTTCTACGCACCGCTCGTTATCCCGCCGAAAAATGGTTTGCAGGTTGAATTCAAAGCCTTCGATGGATACGGTAATAATTGATCGTTGCCCCCCGATATAATTTATTTGCATGCCGAACGGTATCGTTGAGGAATTTGTGACAACGCGAAACAACCCGTCCGTGGGTAAGGAGCCGCCCCATGAACCGAATACTCAAATGGAGTTTGATATTCGGCGGCGCCATCCTGGTTCTGTTGGTCGCCGCCGTCGTCCTCATTCCCCTGCTGGTCGACGTCAACCAATATAAACCGCAGATCGAGGCCCAGGTTGAAAAAGCCACCGGACGCCCCCTCAAAATCGGCGGGGATATGGCGCTTTCCGTCTTTCCCTGGATCGGTGTGGCCTTGAGCGATTTACAGCTGGGAAGTCCGGCCGGGTTCGCGGATCGGGACTTTTTGACCGTCGGCCGTTTTGAAGCCCAGGTTCGCCTGCTGCCGCTCATCTCGCGCGAAGTGGAAGTCAAACGCATTGTCGTCGAGTCCCCCGCCCTGGCCCTAATCAAAACCAAGAACGGCAAGAGCAACTGGGATTTTCCGGCCGTCGGCGACACAACCGGTACGCCCCAAGAAAAAACGCCCGCGCCGAAGCCGTCTTCGCCGGGCGCGGATACGACTTTAGCGGCGCTGACGGCCGAGGAAATCGCCATCCGCAACGGGCGCCTGACCTACATCGACGAAGCCAGCGGCGCGAAGCAGGAAATCGCCGACCTCAACCTGGTGCTCAAAGACGTTTCCCTGGACCGGCCGCTTCAGATCGATTTTTCGACGCGATTCAACGGACAGCCCGTCACGCTGGCGGGCACCATCGGTCCGGTCGGCAATCCCCCGGCCAGCCAGACGCTCGAATTCGACCTGGCGCTCGCGGCCATGGACGAGCTGGCTCTCACCCTCAAGGGCAGCGCACGGGATCTCCAGACCCAGCCGGCGGTGGCCCTCCAGGTGGATGTGAGCGCCTTTTCACCCCGCAGGCTTTTCGAGCGCCTGGGCCAGCCATTCCCGCTGCAAACCACTGATCCCAAGGCGCTTCAGGCGGTGGCCTTCAGCGCCAAGTTGAACGGCGGCCCCCAGGCCATCCGGCTCGATGCCGGCCAGATGACCCTGGACCAGAGCCGGATCGATTTCGAGGCCGAGGCCGCCGAGTTCGACAAACCCCGCATCGTCGTCAATGCCCGGATCGACGACATCGACGTCGACCGCTATCTGCCGGCCGAAGCGCCGGAAGAAAAACCGGATGGGGAAAAAGATCAGGCCCCAGGATCCGCACCGCCGGGCGGAAAGGAGCAACCCCAGGACGTGGATTATGCCCCGCTGCGGCGCCTCGTCCTGGATGCCCGGCTCGATGTGGCCAAACTCAAAATCAATCGAGCGCGACTGCAGCAGATCGTCCTCAAGGTCAAAGGGCGCAACGGGCGCTTCGACCTTGAGCCCTTCAGCGCCGACCTCTACGGGGGCAAGGCCCGTGTGGAGGGAAACCTGGACGTCACCCGCAGCCAGCCCCGCTCCAAGATCTCGCTTCAGCTCAGCGACATGCTGGTCGGGCCATTTTTAACGGACATCCTTCAGAAAGACTTCCTGGAGGGCAAACTGGTGACGGCGATCGATCTCCAGTTCGTGGGCGATCGCCCCGAAACGATCCGCAAAACCCTCAACGGGAAGGGTCGCCTGACCTTCAACGACGGCGCCATCGTGGGCATCGACCTGGCCGGCATGGTGCGCAACCTCCAGG
>CAYMAR010000256.1:0-5895 GCA_964388465.1 uncultured Desulfobacteraceae bacterium
CCGTCATCACCACGCATATCAATGCGGATTTTGATGCCATGGCCTCGATGCTGGCTGCTCAAAAACTCTACCCGCACGCAGTGGTGGTCTTCCCGGGCTCCCAGGAGCGCAACCTGAGAAATTTCTTTATCAAATCGATGGTCTATCTGTTCAATATGACCGATTTGAAAAATCTTGATTTCGCCGCCGTCAGACAGCTTATCCTCGTGGACACCCGCCAACGCAACCGGATCGGCCAACTGGCGGACATCCTAAAGAACGAAAACCTGGTGGTTCATGTCTACGACCACCACCCCCCCGCCGAGCAGGACATCCAGGGGGACTTCGAACTCAACGAACTGACCGGGGCCAACACGACACTGTTGGTCGAGCTGTTGCGGCAGCGCCAAATCCCCATAACCCCGGACGAGGCCACCATCATGTGCCTGGGGATTTACGAGGACACCGGCTCCTTCACCTTCCCCTCCACCACAAGCCGTGATCTTGAAGTGGCCGCTTTTCTCGTTTCCCAGGGCGCCAATCTGAACGTCATCGCCAGTCTTATCACGCGTGAAATTACGCCTGACCAGGTCGGGCTGCTCAATGACATGTTCCAGGCCGCCATCCGCCACCACATTCACGGTGTCGAGGTCGTCGTCACCAGTGTGGCCAGCCATCGCTATATGCCGGATTTCGCCTTCTTGGTGCACAAAATGGTCCGCATGGAGAATATCGATGCCATATTCGCCATCGCCCGGATGGACAATAAAATTCACATTGTCGCGCGCAGCCGAATTCCAGAGGTCAACGCCGCTCAGATCCTTCAGCCCTTCGGCGGCGGCGGGCATGCCTACGCCGCGGCGGCCTCCGTCAAGCATAAAACCCTGGCCCAGACGGAACACGAACTTATCGACGTGCTCTACACTTCGGTCCGCCCCCGCCGCCGCGCGGCCGATTTCATGTCCGCGCCCGCCATCAGCATCGACCAGGACATCCCTTGTGAACGGGCCCATGATACGCTCAACCGCTACAGCATCAACGCCCTGCTGGTGATGGCACCGGATGGAAAGACGCGGCGTTTAATCGGCTACATCACACGCCAAGTCATCGAAAAAGCCATCCACCACAAACTCGCTTCCGCGACGGTCGGCGAGTTCATGACCAGCGATATCGCCACGGTGGGCCCCACGGCCGAGCTTGAGGAAATCCAGGAAAAGATCATCGGCCACAAGCAGCGTATCCTGCCGGTGGTCGAGGATGGCAACGTTCGGGGCGTTATCACCCGCACCGACCTGTTGAATCTGCTGGTCCGGCGTTACAACCGCAATGCCAAACCCGATGCGGACGAGACCAGCTGGACCGTTCACGCGCGCACGCGCGTCGTAGGCAAATTCATGCGCGAACGCCTTGCCGATCATATCGTCCAGATCCTCCAGGATATCGGGGCCACGGCCGAGGAACTCGGCCTGAATGCCTACGTCATCGGGGGATTCGTGCGGGATTTGTTCCTCTATCGCCGCAACGAGGACGTGGACATCGTCATCGAAGGCGACGGGATCGCTTTCGCCCGCCGCTATGCCCAAAAGACGGGCGCGCGGGTCCATACCCATGCCAAATTCGGCACGGCCGTCGTCATTTTTCCCAATGGCTACAAAGTCGATGTCGCCTCGGCGCGCATGGAGTATTACAAATTCCCGGCCGCCCTGCCGACGATCGAGATGAGTTCCCTCAAACTTGACCTCTACCGGCGGGACTTCAGCATCAACACCCTGTGCATCCACCTGAATCCGGCCAAATTCGGAACCCTGATCGATTTTTTCTCGGCCCAGAAAGATCTCAAGGAAAAAACGATTCGCGTGCTGCACAACCTGAGCTTTGTCGAGGACCCGACACGTGCCTTCCGGGCCATCCGGTTCGAGCAGCGTTTCGGTTTTTCGATCGGCAAACTCACGGCCAATCTGATTGCGAATGCCGTTCGAATGGATTTTTTCAGGCGCTTGAGCGGCAAACGCGTGTTTACCGAACTGCGGCAGATTCTCTCAGAAGACAACCCCGGCCCGGCCGTGGCCCGTCTGCGGGACTATGACCTGCTCAAGGTGGTCCACCCCTCGATCGAATGGACCCCCGCAATGGTTGACCTCTTTGGCTCAATCAAAAGGGTCGTCGCCTGGTACGATTTGCTTTTTCTGGAGGAATCCTATATGAAGTGGTCCGTTTATTTCATGGGAATGATCCGTTCCTGTGATCGGGAGACCACCAGGGAAATCTGCCGGCGTTTCGAGTTACCCCCGCGTGTGCAGGCTCTTTTCACCAAGGGGCGTTTCAAGGCTGAAAGGCGCCTGAATTCACTGGAACGAAAACTCCCCCCGGATAACAGCCGCCTCTACCGAAGGCTGGCTGAGTTCCGCATCGAAATGATTCTATTCATGATGGCCGCCGCCAAATCGGAAAAGGTGCGCAAGGCGATATCACACTACTGCGTGCATTTGCGTTTTATTCAGCCTTTTCTCAAAGGCCGCGACCTCAAGGCGTTGGGGCTGCCGCCCGGGCCACGCTATCGCCAGATTCTGGAGGAACTGCTGGACGCCCGCCTGAACGGCCGCGTCGAGACCCGTGAGGAAGAAACGTTGCTCGCCCGCCGACTCATCGGCGCGGCCTGACCACAGATGGGAGACGGTAAGCGTTGAAAATCATGGATACCATTCTGACCGGCATCACCACGACGGGCACGCCCCACATCGGCAATTTTGTCGGGGCCATCCGACCGGCGATCCAATCCAGTCAGCAGGCTGATTCCAGGAGTTTTTACTTCCTGGCCGATTATCACGCCCTGGTGAAATGCCACGACCCCAAGGTACTGCGGCAGTCGACCCTGGAAGTGGCGGCCACCTGGCTGGCCCTGGGGCTGGATACCGATCGCTCGATCTTCTATCGCCAGACCGACATCCCCGAAATCCCCGAATTGACCTGGATTCTGACTTGCATGACGGCCAAAGGCTTGATGAACAGGGCCCATGCCTACAAGGCCGCGGTCCAGGACAACGAAACACTCAAAGCCAAAGACCCCGACAAGGGCATCAATATGGGCCTGTTCTGCTACCCGGTGCTGATGGCGGCCGATATCCTCATGTTCAAAGCCAACAAAGTGCCCGTGGGCAAGGACCAGGTCCAGCACCTGGAAATGGCCCGCGATATTGCCATGCGCTTCAATCACACGTTCGGCGAGACGTTTGTGCTGCCCGAAGCGGTCACCAGCGATAGCACCGCGGTCCTGCAGGGTCTGGATGGACGCAAGATGAGCAAAAGCTACAACAACACGATCCCCCTGTTCGCGCCGGCCAAGCGGCTGCGCAAACTGATCATGAAGATCAAAACCAACTCCCAGGGACCGGATGAGCCCAAGGATCCGGACCGTTGCACGTTGTTCCAAATCTACCGTGCCTTTGCCACATCGGAGGAGACCGCGGCCCTGCGCGACCGCTATGCCCGGGGGATTGCCTGGGGGGAAATGAAACAGATCCTGTTCGAATACCTCGACCAGCTGCTGGAAACCCCGCGGACACGCTACGCGGAGCTGATTGCGAATCCGGACCACATCGAAAACATTCTGATCGAAGGCGCCCGCAAGGCCCGGGAGTTCAGCCGTCCGTTTCTGGCGGAAATCCGTCAAGCCGTCGGCGTCCAGGCCGTGCGCTGAAGCCAAAACATCCTAAAGGCGGGTCCCTGGATATCCGCGCGGCCGGGCATCGCCGTTTTCAGGACAGCGTCCGTAGACGTATAACGCCACCCCGGCCTGACAAGCTATCTTTTGATCGAGGGCGTTCCCATGGAAGCCATTCCGTCCGATTTCTACCAAGTGCAGTTGGAAGATGTATTCGAAGGCCCGATGGATCTTCTGCTTCATTTGATCAAGAAGAACGAGGTGGAAATCTACGATATTCCGATTGCCCTCATCACCCAGCAATACCTCGACTATCTGGAATGGATGAAGGCCATGAATATCGAATTTGCCGGCGAGTTCATCGTCATGGCGGCGACCCTGGCCCAGATCAAGTCCCGCATGCTGCTGCCGGCCTACGAGGGGGATGAAGACGGGGAAGAGGACCCGCGCGACGAAATCGCCCGGCCGCTGATCGAATACCTGCAGATGAAATCGGCCGCCGAGCAACTGGCTTCACGGGATCTCCTGGGGGATCGGACCTTTATTCGCCCCCTGACCCCGGGGCCGATCGACACCGGCGGTGAAGCAGCGGAAATACGCGTCGGCCTTTTTGAGCTCATCGATGCCTTCCGGCGGATATTGGATAACGTCGCCGGCGAACATCATGTCGACCTTCAAACCGAAACCATTTCCGTGAAGGAGCGCATCAATCAACTCGTGGACCTTTTCGAGCGCAAGCACTCGTTGACTTTCGAAGAATTGTTTGAAAAACAGACAACCAAAAACGAGGTCATTGTCACCTTTCTGGCTGTTTTGGAAATGGTCAAACTCAATTTGTTGCGCATCAGCCAGCAGGTCCAGACAAGTGTCATCCGACTGTTCTACCAATGATGGAAAACCTGAAGCCAATCATCGAAAGCCTGATTTTCGTTTCCGAGACCCCGCTTTCCGCCGATCGTCTCAAGGCGATCCTGGAAGATGTCGACCGTCGCGATATCCTTCTGGCCCTCACGGAACTTCGGGGCGAATACGAAGATCGCCAGGGCGGATTCGTGCTCCAGGAAGTCGCCGGCGGCTTTCAGTTCCGGACCCACCCCGATTGCAGCGAATGGATCAAGAAACTACTCAAACCGTCACCCACGCGTTTGAGCCGCGCCGCTCTCGAGACACTGGCGATCATCGCCTACAAGCAGCCCATCATCCGAGCCGATATCGAACACATCCGCGGCGTCGACAGCGGCGGCGTGTTGCGCCTGTTGCTCGAAAGGAAGCTCATTCGCGTCCTGGGCCGCAAAGACATTCCCGGACGTCCCATGATTTACGGCACCACCAAAGAATTTCTCGAGCTTTTCAATCTCAAGGATCTGAGGGACCTGCCCTCCCCCAAAGAAATATCATCGTTGGGTCTGGCGGACAGCGCCGATGACATCGAACTGGAAGATGCCAGCCAGCTGGCGGCGGCGTCGGCCGCAGCCCCTGCGGGCGACGATGTCTCAATCGACACAGATGGGCCGACGAATGCGCCCCCTCCGCCGCCGTCCCAGGCGCCTTCCTCGGACGCGGCAGATGCCGCGCAGGCCCATCAGGACGAAACCTTTGCCGGTTCGGGCGGGGGACAGCCCGCGATGTCCGCCCCTCCGGAAGAAAATACCAATGTGTCTCAAAGCGAGACAGACCCCCCGCCGCCGCCACCCGATGACGATTCGGACCAGCGCCACACACCAGGATAGGCAGGTTGCGCCCATGCCTCGACGCGGGCCTGCAAGGCATGGTTGTTGCAGATATAACCTGTGGAAATAATTTGTATATTTCTCTAAACCCCCCAAAAAACCACTTGACTTCGTTTAGGCCCGCCGTCTATAAAGGCTCCTCGGGATTTACTTTCCGGGATGCGGACCAGGGCACAAGGAGCCTTAATGAACAAATCAGATTTGATGACAGCCCTCAAGGACAAGGATGATCTCAGCCGCCAGGAAGCGGAAAAAATTGTCAACGTTTTCTTCGGCTCGATTGAAGACTCGCTTTGCAACGGCGGTCGGGTCGAAATCAGGGGATTCGGCAGTTTTACGGTCAACACCTACAAATCCTATCTCGGACGCAATCCCAAAACCGGCGACCAGATCCGCGTCCCGGCCAAAAGACTTCCCTTTTTCAAGGTGGGGAAAGAACTCAAGGAGCTTGTCGACTATTAAGATTCAGGGCGGTTAACTCAGTGGGAGAGTGCTACCTTCACACGGTAGAAGTCACTGGTTCAA
>CAYMAR010000257.1:0-5859 GCA_964388465.1 uncultured Desulfobacteraceae bacterium
GACGTCCCCACGATGAGCAGAAAAGAGATCGCGTTGATCACCGGGGTGCTGCCGTCGCGCACCTGGAGGTAGAGGTTGATGGGCAGGGTGGTTTCCGAGCCCACCAGAAACAGGGTGGTGTTGAAATTCTCGAAGGACATCAGAAAGGCGACGGCCGCCCCGCCGATGATGGCCGGCCGAAGATATTTAAGCGTGATGTGCCAGATCACCGCCAGGCGGCCGGCGCCGAGATTCATGGCGGCCTCCTCCAGCGTGCGGTCGAACTTGCGCAGCCGGGCGGAGACGATCAGCGTCACCAGCGTGGTAATAAAGGCGAACTGCCCCAGCACCACCAGCCAGAAGCCTGGACGGAACAGGGGAATGTCCAGACCCCAGCGGTTTTCGAAGTAAAGACCCAGCGAATTGGCGAAGAGCAGGATCGAAATACCCAGGATAACCCCCGGGATAACGAGGGGGGCGAGCATCAGGAAATAGAGCAGCGGCTTACAGGGGAATTCTTCCTGTTCGAAGAGAAAGGCCGCGCACGTGCCCACCGCGGTGGCTGCCAGGGTCACCCCGAAAGCCACCTGGAAACTCACCCAGATGCTGTCGAGATTGACCCGGTCGTTGAAGATCCCGATCCGGTGCGGCAGATCACCGAAAAACCATTCGAGGGTGAACCCCTTCCAGGGCAGGGCCGGGAACTGGGAGTCGTTGAAGGCCAGGATACAGGTCACCACCAGCGGCGCGAAGAGAAAGGCGAAGTAGGTCAGAATGTAGGCGCGGTAGCCGAAACGGTAGACGGAACCCTGGGGCAGCGTGCGGATCATTGGACCACCTGACTCAGTTTCTGGCGGGTGAGTTTGAGTCCCGCCCAGATCACCAGGGAGGATAGCAGCAGAAGCAGAAAGCCGAATGCCGCCCCCTGGTTCCAGTTGAAGCTGGCGATGAACTGGTTGTAGATCTGCTCGGTGAACCAGAGCGAGTTTTTGCCCCCCAGCAGGTTGGGGGTCAGATAATTGCCCAAGGTCAGCATGAACACCACGATGCAGCCCGATACGATACCGGGCATGGCGTGGGGGATCACGATCCGGAAGACGATGATGGCGATGTTGCCCCCCAGGTCGTAGGCCGCCTCGATCAAACTGTCGTCCAGACTTTCCAGAACCGAGACCAGGGGCACGGCCATGAAGAGCATCGAGGTGTAGACCAGCCCCATGACCATGGTCACGTCGTTGTAGAGCATCTCCACGGGCTGCCCCCAGAGCCCGAGCCCCACCAGGAAGTGGTTGATGACCCCGCTTTCGCGCAGGAGGATCATCCAGCCGTAGACCCGCACCAGCTCGCTCACCCAGAAGGGCATCAGGAGCAGCAGCAGCAGAAACCCCTGAAGACGCGGCGAGACCACCTTGGTGATATAAAAGGCCACGGGCAGGGCCACCAGAAAGGTCAGAACCGTCACCAGGATGGCATAGACCGCCGTGCGCACGAAGGTCAGCCAATAGATCGGTTCGTCGAAAAACTGCCGATAGTTGGCCAGGCTCCAGGAAAGCCCGCCGTCATCGCCCTCGACCCGGAGCGACATGAGCAGCAGTTCCACGTGCGGCAGGACGATCAAAAGGACGAGCCAGAGCAGCACCGGCGACAGGAACAGGATCAGCGGCAGTGAAAAGCGATATCGGCGGTACGGATTCATGATGCGGCGAAACAGATCCCCGAGGCGGGCGCCCAGCCCACCGCGATGCGGTCGCCGACCCGGATGTGGTCGTATTGGCGGTTTTGGGGCAGAGCGATCAGCAGTTCGGTATCCGTCTTCGACGGCCGGGCCAGCAGGCGGCTGTTGGCGCCATCGAAGAGAAGCGCCTTGACCTGCACCTCGAAGCGGTTGAGATCGGCGATCGCCATGTCCGGTTCGATCAGCAGCGCTTCCGGCCGGATGAAGAGTTCGACCAGGCTCCCGGTATACAGGGATGCGGCGGCGCGGCAGACAAACCGGTGACCGTCATCGGTGTCGATTTGCAGGGCGGCGGCATCGCCCCCGCGCACCCGCCCCGTCCAGGTGTTGTTCTCGCCTACGAAGCGCGCCACGAAGGCGGATTGCGGATGGTGGTAGAGATTCTGCGGGGTGTCCACCTGTTCGAAGCGCCCCCCGTTCATGACGGCGACGGCATCGGACATGACCAGGGCCTCGGACTGGTCGTGGGTAATATAGACGAACGTCGTGCCCACCTGGGCCTGGAGTTTCTTGAGTTCGACCTTCATCTGTTCCCGCAGTTTGAGATCCAACGCCCCCAGGGGCTCGTCCAGCAGCAAAACAGCGGGCTCCAGCACCAGACAGCGGGCGATGGCCACGCGCTGCTGCTGACCGCCGGAGAGTTGATCGATCTTCTTGGCCTCGAAACCGGGAAGCCCCACCCGTTCAAGGATCCGGGCCACCTTGCGCTGGATGACGTCGCGCCTCTCCCGGCGGCGCTCGAGGCCGAAGGCGATGTTCTGCCCCACGGACATCATGGGAAAGAGGGCCAGGTGCTGAAAGATCAGGTTCACCGGCCGGCGATTGGGCACGACGCCCTGCATGTCCCGGCCACGGATGGCGATCAGGCCGTCACTGGGCGGCGTGAAACCGGCAATCATCCGCAGCAGCGTGGTCTTGCCGCAACCCGAAGGCCCCAGGATGGAGAAGAAATGCCCCTGCGGCACCTCGAAGGAGACTTTTTCAACGGCGGTGAAGTCACCAAAGCGTTTGCTGACTTTGTCGACAGCGAGATCGATGGCCATAAAATCATCCCGGCCTGCCCGGCCGGCCGGGGGCGTCCCCAAGCCGGCCGCGGCCGTTGGGTGGCGGTTTAGTTGGCGGCTTTGACCTTGTCCAGAATCATGCCTTCGATCTGCTCGAGTTTGGCCGGCACCGGCGGATACCACTTGATGTTATCGATGTCCGCGGCCGAGAAGCTGCGCTCGAAATTGGCACGTACCGCCGGATCGCACAACTGGATAGCGCCCTTGGAGGCCGTGCCGTATTTCTCCATGTTCGTGAACACGGCCGCGTTTTCGGGCCGCAGCATGAAATTGATCCATTTATAGGCCGCCGCCGTGTTCTTGGCTTTGGCCGGGATGGCGAAGGTGTCGATCCAGCCCAGGGCCCCGCTCTTGGGCGCCACGAAGTCGATCTCCGGGTTCTCGGCATTGAGCTTCCAGCCCCCGTTGTCCCAGGCCATGGCCAGGTGGACCTCGCCGGAACGCATGCTCTGCAGCAGGGCATCCCCGTTGGTCCAGTAGGTTTTAACGACGGGTTTGGCGTCGATCAGCTTCTGGCCGACATCCTGCATCAGCGTCTCATAGGCCGCGGCATCGCCATAGAGGGCGAAGGGGTCCTTGCCGGAGGCAAAGGCCATCGCGATCAGCGTGGGCCGTTTGAGGCGGTAGCTGACGCGGCCCTTGTACTTCGCGTCGAGCAGATCCGTATAGTCAGCGGCATCCGCGGCCATCTTGCGATTGACGATCAGCCCGGAGGTTCCGTAGACGTGCGGCACGGCATAACTCTTGCCGTCCACCAGGGTGTTCATTTTTACGGCTTCCAGCATGGAGGCGATGATCTGATCCGCCTCGATTTGGCCGTAGTCCATCGGCTGATAGAGCTTGTACTTGGCCTGCACCGAGGAAATGCGATCCTGGCTGGGCTGGGCCAGGTCGAAGCCGGCCCCGCGCGTGGCGCGCAGCTTGGCGATCAGCTCCTCGTTGTTGGTATAGGTCGGCTTGACCGTGATGCCGGTTTCCTTCTGGAATTTGTCAATCAATTCGGCGGGCGCATAACCCTTCCAGGTCAGGAGTTCCAGCGTTTCCGCGGCGACCGGCCCGGTCACGGCCAGTAACAATGCGACGGCGATCATCGCCACCATCCAGTTCCGGTTTTTCATCGTGCGTCTCCTTTCATGTGGCTCCTTATTGGGAAAAAAACATTCCGGCGCCGCCGTAATGGCGACGCGAGGCCCAACGGGCATTAGGGTCGGCAATATGTTGGCGGTGCGTTAGGCCTCCCCTGAAAACGATGCGCTGCGCCGCACAAGCCGCGGCCGGCATTCGCTCCGCGGTCCTTATCCGGCCCGGGGCAAAACCAGGTTGTCGATCCAGTTGCGTAGTTCCTGTTCGCGCAGGGTCGGATCCAGAATTGTTTCATCCACCTCGAGGGCGGCCACCAGATCGGCCGCCCGGGGCTGGCGGTGCAGCGCCATCATCTGGTCGGCATACGCCTGCACGTCCCTTTCCGCGTCGAAGAAACCTTCCGTCACCAGGGGCTTGGCCCGGGCGGAAATCAGGCGTCCCATTTCGTCCAGATTGTATTCGGGATGGTACTGGGTGGCCCAGAAAACGCCCGCCCCCATGCGAACCTCCAGCGCCTGCACCCGTGTGTGCGCGTTCACGGCCAGCAGCCGGGCGCCCGCCGGCAGTCGCGTCACCTCGTCCAGATGCATGATGAAACCGTCAAAACGCGCCGGCTTGCCGGCCATCAGGGGCGATCGGCGGCCATCGGCGGTCAGGGTGATGTCGCGGGCGATCCCCCATTCGCGTCCCTTGGGGTTTTTGGCCACCTCGCCGCCCGCGGCGACCGCCGCCATCTGCACCCCCCAACAGCTGCCGAACATGGGTACGCCGCCGGCGAAAATGGCCTGAGCCAGCTCGATCTGGCGCGTCACCCGCCGGTCCGAACGGTCGTAGATGGTCAGATCGGAGCCCGTCCAGATGAACCCGCTATAGGACCGGAGCGCCGTTCCGGCCGGCAGGGGCTGATCCCGGTCGGCTACGAAGCAGATCGTTACGGCGGCACCCGGAAGATAACGGCTGAGAAAATCCCTGAAGAGATCGTGGGGGTGTCCGACCCCGCTGCGCTCGAAGTTATCGCGGCTGGCGCGCGGATAGCCGTTCAGGATGCCGATGGCGATTTGCGGTTCGGTGTGGATCAAAAGACGCCCTTCCCATCGTCGGTGTCGAATTTTTGCGCGCCCCCAAAGCGTCGGGGCAACCCGCACGGGAAACAACAGGGACATGACGCCGGCAATGGATTGGCGGGCCATGCGGCCCCGCGAAACGCTTGCAGCGGCCAAGCGCTGCAGCGATCGATGCGCGGCCCGGATAACCGGACCCGCGCGACCAGGGATGAGCGTTTCGTATCTAAAACGGTTCCGGACGATTTGGCAAGCATTTCCTTGGATCGCCATCGTGCAACCGGGCGGTCTGTTGTTCCGCCCCGCGATATGATATCAGCAACTCCAGCCCGCATTGGTGGGCGTTGAAAAGACATTTGCCCCTGGAGGGATAGGCACGTCATGCGCACCGCACGTTTCATCCGGTTCGTCGCCCTGACCGCAGCGCTTGTCGGCTGCGCCCATTCGTCCATCGAAGACTGCCGGACGACCGACTGGTTCAGCCTCGGCCACCGCGATGGCCGGGTCGGCGCCCCTGTATCGGTTTTCGAAAGCTACCGCGCCGCCTGCCGCGAAGCGGAACGACCGCCGGATCGCGATGCTTACGAAGCGGGGCGCCGGGCGGGTTTGCAGATCTATTGCACCGACGGCAACGGCTTTCAGGTCGGCAGAAGCGGCCGGGTTTACCATCACGTCTGTCCGCTCGACACGGAAAAAGCCTTTCTGGCCGGACGCGCCCGGGGCATGCGCCTGGCGGGCTGTCGGGCCGATCTCTTTGTCTTCGATCAGCACCTGATCACCCTCGAGCGTGAACTGGAATCCCGACGGCAGGCGCTGGCGGCCGTCGCGCTGCCCTCCGAAGCCCGAAACCGCCTGCTGCGCGAGGTCGAAAGGCTTGACGCCCGCTACCAGCGAACCATCGGGGAAATGGAGGACGTCGAGGTCCGCTGTCTGAATC
>CAYMAR010000258.1:0-1714 GCA_964388465.1 uncultured Desulfobacteraceae bacterium
TCAAACCACGTGGTCTGAAATCGACGTCAACTGTGAGGCATGCCACGGACCTGGTTCCCGTCACGTGGGATGGGCGGAACTCCCGGATATGGCCCGACCCCAAAGCGTAAATTATGAACTGGTGGTCAAAGCAAAGGGCATGGATTCACGGCAACAAGTAGAGTTGTGCGCGCCCTGCCACCCTAGGCGCGCGATACTTGGCGACTATACGCATGCCGAACTGGATCTTCTCGACAGCCTTCTACCCAGTCTGCTTACACCTGAGCTGTATTTTGCCGACGGCCAAATCCTCGAAGAGGTTTACGTTTACGGTTCCTTTACCCAGAGCAAGATGTACGCCCGCAACGTACGCTGCAGCGATTGCCATGATGTGCACAGCGTTGAAAGGGTCAAAGAGGGCAATGCACTTTGCCTGCAATGTCATCGGGCCAGCACTTATGACACCAAGGCACACCATTTCCACAAGAAAAACGGCGAAAAAGGGGAACCCATCAAATCGGCGGATGGCGAGGTTCTGTTTGTTGTGGGCAGCGGCGCCGAATGTGTCCAGTGCCATATGCCAGAGCGCCCTTACATGGTGATTGACTACCGTGCAGACCATAGCTTTCGGATACCGCGACCTGATCTCAGTATCAAAATAGGTACACCCAACGCCTGCAACCGCTGTCACGTCGATAAGACCACCCGGTGGAGTGACGAACATATCACCAAGTGGTACGGCCCCGGGCGCCGGGGCCATTACGGCCTCACCCTGGCGGAGGCCCGCAAGCGGTCAGACGGATCGCACACCGCGCTGGCGGCCGATCCCTTGTATCCGGTGATTGTGCGCGCCACGGCGCTGTCGCTCCTGGCGGCCTACCCCGGCGAAGAGACCACCCAGGCGTATGAACGGGCACTGATGGACGACGAGGCCCTGATTCGCCGGACCGCGGTCCAGCATCTCAATTCTTCCGACCGCGAACGCCAGACCAGACTCTTGGCCGCCATGCTCTACGATCCGGTCAAGGCCGTGCGCAACGAGGCCGTCCGGCGGATGACCGAAATCAACGGCCCCGCGCTGGATGAACCCCAGACAAAGGCCTATAGGGTCGCCCTGCGCGGCTATCAGCAATCCATGGAATATTCGGCGAACTTCGCATTTGGCCGCTACAACCTGGCCAATCTCTATGTGGCCTTGAAGCAGCCCCGACAAGGCGGAGGAAAATTTCCGGGCGGCCCTTGAAATCGATCGTCTGTTTTATCCGGCCCAGGTCAACCTGGCCATGCTGAAAAACCAGATGGGTCAGAAAGAAGCGGCCGAGACCCTGCTGCGCGAGGCGGTCACAGCGCATCCGGCGCTTTACCAGGCACACTACTCGCTGGGATTGCTGCTCGCGGAAACAGCGCAGTACGAAACCGCGGCCGTGCATTTGGAAATTGCCGCCAACGGCATGCCGGAGCAGGCCCGGATCAAATACAACCTTGGTTTACTGCTCAAGCGGTTAGAAAGGGATGCCGAGGCCGAAGCGGCCTTGCGGGCGGCGCTGGCGATCGAACCGGACAATCTGGACTACCTGTTTGCACTGGCCGACTTTTATCTAAAGCGCCGTCAGTTGCCGAAAGCCCGCAAGATCGCAGAGGAAATGGTCGCACGTCATCCCAATAGGCGAATCGGGCATGATATCCTGAACCACATCGATAAATATTGAGTGGCGGCTGGGGATTGGTTTTGACC
>CAYMAR010000258.1:1814-5822 GCA_964388465.1 uncultured Desulfobacteraceae bacterium
TGATTGCATCGTCATCACCATCCGGATGTCATTAACGGTTGCGTCTCAAGCGATTTACGACAGTGGTTTGCAGATTGGCGATTTTTCAAAAGCCATAACGCACCCTACAAGATTCTTTACGACCGGATCCTCCACCACCAACCGCGCTCCGACGCTCGAAATCAAGGCCTCTCCAATATCTTGGCGGTGCGTTCTACCTTGCATGCCCGAAGACATCGTTTGATTCGGGCCCATCCATTCGTGTGATGCGTTCAGGAAAGTCAGGTCCGCACGGTTGGAAACAGGCTTGCCTTAGGCAAACACGGCATGGCTCAGGCGCTCGCGCTGACGCCCTTTACCGGCGCGCCTGATCGTACGGCCCCCATTGCCATGTTGCAAGCCCGTCACGTCGGGCGTGAGCCACGCTCGAAGCCGCCGTCGCCAACCGCATGGCCCCATCGGGCGCCTGATTCACCGGTTGAGGTTGACGCCTTCGGTCGTGATCGATCGGACGGCCGGTTGCCAGACCAGCCAATGATGCCGTAACACCGGATTCTATCACGACAGGGTACCCGGAATGCACACAATGCCGAGAATCGTCCGGCAGAGAATTTTCGATATGGAAGTCGTATTGGGGTACGATTTTTCTTTGCCCGTATTTTCAAATACAGAAAGGAGGCTGGAATGAAAGTTATCACCGGCAAGTTCATGTTGAAGACGCTGATTATATTGCTGGCGCTGGTCTGCTCGGCGTCGCTGTCCGCGGCCCAGAGCAAGCCCAACATCCTGGTGATCTGGGGCGATGACATCGGCCAGAGCAACATCAGCGCCTATACGATGGGGATGGTGGGATATCGGACCCCCAACATCGACCGCGTGGCCCAGGAGGGAATGATCTTCACGGACTATTACGGCGAACAGAGCTGCACCGCCGGTCGCTCTTCCTTTATCACCGGCCAGAGCGTGTTCCGCACCGGTCTTTCCAAAGTGGGCCTCCCTGGGGCCGAATTGGGGTTGAAAGAGGAGGACCCCACCATTGCCGCCCTGCTGAAGGCCCAGGGCTACGCGACGGGCCAGTTCGGCAAGAACCATCTGGGCGATCGCGACGAGCATCTGCCCACCAATCATGGTTTCGACGAGTTCTTCGGCAACCTCTACCACCTCAATGCCGAAGAGGAGCCCGAGAACGAGGATTACCCGGGTGATGCCGTTTTGGCCGACGGCCAAACCTTTCGCGAAAAGTTCGGCCCGCGGGGCGTCATCCATTCCTGGGCCAACGCGGACGGCACGCAGAAGATCGAGGACACCGGACCGCTGACCAAAAAGCGTATGGAAACCGTGGACGACGAAACATCCGATCGCGCCATCGCTTTCATCAAAGAGCAGCATAAGGCCGGTAATCCCTGGTTTGTCTGGTGGAACGGCACCCGCATGCACTTCCGCACCCACGTGAAAGAGGCGCTGCGCGGCGTCTCCGGACAGGATGAATACGCCGACGGCATGGTTGAGCATGACATGCACGTGGGCAAGTTCCTGAAGCTGTTAGACGAACTCGGTATCGCCGACAACACCATCGTGTTTTACTCCACCGACAACGGCCCCCACTACAACACCTGGCCGGACGCGGCCGCCACGCCTTTTCGCGGTGAGAAAAACACCAACTGGGAGGGGGGCTGGCGGGTACCCTCGATGGTGCGCTGGCCGGGCAAGATTGAGGCCGGCGCCGTGTCCAACGACATCATGCACCACATGGATTGGCTGCCGACCTTCCTGGCGGCGGCCGGTGATCCGGACATCAAAGACAAGCTCAAGAAGGGGGGCGTCAAAAGCATCGGGCGGACCTACAAGGTCCATCTGGACGGCTACAACTACCTGCCCTTGCTCACCGGGAAGGAAAAGAACGGGCTTCGCAAGGAAATCTTCTACTTCTCCGACGACGGTGACCTGACCGCCCTTCGATATCAGGACTGGAAATTGATTTTTATGGAGCAGAAGACGGCGGGAACCTTTCGGGTCTGGATGGAGCCTTTCCTGCCGCTGCGGGTGCCGCTGATCCTGAACCTGCGGCGCGACCCCTACGAACGGGCGCCCATTACCTCCAACACCTACTACGACTGGATGCTCGACCGGGCGTATTTGCTGGTGCCGGCACAAGCCTATGTCGGCAACTTCCTTGCGACGTTCAAGGCGTTTCCGCCGCGCCAGAAGCCGGCCAGTTTCAGTCTTGATCAGGTAATGGAAAAACTGCAACAGCCCGCAGGGGCCCGATAGCGCTCTGGGGGGGCGTGTCCTGCATCCGGCAGCCGGTGGGCGGCGCGGGACGTCACTGAAACGCGGCGCCCGTGCCGCCCGTCGCCGCCGACGCGATCGCTGGGAGGACAGGCGGTCGTCAAGGCCCCCGGCTTATCAACAGCCTCAGGTTCATCCTGAAGCGACTATCGCTATCCTTAAATACGGAGGTGCGACGATGACCCCAGCCGTTTTCGTATGGCGACCGATCAGGAGATTCCTCTGGGCGACCCTCTGCGGGGTGCTGCTGGCCGCGGCACCTGGTGCACCGGCGGCAGGCGATCCCCTGCCATCCTGGAATGAAGGCCCTCCCAAAAAAGCCATCATGGATTTTGTGAGGCGCGTCACGTCTTCCGGCGGTCCTGACTTTGTGGCGCCCGAAGAACGCGTCGCCGTCTTCGACAACGACGGCACGCTCTGGAGCGAAAAACCCGCTTATTTCCAGCTTCTGTTTGCGATCGATCGCGTCAAGACCCTGGCGCCGCAGCATCCCGAATGGAAGCACACCCAGCCTTTCAATGTGGTGCTTGAGGGCGACATGCCGGCGCTGGTCGCATCGGGCAAGAAGGGGTTGCTGGACCTCGTGATGGCGACGCACGGCGGCATGACGACGGCGGAATTCGAACAGATCGTCCGAAGCTGGCTGGCAGCGGCACGGCACCCCCGTTTCCAGCGGCCATACACGGATCTGGTCTTTCAGCCGATGCTGGAGGTTTTAACCTACCTGCGCCGCAACGGCTTCAAGACCTTTATCGTGTCGGGCGGCGGGATCGAGTTCATGCGGCCCTGGACTGAACGGGTCTATGGTATCCCGCCGGAACAGGTGGTGGGCTCGAGTATCAAGACCCGATTCGAACTGCGCGATGACGCGCCCGTTTTGATCCGCCTGCCGCAAATCAATTTTATCGATGACAAGGCCGGCAAGCCGGTCGGCATTCATCAGCATATCGGCCGCCGCCCCATTGCAGCCTTCGGCAATTCCGACGGCGACCTGCAGATGCTGCAATGGACGGCGGCCGGAGACGGCGCACGTTTCATGCTCATCGTCCGACATACCGATTCCGAA
Organism: uncultured Desulfobacteraceae bacterium; assembly: GCA_964388465.1. Taxonomy (GTDB): domain Bacteria; phylum Desulfobacterota; class Desulfobacteria; order Desulfobacterales; family UBA5852; genus JABZFP01. The sequence goes on from CAYMAR010000258.1 coordinate 5,149, forward strand.
AGGGAATGGGCGTATGACCGCCAATCCCATGTCGGTCGTCTCGACAAAGCGCTCGATGCGGCCGAGGCCAACGGCTGGACGGTGGTCGATATGCGGAAGGACTGGAGGATCATTTACCCATTCCAGCTGAGATAGAAGGTCGTTTTGGGAATCGCCCGGTACGGTGAACCCTTTTTGCGACGGAGGGCCTATGCGCTATTTCTGGCGAAAGATTTTCACGGCGGTGCTGATCACTTTGACAATGAGTCCTGCTGTCCGGGCCGCCGGTCTCTGGCTCTACGAAGGCGGAACGCCGGATCTGGGAACCGCTGGTGCCGGGCGGGCCGCACTGGCCACGGATGCCTCCACGGCCGGCGGCAATCCGGCAGGCATGACGCGACTGGACGAATCCCAGATGACGGTGGGGGCCCAGGTCCTGCTTCCGCAGATCAAGTTTGATGTCAACGAAGACTCCTTTGGCGGTGGCAACGGTGGGAATGCGGGCTATTTGACGCCGGCGGCGACCCTATATTACGTCCACAACCTGTCTCCGGACTTTAAACTCGGGGTGGCGGCCGGATCCTATTTCGGTCTCGGGCTGGAATATGATGACGACTGGGCCGGCCGGTACTATTTCCAAGAAGGCCAGTTTCTGACTTTCGGCCTCAATCCGGTGGCGGCCTATCGGATCAACA
>CAYMAR010000259.1:0-5789 GCA_964388465.1 uncultured Desulfobacteraceae bacterium
GTCCGGTTGGGCGACGCCAGGGCGGCGGCGCCCTATCTGACGCAGGAACACGTCCGCCCGCTGGATATCACCGGCCGGCCGATGAAAGGATGGGTCATGGTGGCCCCGGACGGGTGCCGCGGCCCCGCGGCATTAAGCGAATGGTTGGCGCTCGGCGACCGCTGCGCCCGGCGTCTGCCGCCCAAATAGCGCCCGGGCCGGCCGCCAGGGCGGTTGTGTGTGATCGCGGTGCCGGCGTGTTCAGCACATGCCGCCGTTGACCCCGACGACCTGACCGGTAATGTACGAGGCGTCCTCCGAGCACAGGAATCGCACGAGCGTCGCCACTTCATCCGGCTGGCCGACGCGCGCCATGGGAATCATTTGCTTGAGACCGTCCACGGGAACATCCTGGATCATCTCGGTCGCGATCAGGCCGGGCGCCACCGCATTGACGCGAATGCCGAGGCGTCCGACCTCGGCCGCCAGGGATTTGCTGGCAGCGATCAGGCCGGCTTTGGCCGCGGAATAATTGACCTGGCCCCGGTTGCCCGTTATCCCGGCAACGGATGAGATCGTGACGATGGCGCCGCTTTTCTGGCGGACCATTTGTTTGATGACCGGTTTGGTCACGTTGTAGAACCCCTTCAGCGCCACGTCGACCACCGCGGCCCATTGGGCGGGCTTCATCATGAGAAACAGGTTGTCGGCCGTGATGCCGGCGTTGTTGACCAGGACATCGATGCTCGCGGCCCGGTCGATGATGGCTTTCATGGCCGGCCCGGTTTGCGCGGCATCGGCCACGTCGAAGGCCAGCGTTTCGATCGTGCCGCCGATCGCTTCGACGGCCGCCCGGGTTTCATCGGCGGAGGCCGCGTTCGAATGGTAGTTGGCCACGATGTGATAGCCATTGCGGGCCAGCTCGATGGCGATGGCTTTGCCGATACCGCGCGTGCCGCCGGTGATGATGGCTGTCTTGGGCATGGAGGTGTCTCCCGGTTGTAAATGGCGTCTGGGCCCCATTGACCACCCTTCGCGCTGTCGATGGGCGGCGGGCATCTACGCGCGTGCATCTGGGCGTGGCCGCCAGCAGAATACAAGCGCGTTTTTGCCGCCATTTCGTATTACAAATAAGAAAACCTGTAAAGCGCCTGCCGGCTTGCGCCCTGTCGCGCGCAGGCGTGACAACCGGTTTAAGGAGGCCCCCATGAACCCTTTTCAGTTCCAGACGGCCGGAAAGATCCGGTTCGGTTGCGGGGAAGCGTCCCGGCTCGGGGAGGCCGCGGCCAGACTCGGGCGCCGGGCGCTCTTCGTGACCGGTCGCGACACCGCGCGTTGGGCGTCGCTGCAGGCCCGGCTTGAAGCCAACGGCGTATCCGCCGTCGTTTTCAGCGTCGACACCGAACCTACTATCGGGATGATCGAAACGGCCATGGCGTCGGCGCGCGAAGCGGCCTGCGGTCTGGTGGTGGCGGTGGGGGGCGGAAGCGTTATCGACGCCGGAAAGGCCGTGGCCGCCATGCTGGCCAATCCGGGCGAGCTGATGGATTATCTCGAGGTCGTGGGACGCGGTCGGGCCCTGCCCCGACCCTCCCGGCCCTGTATCGTGCTGCCCACCACGGCCGGTACGGGGGCGGAGGTCACCCGCAACGCGGTATTGTCCGCCCCGGAGCATAGGGTCAAGGTCAGCCTGCGAAGTCCGCACATGATGCCCTCGCTGGCCATCGTCGATCCCGAGCTGACGCTGACCATGTCCCCGCAGGTCACGGCCGGCACCGGGATGGACGCTCTAACCCAACTCATCGAAGCCCTGACCTCCTCCAAGGCCAACCCGTTGACGGACGGTATCTGCCGGGAAGGCCTGGCTCAGGCTGCCGGGCATCTCTTAAGCGCTTTCGAGAACGGCGCTGATTTGAAGGCCCGCGAAGGCATGTCGCTGGCCAGCCTGTGCGGGGGGCTGGCCCTCGCCAATGCCGGTCTCGGCGCGGTTCACGGTTTCGCGGGCCCGTTGGGCGGCATGATCAACGCACCCCATGGCATGATCTGCGCCGCCCTGCTGCCCGCGGTGATGGCAGCCAATGCCGCGGCGTTAGAGGTTCAGGCCCCGGGCGCTCCCACGCTGGCCCGCTTCCGGGAAGTGGCCGTTCTGCTGACCGGCCGTGCGGATGCGCGGATCGACGACGGCATCGAGTGGATTCGCGACCTCGTGGCCCGGCTGCAGCTGCCGGGGCTTGCCGCCCTGGGCCTTAAAAAGGGTGATTTTGACGCGGCCGTGGCCAAAGCCGGGCGTGCCAGCAGCATGAAAGGCAACCCCGTCGCACTGACAACGGGCGCCCTGGAAGGCATTTTGGAAGCGGCGCTGTGATCGGCGACGCGGATCAGCCCGGAGCGGACTTATCCAGGAACCTTTCAATGTCCGGCACCAAGCGCGCCAGCGCCTCCGGTGCCGCCCAGATGATTTCGGGATCGGATTTGAACCAGCTAAGCTGCCGTTTGGCGTAGCGTCGGGTATCGCGTTTCATCTGATCGACGGCGGCGTCCCAGGCCATGTGGCCGGCAAGATAAGCGCACATATGCCGGTAGCCGATGGCCTGCATCGACTTGAGATCCGCACTGTAACCGCGGGCCAGCAGTGTTCGGACTTCACCCAGCAGCCCCTCGTCAATCATGGCCTCGACCCGTCGGTTGATGCGCGCGTAAAGGGTCTCGCGCTCGATGGCCAGGCCGATTTTGAAAGTCTCAAAACGCTTTTGCGCGAATCCGTGTTGGCGCTGCAGGGTGGAGATCGGCTGGCCCGTGCTTTCCAGGGTCTCAAGGGCACGGATGATGCGAAAGCGGTCGTGGGGGTGGATTCGCGCCGCACTGGCCGGGTCGCCGGACTGCAAGGCGGTATACAGCGCGCCGATGCCCTCCGTATCGGCCCGGTCTTCGAGCCGGCGGCGGACCTGCGGGTCGGGCGGCCGGGTGTCGAACAGCCCGAATTCGAGGGCTTTGATGTAAAACCCGGTCCCCCCGGCCACCACCGGCGGGGTTCCCTGCCGATGCAGCCGGCGGATGCACGCCGTCGCCATGGCCGCGTAGCGCGCGGCGTCGAAGGGTTCGTCCGGATCGGCCACGTCGATCATGTGGTGGGCGGCTGCGGCCTGTTCCGCAGGCGTCGGCTTGGCCGTGCCGATATCCATCTGGCGATAGATCTGCATGGAATCGGCCCCCACGATTTCCCCTTTAAACCGTCGGGCCACACGGATGGCGGCCGAGGTCTTGCCGATGCCGGTGGGGCCGCAAATAATCACCAGGCGGGGATGATCGGAGGGGTCGCTCATATCCCTCAAATAAACCGAGTGCAGCCTTGGCCGCAAGGGGCAAAAAGATAGGGGGAGCGAGGCGGCAATTGCTTCCGGCCGCCCCGGGGGCATGGCTTCAGGGCCGTGAACAGGCCCCCGAAAATACGGCTTTTATATTGACATTGAATGGTCAATGCTATAAACAGTCTCGAATCTATTATTACCCAATGAGTATAACCGGCTGAATGCCGAAATAAAATTCATTTAAAGGAGGATTCAGTTAAATGGCCAACGTTGAATACATGGGCAAGACGTTTGAGGTGGACGAAGACGGTTTTATCGGCAATTACGAAGACGGCAAGTGCGAGGAGTGGGTTCAGTACGTCAAGCAGCAGGAAGGTATCGACGAGCTGAGCGATGAGCATCGCAAAGTCATCACGGTCCTTCAGGAGTACTACGAGAAGAACGGCATCGCCCCGATGGTGCGGGTGCTCTCCAAGGTTACCGGCTTCAAACTGAAACACATCTACGAGCTGTTCCCCTCAGGTCCGGGCAAGGGCGCCTGTAAGATGGCGGGCCTCCCGAAACCGACCGGCTGCGTCTAATGCGGCGGCCTTGACGGCTGTTGCTCAGGAGCAAGTGCAAGGCCCTGCCCCCGGCAGGGCCTTTTTATTTGACGGAATCGCAAAAAACTTGATAGCGGCGTTACGCGGCGCCTTCGTCACTGCGGCGTACGACAGTACGCCTCGTTCCTCAGGCCCCGCAGGCCTTGCTATCAAGCTTTTTGCGATCCCGTCTGTAAGGCCAACCACTTCGGAATAAACGTTACCAGATCAACACCTTCAATCGGGGAGGGCGCACCGTATGGAATTCAAAGTCAAGAGCGGCAGCCGCACCCAGCTGATCGACATCACCGCCGATGTCCAGGCCGCGCTGCGCCAAGCGGGCGTCCGCGAGGGCACCTGCATGATCTACGTGCCCCATACCACCGCGGCCGTGACCATCAACGAGAATGCCGATCCCACCGTTAAATCCGATATTCTCAAAATCCTCAATCAGGTGATCCCCTTCGAGGCCGGCTACGGACACATGGAGGGCAACTCGGCCGCCCATATCAAGTCGACGCTGGTGGGCGCATCCGAATGGGTGGCCGTGCGCAGCGGCAAACTGCAGCTGGGGACCTGGCAGGGCATTTTTTTCTGTGAATTCGACGGCCCGCGCCGTCGCCGGGTCCAATTGTTTTTGCACTGATCGCCACCATCGCAACCAGGAAACGCCACATGCCTCCCAAAAACGACCTGATGGATGCCGAAGACCGACGCCTGCTAAACCGCATCCAGTCCGATTTTCCCGTGACCGCGCGACCTTACCGCACCATCGGCCAGGAACTCGGAATGAACGAGGACGAGGTCATCGAGCGTGTGCGCCGACTCAAGTCGGCTGGCCTGATCCGGCGTATCGGCGGCAATTTTTCGCCCGAAAAGCTGGGGTTCGTAAGCACCCTCTGCGCCGCCAAGGTGCCGGCGGAGGAGGTCGACCGGTTTGCGGAGATCGTCAACCGATTCCCCGGCGTGACCCACAACTACCTGCGGGAAAATAGTTTCAACGTCTGGTTCACCTTTATCGCTCCCTCCATGGCGGAGATCGAGGCCAACCTGGCGGCCATTCGCGACGCCACCGGCGTGGATGCCATCATGAATCTGCCGGCCACCCGGGTCTTCAAAATCCGGGCCAAATTCGACGTCTGATGCCGGCCGTTCTGCGCATTGCCGCGGCCGTGATGAAGTCCCCCCTGGGCCGGACAGCGGCCAATTTCGAGCGCACGGCCGTGCTTGCCCGCCAGGCCCGCGACGCGGGGGCGCAGCTGGTTTGTTTTCCGGAAATGAACCTCACGGGCTACAGTACCCGCCGATCCGTCCGTGATCAAGCCCGAACCCTGGCAAGCCCCCTTGTGCGGCAGCTGGAAGAACTGGCGGCGGACGTCCGGCTGGTTATCCTGGCTGGCCTGGCGGAAGCGGATGAACACGAGCGGATATTCGCCAGCCAGTTGGTGGCCGCCCCGGGGCAGGCCGCAGCGGTCTACCGCAAAACCCACGTGGCGCCGCCCGAGCGGGACACCCTCTCCGCCGGCGCCGCCCTGCCGCTCTTCGCGTTCAACGGCTGGCGCTTCGGCATCCAGCTCTGCTACGACGCGCATTTCCCGGAATTGTCCACCCGCATGGCCCTCGACGGTGCGGACGTCATTTTTTTCCCGCACGCCTCGCCGCGCGGCACCCCCGAGGGCAAGCTCGTTTCATGGTGCCGGCACCTGCCGGCCCGGGCGTTTGACAACGGATTGTTCGTCGTGGCCTGCAATCAGACCGGCCTTAACGGCGACGGGCTGGCATTTCCGGGGGTGGCCGTGGCCATCGGCCCTGATGGGCAGATTCTGGCCCAGGACGTTTCCGGCCAGGAGGGCCTGCTGTGCGTGGATCTCAAGCGCGCCGACCTCGAGGCCGTGCGCGGCCACCGCATGCGCTATTTTCT
>CAYMAR010000260.1:0-5774 GCA_964388465.1 uncultured Desulfobacteraceae bacterium
GTCTAAAAGGATATTTCCTTGCCAGATATGTTCAAAATGATGAGCTATGGCATTTTTAAAAATTACATCTGTGTATTCCGGTAAGTCTTTTTCAAGAAATTCAGTGCGAAGAATAATTTCCTTATCTTCACATCGAATATCTATCGCATAAACGTTATTGTCGTGAATCGATCTCATATTTCTTAAGGCATAACTTATATATTATGTTGCAGCATCATTTTAAAAGAAAAATGAGATTGAGACACTATTTCTGAATTTGTGTAAATAATTACATACACCCGAAGATACATATTAAATCACAAATTTAGAGAAAGTAAACAAAATACATTGATTCACTTCGGATTTATTATTGCATCATTTACCGCTAATTATCGTTATTATGGTGCAGCACCATAATAACGATAATTCGTTATTTTGAGACACCTTTTAATCCAATGGACTGACAACGCCATATCTGTTTTTGCTGACCACATGAGTATAAATCATTGTCGTTCTGAGATCGGTGTGTCCCAATAGGTCTTGAATCGTGCGGATATCATAGCCCTGCTCAAGCATGTGGGTTGCAAAACTGTGACGGAGTGTATGAACCGTTACCCTTTTAGGAATATCTGCCGCCAATGCTGCCGATTTTATGGCCCTTCGCAAATTACCTCTGTGCACATGGTGCCTCCGCAGAATACGTGATTTAGGGTCTATTGCCTGTCTGTGCGAAGGGAAAACCCAAAACCAAGCCCATTCTTTGCCTGCATTCGGGTATTTCCGCTCCAATGCACCCGGGAGCATAACGCCATGCGCGTCCATTTCGCGATCCTTATTGTAAATTGATCTCACTTTTTCAAGGTGGCCGATAAGTTCGCCCTTTAGGCTTTTCGGCAGTACCGTTTCACGGTCTTTGTCCCCCTTACCGGCCCGCACGGTGAGGGCTTCACGCTCAAAATCGACGTCTTTCACTCTGAGACTGACACACTCGGCCAACCGCAGTCCGCAACCGTAGATCGTGCGGGCCATCAACAGGTTGTTTCCACTCATATTTTCAAACAAACGTCCCATCTCCGCCTTGGTCAGGACCACTGGCAGGCGCCTGGTCCGCCTGGCCCTGACCGCTTCGGCGATATCGTCGATATTCTTGTCCAGTGTGTGCCGGAACAGGAAAAGAATCGCATTGAAGGCCTGGTTTTGCGTCGAGGCCGAAACTTTCCGCTCCACGGCCAGATAAGTCATGAAATCCTTGACATGCGCGCTTTCCAACTGGTGCGGCGACCGGCCGTTTAAAAAGCGGTAGAATCTTCGCACCCAGCCGAGATAGGCGTTTTCGGTGCGAAGCGAGCGATGCTTGAGCCGCAGCATGTTGCGCATGTCATCGGCCACCGCCCTCCACTGGCCATCTGTTCCGAGGATCGCCTGGGTATGGGACGTTTCCTTGCGCTTTTCAAAGAACTGGTACAGCTTGATGGCCTGCGCCGCCTGATCCACCTGCCAAAATTCATGCCTTTGGGCCAAGTGCTTCAGGTAGGCATCGATTTCTTCACCGGTTAGGGCCGCACCGAGGCTTTTGTGGCTGAACCGGTAAAGCTGCCGCACCCAGTGCAGGTAAAAATCCACCGCTTGGGGGGTGGTCATCCGCCGGGCCAGAAGGTACGTTTTGAACGCCTGCATGCCGTGAATTTTAGCAAATATTGTGCCGCAGGCACGGCTACCGGCAATCAGGCGGTTACGCCTTGTTTCGGTACGGGATGCACAGGTTTGTGTGCATGCCTGCCCTGTTTTGTGTGCATGGGTGTCCAGCAAATAGACACCGGCCGCGGAACGGGACGCGCACCGTCTGCACTCGATTTCATCTGCCGGCTTGGAGGAGGGGGAAGGTTGATCCGCCCGGGGCGCTGGCCGAATGCCATGGCCTGGCTTGTATTCGGATCACTTCATCATGCGTTGACCACGATATTCGCACGGGCAGGCGGCGTCAAGCGTTCCGGGGCCTGGATGGCCGCCTTGTGCGTCGGCGCAATGTCCGGAAGGTGGCCCGCCGGCCGGATCGCGCGGTTTCGACTTGCAAACCGGCGCGGCAGGGATCAATATTATCGCCAAACACCGTCTACCACCCGGCATCCGCCCTGACCCTCAACCCCCATCCGGAGATTCGCATGACAACCCGAACCATTCCCGAACGCAAGGACGTCGCCGCCGGCGACCAGTGGGACCTGACCTTGCTGTTCACATCCGACCCAGCCTGGGAGGAAGCCTTTGCAGTCGTTCAGAAGGACCTGGACGCCTACGCCGGCTACCGGGGGCGTCTGGGAGAGTCCGCCGAGGTCCTGCGGGAGGCGATCAGCTTCGATCTGGACGTCTCCCGGCGCCTGGACCGGCTCTTCACCTATGCCCACCTCAAAAACGACGAGGACCAGTCCAATCAACACTATCTGGGCCTCTATCAGCGCGCTGTGAGTCTTTACACCCGGGCCTCCGAGCTCTCGAGCTTCATGCGCCCCGAGATCATGGCCGTCGACGAGGCGCGCATGGCCGCTTTTCTGGAGGCGCCGGAGCTGGCCGAGTACCGCTTCCACCTTGAAAAGATCCTGCGGCTGCGGGCCCACACCCGCAGCCTCCAGGAGGAGGAACTGCTGGCCATGAGTGCTGAGATGGCCCAGACGGCCCGCCAGGTATTCGGTCAACTGGACAACGTCGACCTGAACTTCGGCACCCTGAAAGACGAAGAGGGCCGGGAGGTGGAGCTGAGCCACGGCAATTTCACCACCTTTCTGCAAAACCCCGACCGCGGGGTGCGCCGGAGGGCTTTCTCCCAGTATTACGCGCGCTACGATCAGCACAAGCACACCATCGCCGCCGCCCTGGCAGGATCGGTCAAAGGCGATCTGTTTTACGCCCGCAGCCGCAACTATGCCGACTGCCGGGCCGCCGCCCTCTTCGGCGACCGCATGCCGGAAGCGGTCTACGACAACCTGATCGCCACCGTGCGCGACAACCTCGCCCCCCTGTTCCGCTATTTCGACTTCCGCCGGCAGGCCCTGGAGCTGGACGCGCTGCATTTTTACGACACCTACGCGCCCATCGTGAAAGACGTGCGCTTCGAGATGCCCTACGACGAAGCCGTGGCCACCTGCGCAGAGGCCCTGGCGGCTTTGGGCGGGGATTACGTGGGGACGCTTCGGGAGGGCTTGCAGGGCGCCTGGGTGGACCGCTACGAAAACCGCGGCAAGCGCAGCGGCGCCTATTCCTCGGGCTGCTACGACTCGCCGCCCTACATTCTCCTCAACTACCAGGCCGGCAATATCAACAGCCTGTACACCCTGATCCACGAGGCCGGCCATTCCATGCACACCCACCTCGCCTGCCGGCACCAGCCCTACGTCTACCACGGTTACACGATTTTCGTGGCCGAGGTGGCCTCGACCTTCAACGAAACCCTGCTGAACGCGCATCTGCTGGCGCGCCACCGGGACGATCCCCGCATGCAGGCCTACCTGCTCAACCGCGAAATCGACAACATCCGCGCCACGCTCTTCCGCCAGACCATGTTTGCCGAGTTCGAGCTTGCGGTCCACCGCCGGGCGGAAGCCCAGGAACCGCTGACGCTGGAGGCCCTCACGGACATCTACCGCGGCCTGCTTGAGGCTTATTTCGGCGACCGGATGGTGATCGACGCGGTCCTGGCGCTGGAATGCCTGCGCATCCCCCACTTCTACTCGGCCTTCTACGTCTACAAATACGCCACCGGAATTTCGGCGGCCATTGCGCTGGCCGCGCAGGTGATGGCGGGCGCGGAGGGCGCCCGGGAGCGCTATCTCGAATTCCTGGCGCTGGGCGGCAGTCGCTTCCCGCTGGAGGCGCTGGCCGTGGCCGGGGTGGACATGGCCTCTCCCGAGCCGATCCGGCAGGCCATCGCCCACTTCGAGCATCTGGTGGAGCAGCTCATGGCGGTCTACGGCAGGCTGTAAAGGCGAGAAAAGCAATGGTCGGGACCGGTTGCTTTCATCCAACCGCAAGGACAGGCTCGATCGGCGGCTCCGTTTATTCCCGGTAGGAGCCCAGCAGGGCTTCGAGAAGCGTGAGCATCTTGCCGATCGAGGGGATGAAAAGCTTTTCGTCCGGCGAGTGCGGATGGCGCAGGGTGGGGCCGATGGAGATCATTTCCATCCCCGGCACCTTGGCGCCGATCAGGCCGCACTCCAACCCGGCGTGGATCACCTCCACCACGGGCGCCTCGCCGAACGCGCGGGTGTAGACCGCGCGGCAGCGCGCGAGCAGCGCGGCCTCGGGGTCCGGCGGCCAGGAGGGATGATGGTTCATGCGAGTGACTTCAGCCCCGGCCAGGGCGGCCACGGCGCGAACCCGGTCGTTGATCTCCTCCAGGCGCGTCATGGAAAGACTGCGCTGGCTGCTGGTGATGTCGAAACACCCCTCGGCCGTCTTGACAATGGCCAGGTTGCATGAGGTCTCGACCAGGCCCGCTACGGTGGCGCTCATGCCCTGGACCCCGTGCGGCAGGGCGTTCAGCAGCGCCAGCGCCCGCGCGGCACTCTCCGGCGCGATGACCGCGTCCGGGGTTTCCGCGGCCGAAAAAGGCTCGCAACCAATGACCAGCTGCGGCTCGCTCGCGCCGTTTTCTTCCGCGAGCATAGCCTGAAAGCGCGCGAGCATTTCCTTCAGTTCCGCCGCCTGGCCGGCCGGCAGGCCCACCACGGCCCGGGCATCGCGGGGAATGGCGTTGTGGGCCGAACCGCCGTTCAGGCTGACCAGCCGGAAGTCATCGTCGGCCGCGAGCCGGCCCAAGAGGCGCCCCAGGAGGCGGTTGGCGTTGGCCCGGGGCTTGTGGATGTCGATACCGGAATGCCCGCCGCGCAGGCCGCCCACCGTGATCCTGTAGAATGAGCGCGCATCGCCGGCCGGCGCGTACGCCAGCGCCAGGCGGATCCGGATTTCCTCCCCCCCGGCGCAGCCGATGGTGACGATGTGGTCGTCCTCGGAGTCGATGTTGATCAGCACCTTGCCGCGGATGAGGGCGGGGTCCAACCGGCTGGCGCCGATGAGCCCGCTTTCCTCGTCCACGGTGAACAGGAGTTCGAGGGGCGGGTGGGCGATCGAGGCGTCCCCCGCAATGAACAGCGCCAGGGCCAGGGCGATACCGTTGTCCGCCCCCAGCGTGGTGCGCTCGGCGCGCAGCCAGTCCCCGTCGCGAACGACGCGAATCGGGTCGCGATCGAAATCATGGTCGCTGTCGGGGGTCTTCTCGCAGACCATGTCCATGTGTCCCTGCAGCACGATCACCGGCGCCTGTTCGAAGCCCGGCGAGGCCGGGACCCGGATGACGAGGTTGCCGGCCGCATCGGTGGCCTTGTCCATCTCGTGCCGGTCGGCCCACTCGGCCAGCCAGCGCCCGACGGCGGCTTCGTTCTTGGAGCAGCGCGGGATGGCGTTGATCTGGGTGAAGATGTCGATGACGGTATCCGTGGGGGTCGGCATAGAGGATTCACTCCTTGATGGCGGTTGCGAACTTGCGGGCGTCCCGGCGGTTCTTGCCGCCGCGCCTTTGACGGCCTCGCAAAAAAAATCATGTTGCAGCCGGTTTCGTCAGAGGTTAGAGAGCAAGGCTTGCGCATCTCGGAGAAAGCAGCTGTATGCACGCTACGCGGCCATGACGCGAAATGAAGCGCCCCGCCGATTTTTATCCGCCTCAACTGAATCGGATTTTTTACGAGACCGGCTGCTTTGGTTGGCGGGGAATATATGGTAGGAAACGTTCAAAGTCAAAAAATCAG
>CAYMAR010000261.1:0-5729 GCA_964388465.1 uncultured Desulfobacteraceae bacterium
CCCGGCAGGAAGCCGATGATCAGCAGGCCGACGGCCCAGCCGCCGATCTGGCGGTAGATGTAATTGCCGTACTCGCCCCCCCGGTCGCGCCCGAAATAGACCATCGCGCCGATCAGCCCGCAGACCGCGGCCGAGGCGCCGATGGTCAGCGCCACCCCCGCCAGGTAGGAGACCCCGAAACCGATCACGCCGCTGATCGTGTAGATGGCGAACATGCGGTAGGGGCCGTATTCCCTGGCGGCCAGCCCGCCGATCTGGCGCAGGACGAGCATGTTGAAGATGATGTGCAGCAGGCTGCCGTGCAGGTAGTTGGCCGAAATGAGGGTCAGCCAGCGCAGGGCGTGATCGATGGCGGGAATGCCGCTGACGTTGAGCAGCACCCGATCGATGGGAATTCGCCCGGTGGCACCCAGCAGCGAGAGGCTGCTGCTCGAAGGCGAGAGGAAGTCCATGGGGTTGGGCGAGAAGCTGGCCTCCCGCAGGTTCAAAATCAGCGACAGTCCGTAGAGGGCCACATTGATGCCGATGATCCAGGCGATGAGCCGGTCGGGGTCGTTGAATCCCCGGGTCCACCAGTTGGCCTTGAGCTGTGAGCCGGGCCGGGAAATACCGCAGTAAGGACAGCGGGCTTCGTCCTTGCTGACGAGCCGCCGGCAGTTGGGGCAGAGCAGGGATTTGGACCGGGGCCGGTTCATGGGATGGGCATCCTTTGCGTGGGAATCAATTGGCGTTCTCGTTCTTGCGGGGTGACGACCGCCGCCTGGCGTTGGTCAACAAAATAAGTCCCGATGGCGGCAACGGCAATCGCTCAATGGGCTTCCGCCCAGTTGGCGCCGGTGGCCAGGTTGACCTTGAGGGGCACGGCCAGATCCCAGATGGTTTCCATGGCGTTGCGGACCATGCCCCCCACCGGGTCGATTTCCTCCGGCGGCACCTCCAAAACGATTTCGTCGTGCACGGAAAGCAGCATTCGGGCCTGGAAGGCCTCCTCCTCCAGGCGCCGGTCGACCTCGATCATGGCCAGTTTGATCAAATCGGCGGCCGTTCCCTGGATGGGGGTGTTGACGGCCGTGCGCTCGGCGAACTGGCGGATATTGTGGTTGCGGCTCTCGATTTCGGGCAGCAGCCGGATGCGGCCCAGAAGGGTGCTGGTCTTCCGGGTTTCACGCGCCGTGGCGATCGTCTGGTCGATGAAGTCCTTCACGCCGCGGTAGTGGTGGAAATAGTTGTCGATATAGGTCTTGGCCATCTTCTGGCTGATGCCCAGGTCCTGGGCCAGGCTGAAAGGGCCCATGCCGTAGATGATGCCGAAATTGATCACTTTGGCGTGGCGGCGCAGCTCGTCGGTAAGGGTGTCCGCGTCGATCTCGAAGACCTCGCAGGCCGTGCGGGCATGGATGTCCTCGTCCTCGGCAAACGCCCGGATCAGGATCGGGTCCCGGGCGTAATGCGCCAGGATGCGCAGTTCCACCTGGGAGTAGTCCGCCGAGAGGATCCGCCAACCCTCGGGCGGAATGAAAGCCTTGCGGATCTCGCGGCCCTCGGCCGTGCGGATGGGGATGTTCTGGAGATTGGGATCGGAGCTGCTCAGGCGCCCGGTGGCGGTCACGGTCTGGTTGAAGGAGGTGTGCACCCGGCCGGTCTCGGGGTGAATCAGGTCCATCAGGGCGTCGACGTAGGTCGACTTGAGCTTGGCCAGGGCCCGGTGGCGCAGCACCAGGGCGGGCAGCTCGTGCATTTCGGCCAGTTTGGTCAGCACCTCGACGTCGGTGGAATAGCCGGTTTTCTTCTTGGTTTTCTTCTGGACCGGGAGGTCGAGCTTCTCGAACAGGACATGACCCAGCTGCTGGGAGGACTTGATGTTGAAGGCCTCGCCCGCCAGGGCGTGAATATCGCCCTCCAGCGCTTCGAGCTGCTCCTGGAACGAGGCCGACAGGCCGCGCAGGCGTTCGGTGTCCAGCCGCACCCCGTTCATTTCCATGCGCATCAGGACGGGAATCAGCGGCAGTTCCACCGTGGTCATGAGCTTGTCGAGGCCGAGGGCGTCGATTTGGGGCGCCAGGGTCTGGCTGGCCAGAAGGGTGATGTCGGCGTCCTCGCAGGCGTAGGGCACGGCCTTGTCCAGCGTGACCATGTCGAAGGTGACGCTCTGCCGGCCCTTGCCCGCGACCGCCTCGTAGGCGATGTTCTTGTGCCCCAGGAAATCGAGGGCGATCTGGTCCAGACCGTGCGAGCGCTTGGAGGGGTTGAGCAGGTAGGAGGCGATCATGGTATCGCCGGCGATGCCCGCCAGGCGCACACCGTGGCGGGCCAGCACGATGGCGTCGTACTTGATGTTCTGGCCGATTTTTTCAACGGTCGGGTCTTCCAGCAGCGGGCGCAGGCGCTCGAGGACGACCGCGCGCGGGATTTGATCCGGCGCGCCCAGGTAGCGGTGCCCGCAGGGGATGTAGTAGGCCGCGTGGGCCTCGAGCGCGACCGAGACGCCTACGAGATCGGCCTGCATGGGATGCTGCGAGGTGGTTTCAGTGTCGATGGCAAAGCGGCCGGCCGCTGCCAGCCGGGCCGTCAGTTCGTCGAGGGCCTCGGCGTCCATGACGGCCGCGTACTGCTTTTCGGGGCGGTCGTCCGCGTCGGTAAAAGCCTGTTGAAGCTGGCGAAATTCAAACGACTGAAAGAGTTCGCCGAGCTGGGCCCGATCCGGGGGCTGGTGGGCGAAGTCCCCTGCCTTGAAATCCAGCGGCGCCGCGGTTTGAATCCGGACCAGCTCGCGGCTCAAAAAGGCCTCTTCGCGGTGGGCCTCGAGGTTGGCCCGCTGTTTGGGCTTGGTGATCTCGTCCAGGTGGGCGTAGACGCCGTCGATGCTCGCGTAGGTCCGGATCAGGCTCATGGCGGTTTTGGGGCCGATGCCGGGCACGCCGGGGACGTTGTCGGCCGTATCCCCGGAAAGCCCCATGACCTCGACCATTTGGGCCGGCTCGAGGTCGTTGTCGCGCTGGAAATCCGCCCGGGTGATCGCACGGTCCTTCATGGGGTCCCAGATGGAAATCCGCTCGCTCAGCAACTGGACGAAGTCTTTGTCGCCCGTCACGAGAACCACGTCGAAGCCGTCGGCCTCGGCCTGTCGGGCCACGGTGCCGATCAGATCGTCGGCCTCGAAACCCGCCATCTCCAGCACCGGGATCCGGAACGCGGCGGTGACGTTCTTGATGTGGGGGATCTGGGCGGCCATGTCATCGGGCATGGGCGGGCGGTTGGCTTTGTAGTCCGCGTAGCGTTCGTGCCGGAAGGTGGGGCCCTCGGCATCGAAGAACATGCCCGCGAACGGCGGCCGGCGCTCGTCGAAGAGCTTGATGAGCATGCGCGTGAAGCCGAAGATGGCGTTGGTGGGAAACCCCTTGGAATTCGTCAGGCTGCGGATGGCGTGGTAGGCGCGGTAGATGTAGGCCGTGCCGTCGATGAGATAGATCTGCTTGGCGGTTGCCATGTCGTGCTCCCCATACGGCGGTTGACGCCATTGCGTTGACTTCGGCCATCAAGGGCAATCGAAGCCGGGGATTGCACCCCCGGCCCCGTTGCGGTTGTCGGGCCGAAGGCATATCATTCCCGAGGACAAACAACAAGCGGGGCCGTACTTCCCGGACCGGCCCCGCGCGAGGTGCTTGGAAGCGATGACATCCGCGAATACAACCCGACGACGGCGGCGAAGGCGCATCCCCCGCGCGACATCCTGCCACTGCTGCCGCCGGGACGCCCCGTTTTGCTGGCAGTGCCGCCGATGCGGGTTTGCCATCTGCCAGGTCTGTATGGACGAGAATGTCTGGGGGCTTTCCTGCAACGGGATTACCTGGGTCTGCCCGGACTGCGGGGCCCAGAACGGTTTCGGCAATCAGTGAGGCCGGCCGCCGGGCTCAAGGCTTGATCAGGGTGCGGATTTCGTCCAGGCTCGTGATGTGGTGCTCCGCCCTGAGACCGGGATCGCCGTAGGCCACGAAGGGGATGCCGGCCGCGGCGGCGGCCTGCTCGTCCACGACGGAATCGCCGATGTAAAGGGCCTGCGCGGGCTCTAGCGCGAAATGGGTCAGGACGCGGTTGAGGATGTCCGGAGCCGGCTTGGGCGTCGGCACGTCCCGCGATGTCACCACCAGGTCGAAGCAGTCGCTCAGACCGTGAACGTCCATGACCTCCGCCATCGTGTCCGCCCGGTTCGTGCCCACCGCGGTTTTGATTCCCGGCCGCAGCGATGCCACCAGCGGCTTCAGGTGCGGTTCGATCTCCATCAGCTGGATGAACCGGCTGTACCCCATCTTCATCCGGTAGTCCTGGGCCGCCTCGGCCAGTCCCGTGTCGTCGAAGAGGTAGCGCATGGCTTCGTCGCCGGTGTGCATGTGGCAGTACTTGAACTGCTCGGGGGTCAGCGGGGGGCGGCCGAATTGCTCCAGGATCTGGTTGTAGTAGGCCGCGTTGGCGCGATTGGTATCGAACATTACACCGTCGCAATCGAAAATAACGGCCTTGAGGCTGGCGCGGGTCATGGTGATGTCGGCGATCCTTCGGGCTGGGCGGCAATGCTGCCGCGGACCTGGATGGGAATCCGGGGTCTGAGGGCACTGTCCGTCATAAGATACAGTGTGTCGTAATAGCGACCCTTTTCGGTCCGGGTGTTTTCCACGTCGACAAGATAGGCTTTCCCCTGGGGGGTCTCCCTGGTTTTCCAGGCGATTTTGATATTGTCGCCGTGCTTGGTTTCGACCCCGGTGATGGCGAAGGGGTTGTTGCGGGCCGGCACGACGGTCACCCGGCGGCGCAGGGGTTCGCCCACGTAGCCGCGGATGATGACATGTTCGGGTTTGATCTCGGCGAACGGATCCACACGACCGCTCATCGTGAGGGTCAGCTGCGGCCGGTAGGGGTCGTTGGAATGGACGACGGCCTTCTTTTTCATCTGGTGGCCGCCGAAACCGCTGGTGTTGACCTTGATGATGATTTTTCCCTCGCCGCCGGCGGGGATCTGTCTCGGAAACGAGACAGCGGTGCAGCCTCAGCCGGTGAGGACCTTTTCGATGGCCAGATCGCCGCTGCCGCGGTTTTCGATTAAAAATTCGTGCGCCACCTCCGTGCCGTCCAGCACGCGGCCGAAATCGAACAGCGGCGTGGCGACGGCCAGTTCCGGGGCTTCGGTCGGCGACGTTTCAGGGGCGGCCGGGGCCTCGTTGCCGGTGACCACCAGGGAGCCGCCGGCGGCCAGCAGATGCGCGTTCGGGCCTAAATCGTGACCGGCAGTCTGCGCCCCGTCTGCGCTGTGCACGACGACGGGCAGGCCCAGCAGACCGACGATGCCAAGGGTCAGCAGGAATTGTCCCAGGGTTGCCTTCATTTTTCCAGGTACTCCTATTGGGTGCGGCGCCCCGTCCGATGCCGGTCATCCTTACGTATGGCCTTCCCCGGCGGGGCATCCCGTTTGGGTGGTATGCAAACTCTAATTTACATCATAAATAACGGATCGACGTCAACGGATACTTTAACCCCCTGCCGCTCGAAGCGGTGTTTGCCGTCGAAGAGTAGATGGCGAACAAATTGGTTCAATTCCCTGGCGCCCGACCCCCGGAGCGGCATTTGCCAGCGGTAGCGCCCGGCGACCCGATGCAGCGCCGCCTCCACCGGCCCCAGAAGGCGGATGCGGCCACCGCTTGGTTTCGGCCGCTGCAATTGCGCCCGGGCGGCCCGTC
>CAYMAR010000262.1:0-2706 GCA_964388465.1 uncultured Desulfobacteraceae bacterium
TTTCTGCGCGTTCAAAACATGATGCCTAGCGATGTAGAGCGAGCGTAACGCATAACAGTGCCATTGTTTCGTCATGAGCGTTCGAACGGGGCGGCAAATGGCTTGAGAGCAAGGCTTGCGCCGTTCACAGGAACGAGGCGTGCTCAATGCAGGCCGCAGCGACGAGGACCTCGCGTAACGCCGCCATCGAGCCTTTTACAGCCCCGTTCCCATAAAGGGGGCATGATTGGACGTGAAAAACGGCGGATCATTGTTCAAAATTCGCCGGATCGGTGCGGGCTTCCTAAACACGCGCGCCAAAAAGCGCCGCACCGCGTCCCGGTTCCAGCCCGCGGGGTGCACGAACTCGCGGTAGAGCGAGAGGTCGCCGTCGTAGAAGGGCAGGGTTTCCAGCGATCGGGCCTCCACGCTGTAGGCCGGCAGGTTAAATATGGCCAGGTTCAGGAAATCGATGGCGTGCGCGTGCGCCAGGGTGAAGTCCAGCGTTCGCTGCGCGGCCGTCGGCGTTTCGGCCGGCGTGCCGAAAAGCAAGTAGACATAGGTGGCGATGCCGGCGGCCTTGAGCGTGTTGAGCACCGCCGATACGGTCGCCAACGCCACCCCCTTGCAGAGAGCGTCGAGCACGGCCTGGTCCCCGGACTCGACCCCCAGTTTGAGCAGGACACAGCCCGAGGCCCGCAGCCCGGCCGCGAAGTCCGGGTCCGCCAGGTGGGACGTGATCCGCACGAAACCGTACCAGGGCACCCCGGGCGGGTTTAGGATCAGGTGTTTCATCAAGCGGGGCGACAGGGCATTGTCCAGGAAATGGACCAGTCCGGGTGGGCCGTGGGTGTCCGGGTCCGCGAGGCCGGCCGACACATCCGCCGGCGCCGTCGGCCGGTAGGCCCCGTTTTCCGATTTCTCGGGGCAGAAGGCGCACTTCTTCCAGTAGCAGCCCCGGGAGGTGCTGTAGGGCAGGATCCGTCCCGGCGCGAGATAACGCGAACAGGACAGGCCGGAAAAATCATACCCCGGACAGGCCGCCGCAGGTTGGCCCCCGCACATCTTCACCAGAGCCGCTTCGCCCGGACCGGTCACCAACTCGTCCACCAGCCCGCGGAAGGGATTCGACAACCCCGGGATCGCCCGCCAGGAGGTCACCAGGCCGCCGCCGAGCACGATGCGGGTTTGCGGGAGCTGTTGGCGGATGTACCCGATCATGGCGAGGGCGCACAGGGCCTGGCTCATGAAATTGACGGAGAGCCCCACGATGTCCGGCGTTTGTTCTTCGAACAGGCGTATCAGCGTGCGGGAACAGGCGGGAAAGAAGGGGTTTTCCGCGAACGTCGCGGCCGCCATCACCAAGTCGCCGCTGCGCACGGGCGCCAGCGCTGGGTGGGCGTAGTCGGCGAGCGCAATCCGGACCCCGGCTGCCGCTCCCGCGAGGCCGACCAAGCGGTTGACGTCCATCACCGCGCGCCGGTAGCGGTCCTGGTTGGCGTAGAGCGCGGGCGATCGCAGGGCCGCCAGGTGGGTCTCCCGGTTTTTGAATGCCCGGCGCGACCAGGTGTCCGCCGCATCCACCGGCCGGTCCACCAGGTCGAGCAGGCCTTCCAGGCTGGCATCGTAGACCCGGCAGTCGATGCCCGCGGCCCGCAGGGCGCCGGCCAGCCGCGCGACACCGGCCTGCGGCTCGCAGGGCTTGGCCACGGGGGGATGGATCAGGAGGATCGATTTTTTTGATGGCATGCCTTTGTTCCGGGTTTGATTGTCAACGTCGCGGCCCGGCCGCTTGAGCGGTTATGACCGATATCCGCCCGGCACGCAATCCATCATTCCATCCGGTGCTTGAAGAGCCAGGTCGCCGCCGTCAGGGTCGCCAGCGCGATCAGCGCCAGCGGCAGGATGTTGCCCAGGACTTCGGCCGGCGGCATGTCTTTGAGAAAGATACCGCGCACGATGATCAGAAACCAGCGCAGGGGGTCTACCACCGTGAAGCGCTGCAGCCAGACCGGCATATTCTCAATGGGGGTGGCGAAGCCCGAGAGGATCACGGCCGGCGGCATGAACACGAAGGCCCCCAGGATGGCCTGCTGCTGGGTCATCGACAGGCTGCTGATGAAAAGGCCGATGCCGATGATCGAAAGCAGAAAGACGGTCAGGGCCCCGTAGAGCAGGGCCAGGGATCCCTGAAACGGAATCCGGAAGACAAAGATCGCGATGGCCAGCAGCAGCGAGGCCGAACACAGGGCCAGGAACAGGGCCGGCAGGGCCTTGCCCAGCAGAATTTCCAGGGGCTGCAGGGGCGAGACCAGGAGCTGCTCGAACGTGCCCATCTCCCGCTCCCGGGCCACCGACATGGCCGTGAGGATCAGGCCGATCACCGTGGAAAGGATGCAGATCAGGCTGGGGACCGTGTACCACACGAATTCGAGGTTAGGATTGAACCAATGACGCGTCAGCAGCACGGCCGGAACGCTTGGGCCGCCCGTCCCGTTCGCCTCCAGAAAGCCGTCCAGGATGCGCTGGGCGTAGCCGCGCACGATCTGGGCCGTGTTGGTCCGGCGCCCGTCCAGCAGGAGCTGGAGCGTGGCCGGGGTCCTGGACGCCAGGCGGCGCGAGAAGTCCGCCGGAACCACCAGCACGGCCAGAACGCGCTGTTCGTCCAGCAGCGCCCGGATCTCGGCCTCGCCGCGCAGCCTGACGATGCCGGTGAAGGTCCGGGCC
>CAYMAR010000262.1:2716-5651 GCA_964388465.1 uncultured Desulfobacteraceae bacterium
GTTCGTAACCGCTGCGGCCGGCGTCGTGATTGAGCACGCCCAGGTTGACGTTCTTGGCCTCCATGGTGATGGCGAAGGAGAAGACGAAAATCTGGATGATCGGCGGCATGATCAGGACGGTGCGCGACTTGGGATCCCGCAGGATGTTGAGAAATTCCTTGATCATCAGGGCGCGCAGGCGGGTCAGCATCAGCGGCTACTCCAGACGGTCCGGGGTTTTCTTCAGGGTCAGCGCCAGGAGCAGGCCCGCGATTCCCAGCAGCACCATGAGGTTGGGCCAAATCAACGGCCAGATGTCGCCGGTCAGAAAAAGGGTCTGCAGGTTGGTCACGAAATAGCGGGCCGGAATGATGTGCGCCAGCATGCGGATGGCCCAGGGCATCGAGGCGATCTCGAAGACGAAGCCGGAAAGGATGAAGGCCGGCAGAAAGGCGCTCACCATGGCCGCCTGGGCGGCCACGAACTGGTTGCGGGTCACCGTGGAGATCAAAAAGCCCTGGCCCAGGGCCGTCAGCAGAAAAACGGCCGCCGCCAGGGCCAGGGCGAAAAGGGAACCCCGGAAAGGAATGCCGTAGAGCCAGATTGCCACGCCCGTGCAGACCCCCATCGAGGCCATGCCCAGGGCGAAATAGGGCACCAGTTTGCCGACCACGATCTCCAGGGCGCTCAAAGGGGTGGCCAGCAGGGCCTCCATGGTGCCCCGCTCCCACTCCCGAGCCACCACGAGGGCGGTCAGCAGGGTGCCAGCGTGCCCTCGGCGTAATTGGCCACGTAATTGGCCGTATTGGTCTCGCTGCCGTCAGCGAGCAGCTGCACCCGGGCCGTTTGGCCCGGCGTCCGGAGGCGGCGGGTGAAATCCGAGGGGATCACGAGCAGGCCGCGCAGCCGCCCGCTGACCAGGTCGTCTTCCAGGGCACGGCGGTGGTGCGCCAGGCGGGCGTCGAAAAAGGGGGTCGCTTCGAAGGCGGCGGCCAGGCGCCGCGCTTCCGGCGCGCTGTCCTCCAGGGCCACGCCCAGGCGCACCTGGCGGGCATCCAGGGAAACTCCGTAGCCGAAAAGAAACAGCAGGATCAGCGGCAGGACGAAAGCGATCAGGATGCTGCTGGGATCGCGCACGATCTGCAGGCTTTCCTTGACGATCAGCGCTTTCAGGCGGCGGGCCCGGCCCGCCCGGTGGCTGGTTGGCGCCGTGTTCATGCGGCCCGCGCCTCCCGATTTGCCGGGTCGTGGCGGGACTGTTCGATCAGGGCGATAAAGGCCTCTTCCAGCGTGGGTTCGGGCCTATGCGGCGTGCGCGCCGCCGCCTTCAGCCGATCGGGCGAGCCTTCGGCGATCTGGCGGCCGCGGTAGATCAGACCGATGCGGTCGCAGTATTCGGCCTCGTCCATGAAATGAGTGGTCACCAGCACGGTGACCCCCTTCTCCACCAGCCCGTTGATGTGGTTCCAGAACTCGCGCCGCGTGATGGGGTCCACTCCCGAGGTGGGCTCGTCCAGAAAGAGAACGTCCGGCTGGTGGGCCACGGCGCAGGCCAGGGCCAGGCGCTGCTTGAACCCCAGGGGCAGGCGGCCCGCGGCGGCCGCCGCGAAGGGGGTCAGGTCGAAGACCTTGAGCATGGACGCCACCGCCTGCTCCCGGCGGCGGCCGCGCAGCCCGTAGGCCCCGGCAAAAAAGACCAGGTTCTGTCGCACGGTCAGGTCGCCGTAGAGGGAGAACTTCTGGGCCATGTAGCCCAGGCGCGCCCGGGCCGCCGCGGCCGCCCGGCCCAGGTGCAGGCCGGCCACGAAGCCTTCGCCCGTCGTGGGCTTGAGCAGGCCGCACATCATCTTGAAGGTGGTGCTCTTGCCGGCCCCGTTGGGGCCCAGCAGGCCGAAGATCTCGCCGCGGCGGATCGTGAAACTGTTGTCTTCCACGGCCGTAAAGGTGCCGAAACGCTTGGTCAGGCCGCGGGCCTCGACCACGGGACCCTTGCCGGGCGGGCGCACGGGCATCTGCTCCGCCAGGGCCGAGCGGCCGCCGGGGCCCCCGCCCAGGAGATCGATGAAGGTATCTTCGAAGCGCGGGGCCACGGCCGCCAGCGTGGCCGCGGATTCGCCGGTCAGCACAGCGGGGTCAGGCGGGCCTGCATCCGTCTCGAGCACCAAGCGCAGGGCGCGGCCCTGCACGACGCCATCGCGGATCTCCGGGCGTTCGAGCACCTCCGCCAGGACGCGCCGGCGCCGCTCGGCCGCCACGCCCCGCAACTGGTAGACCCGCCCCTCCAACCGCGCGGTCAGGCGCCGGGGCGGTCCGTTGTAGAGGAGGCGGCCTTCACTCAGCAGGAGCACCTCGTCGCACTGCTCGGCCTCGTCCAGGTAGGCCGTGCTCCAGACGATGGTCGTGTCCGCATCCAGCATTTCGCGCACCATACCCCACAGTTCCCGACGGCTCAGGGGATCCACGCCCACGCCGGGCTCGTCCAGCAGGAGCAGGCGGGGTTTTTTGAGCAGGGCGCAGGCCAGGCCGAGCTTCTGCTTCATGCCGCCCGACAGCTGCCGCGCGAGCCGCTTCTGAAACGGCGCTAGGCCCGTAAACGCCAGCAGCCGCTGGAAGGCCCGGGCGCGCTCCGGGCCGTGGATGTTGCGCAGGTCGGCATACAGACGCAGGTTTTCGATCACCGTCAGGTCCTCGTAAAGACCGAAGCGCTGGGGCATGTACCCCAGCAGCGCGTGCAGGTCCTGGGTGTCGCCCGCCGCGTCCCGTCCGCCGTAGACCACACGCCCCGCGCTGGGGATCAGCAGGCCGGCCATGAGGCGCATGAGCGTCGTCTTGCCCGCGCCGTCCGGGCCCACCAGGCCGGTGATGCGGCCGGGGTGAATCTCGGCGGCAATGGCGTCCAGGGCCGGCTTGGAAGCCCCTTCGAACTGCTTGGACAGGGCTTCGATGATCAGCATGG
>CAYMAR010000263.1:0-2094 GCA_964388465.1 uncultured Desulfobacteraceae bacterium
CTTTCCGCCGAACGAACACAGACTGCACCCAACCTCATACGCGACCCCCGAACCGATTTAACTGCTTGCGTTTGGACCATTGCCGCTGCAGGATAGGACTCGGTTAAAACACCCGAAAATGGCCTGAATGTCAAGGTTTAACCTGATTTATGGGTTGTCTCTCACCATCGAACGCCTTAGAGTATGACTCTGCTCGGGAGAGGAAATCCTGCGTCGACTCGCCACGGTGTCTGATGGGCTGTATGACTTTCGGCCGCGGTGGGCTGACCCGCGCCCACCAGGGGCACCGAGCGGCGCCGATGCCTGGCGCTGCCGCTCAGCGGTCTGGCTTCAGCTCCACAAACCTTCATTTGCTCAGCCTTTTTATACACGGAAGCAACATATGCCGGACAAAAACCACAGCACACGGTATGCCCAGCTTAAGCAATCGGGCGCGGACGCCATGTCGGGCCTGCGTCCCGGACAGCGGGTGTTCATCGGATCCGGCTGCGGAGAGCCCCAGCACCTGGTCAACACCCTTCTTGATCTGGCCGGTGGTTTGGCCGATCTCGAAATCGTGCGCCTGCTCAGTCTGGAGAGCTCCCTGGTGGCCATGATGGCCGAGGAGAGCCAGGACCGCCTCTTCAATGTACGCTCCATCTATCTGGGCTCGGGGCAAACCCGCAGCCTTCAGGCCAACCAGCGTTTCATCGCGCCCATACCGCTCTCGTCCGTGCCGCGCATTTTCATCGAAGGCCACCTCCCGTTGGATCTGGCGCTCGTTCAGGTAACACCGCCGGATGCCTATGGCTGGATGAATCTGGGGATATCCGTCGACGTCACCCTTGCCGCCGCCCAGTCAGCAGCCAAAGTCATCGCCCAGGTCAATCCGCGCATGCCCCGTGTTCCCGGTCAGGGGATTATTCACATCGAACAGGTGGACGCCGTTGTCGAAGAAGACGAGGCCCTACACAGCCCCTATCCCCTGGATGTCTATCGGGCCGCCGAACCGTTGGCCCGTCTGGCCGCCGGGCTGGTGGAGGACGGCGCCACCCTGCACCTGGGCCTGGGTTCGACCTCCGAGGCCGTGGCCCGCGCCCTGGCAGACAAAAACGATCTCGGCATCCACACCGAAATTCTCACCGAGGAGCTGCTCGATCTGGCGTTTCGGGGCGTCGTCACCAACCGGTACAAAACTGTCAACCGCGGCAAAACCGTGGCCGGAAGCGCCATCGGCACGAATACCCTCTATACGGCCTTGAACGACAATCCGGCCGTGGAGTTCCGCCCTTCCGATTTTGTCAACAACCCGGCCGTGATCGCCCGCCATCACCGGATGACGTCCATCTGCGTGGCCGGCACCATCGACCTGACGGGCCAGGTCCTGGCCGATGCCCTGCCCCAGAACCACTTCTCGGGCGTGACCGGCATGTTGGATTTCGCCATGGGGGCCCATATGGCCCCCGACGGCCGCTTAATTATTCTGGTGCCCGCCCTGAGCGGCGACGGCCGCGCCAGCCGTATCGTCACCACCCTGGGAACCGGTTCGGTGGTCATCCCCAGGGGGTATGTGACCTACGTGGTCAGTGAATACGGCGCCGTCAATCTGTTCGGCAAAAACATGGAAGAACGCGCCATGGCCATGATCAGCCTGGCCCACCCGGATCACCGCGAATCGCTTTTCGAACAGGCCAAGACCCGCGGATTGATTGGCCGGCGCCGGTCCCTGAAGGAGTCGCTCTTTGGGATCTACCCCCAGCGTATGGAAGAGACCCGTCAATACGACGGCCGCAGGGTCGTCTATCGCCCGGCCAAACCGACCGACAGCCGCATGATTCAGGAGCACTTCTACCAGATGGACGCCCAGGATGTGGAAAAGCGCTTTTTCAGTCTGCGGCGGCATTTCTACCGGGACGAAATGGAGGACATGGCCCAGGTGGACTACGTCAAAAACCTTTCGATCGTGGCCGTGACGGGCGAAATCGGCTTCGAGCGCATCGTCGGCCTGGGGGGCTATTTCCGGGGGAGTGCCACCACGGCCGAGGTGGCCTTCTCCGTTGCCAAAAACTGGCAAGGCAAGGGGGTCGGCAGCGTCATCCTGCTGAAACTGGCCGA
>CAYMAR010000263.1:2194-5575 GCA_964388465.1 uncultured Desulfobacteraceae bacterium
GACCTGCTGATCGAAATCTACGGCCCGCACCAAGGTGCGGCCGCCTGGGGCCGCATCGCCCCGCTGATCGAAAAGGCCCCGCGGCAGGAAAGCCGCGGCGAGGGCTTCTTTTCGGAAAAGGACGTGGTGCTCATCACCTACGGCGATTCGATCCGGCGGGCGGGCGAGACCCCGCTGAAAACCCTGAACGCCTTTGCCCGCGAATACCTGCGGGGCGTGATCTCCGCCGTGCACTTCCTGCCGTTTTTTCCGTGGTCTTCGGACGACGGTTTTTCGGTCAAGGATTTCATGGCCATCGACCCGCAGCTGGGCGGCTGGGAGGACGTGTCCCGCTTCAGCCGCGATTTCGATCTGATGTTCGACTACGTGGTCAATCACGTCTCGGCCCAGAGCCAGTGGTTCCGGGACTACCTCGCGGAAAAGCCGGGCTTTGCCGACCTGGCCATCGAGATGGACCCTGCGCTCGATCTTTCCATGGTCACCCGCCCCCGCACCCTGCCTCTGCTGACCGAATTCAGGAAAGACAGCGGCGTGCCGGTGCACGTCTGGACGACGTTCAGCGATGATCAGATCGACCTCAACTACCGCAGCCTGGACGTCCTGGTCTTGATGCTCGAAGCCCTGCTTCTCTATATCGCCAAAGGCGCGCGTATCGTGCGCATGGACGCCATCGCCTACCTGTGGAAGGAAATCGGCACCCCTTGCATTCACCTCCCCCAGACCCACGCCATGGTCAAACTCTTCCGGGCCGTCTTCGACGTCGTGGCGCCGGACGCCATCATTATCACCGAGACCAACGTGCCCCACGCCGAAAACATCAGCTACTTCGGTAACGGCCGCGACGAGGCCCAGATGGTCTACAACTTCACCCTGCCGCCCATGCTCTTCCACGCTTTCGTCACGGGGGATGCCAGCGAGCTTTCCCGCTGGGCCCGGGGCCTGGCGCTGGAATCCCCGGCAACCACGTTTTTCAATTTCACCGCCTCCCACGACGGGATCGGCGTGCGCCCGCTGGAGGGTATCCTGCCGCCCGAGGCGGTCGATACGACCCTGGCCGATGCCGTCAGGGCCAACGGCGGGCAGATCTCCTACAAAAACAACCCGGACGGCAGCCAAAGCCCGTATGAGCTCAACATCACCTACGTGGATGCCATGCGGGTCCCGGGCCGCGAAGACGACCCGCTGCACCCGGCGCGCTTTCTGGCCTCCCAGTCCATCCAGTACGCCCTTCCGGGCGTGCCGGCCACCTACGTGCACAGCCTGCTGGGATCCCGCAACTGGCACGCCGGCCTGGAGCAGACCGGCCGGGCCCGCACCATCAACCGTGAAAAACTCGACGCCGACCGTTTGGCGGCCGAACTCCGAAATCCCGCGAGCTTGCGCTCCCGCGTGTTCGGCCCGTACACCCGGATGATCCGCACGCGCAGGCGCCAGCCAGCCTTCCATCCCAACGCGGGTTTCGAAATCCTGGACCTCGGTCCCCGGGTGTTCGGCATCAAACGTTCGGCCGACGCCCAGACCCTCTGGGCGGTCACCAACATCACGCCCCAGCAAGTGGGGATTGACTTGACGGCCAGCGGTGCGGCCGGGAATAAGAAAGATCTGATCTCCGGCACCGCCGTCGAAGCGTCGTCCTTTGAACTGGCGCCCTACCAGTTCATGTGGCTCAGCAATTGAATCCGCGGCGAAGGCTCCTCCTGCCGACGCCGCCTGCGAAAACAACCATGGAGACACGAGGGAAAATATGGCTACGGTCCAAGAACGCATGACAAGGGCCCAGAGCGGATTCGACCGACTGGATATACCGGCCCCCATTGTCGCGACGGCCCTGGAGGCCCTCGAAAGCTGGCTTGCCGACGATGCCTTTGAAGCCTACCGTCCGCAGCTCGAGCATCTGATCGATAGCCGCGCCTGGGATTTCCTGCTGGACGCCTTCTATCAGGTCATTCCCTTCGGGACCGGCGGCCGGCGCGGCCTGGTGGGCATCGGTCCCAATCGCATCAATCCCTGGACGATCCAGTCTTCCGCCCAGGGGCATGCCCAGTACCTGATCAAGACCCACGGGGAGGAGGCCCGCCGGCGGGGGGTCGTCCTGACCTGGGATGTGCGCGTCTTCAGGCAGCAGGCGCCCTACAGCCCTGATCTTCCCAGCCCGATCAGAAATCTGGACGGCCGCCAGCTGGCCGAGGCGGCCGCCGGGGTCTACGCGGCCAACGGCATCAAGGTCTACATGTTTGATGGGGTGCGCAGCACGCCGCAGCTCTCGTTCACCATCCGGCACCTGAACGCCATCTCCGGTGACATGTTCAGCGCCAGCCACAACCTGCCCACGGACAACGGCAAGAAAGTATACGACCCGTATGGTGGTCAGCTCATACCGCCTCACGATCAAATTCTCGTGGATGAAGTCACCCAAGCTGTCGAATGCATCCGGAGTATGCCGTTTGACGAGGCGCGCACCCAGGGACGGGTGGAGATGATCGGCGAAGACCTCGACCGGGCCTATCAGGAAGCGGTGGCCGCACTTTCCCTGAGCGACGCCCGTGATCTCAAAATCGTCTATGCGCCGCTGCACGGCACCGGCCTGACCTCGGTTTATCCGATCCTGCAGAGACTGGGCTTCGACATCCGCCTGGACCCCCGCAGCGCCAACCTGAGCGGCGCCTTTGAAAGTGTCACGTTCAACATCCCCAACCCCGAGGTGCGGCAGTCCTTCGACACCGCCCTGCCGTACGCCCGCGAAACCGCCGCCGACCTCGTCATCAGCACCGACCCGGACGCCGACCGCATGGGCGTGATGGTCAACCACCACGGTCGCTGGGAATTTTTGAACGGCAATGAAATCGGCATCCTGCTGACCGACTACGGGATCACCAAAATGAAGGCGGCCGGCCGCCTCGCCCGGGGCGGCGTGGTGATCAAAACGGATGTGACCACATCGCTCGTCGCCACCATCGCCGAGGCGCTGGGCATGGAATGCATCGGTGATCTGCTGGTGGGATTCAAATATGTCGGCGAAGAAATGAACAAGCTGGACGCGGCCGGGCGGATGACGGATTTCGTGCTGGGCACCGAGGAGAGCCACGGCTTCCTGATGGGCAACTACGCCCGGGACAAGGATGCCGCCGGCGCCGCCATCTGGATCGCCGAGCACGCCGCCGAACTCAAGCGCGAAGGCCGCTCCCTGCTGGACCAGCTCAACCAGATATACGCGACCTACGGGTACGGCCACAACCACCTGACCGAAATCCGGCTGCTCGGCGCCAAAGGGATGGGTCAGATCCGCAGGATCATGGATCATCTGCGCGAAGAAACGATCAGCGCCATCGGCGATTTCAGTGTCTCCCGCCGGGTCGATCGCTGGCAGGGCCCGCCCCAGCC
>CAYMAR010000264.1:0-4204 GCA_964388465.1 uncultured Desulfobacteraceae bacterium
CCATTCTTGCCATGCGCATCCCGGGCACCAAGACGCCGCCGCCCGGCCGGATCCGATGCGCTGGCCGGGGGTGCTCATGGCTTCCAGCGGCGAAAAATGACGGAAGCGTTATGCCCGCCAAATCCGAAGGTATTACTGATAGCGACATCGACCTTGCGCGCCTGAGCCTGATTGAAAGTAAAATTGAGCTCTGGATCGATCCTTTCGTCGGGGGTGAAGTGGTTGATGGTTGGAGGGACCAGGTTTTTCTGGATGGCCATCACGCAGGCAATGGCCTCGATGGCCCCGGCCGCCCCTAACAGGTGACCGGTCATGGATTTGGTGCTGCTGATATTCAATTTCGACGCATGGTCCCCAAAAACGCGGCGGATAGCCAGCGCTTCGCTAATATCACCCAAAGGTGTCGCCGTCCCGTGGGCGTTGATATAGTCCACCGCCTCAGGTGCGATTTCCGATTGCCTAAGGGCGTTCAACATGACTTTCTCGGCCCCAATGCCCTCGGGATGTGGCGCGGTGATGTGGTGCGCGTCGGCGGACATGCCGCCGCCGATGACCTCGGCTAAAATATGCGCTCCGCGCGCAATGGCGTGATCGACCGTTTCCATGACGAGCGCCCCCGCCCCCTCGCCGATCACGAAGCCGTCGCGGTCGCGGTCGAAGGGTCGCGAGGCGTGCTCGGGATCATCGTTCCGGCTGGAAAGGGCTTTCATCGATGCAAACCCGCCGACCCCGCTCTCGGTGATCGGGGCTTCCGAGCCGCCGCTGATGATCAGATCGGAAAAGCCGAGCCGCAGATAGGCAAAGGCGTCCAGCAGTGCGTTGGTGGCCGAGGCGCAGGCGGAAACGGTGGCAAAGTTGGGCCCCTGAAATCCATACCGAATCGAAAGGTGCCCGGCCGCAATATCCGCGATGAGTTTGGGTACGAAGAAAGGATTGAAGCGGGGACGCCCATCACTGCGGGCGAAACGCTTGACCTCTTCCTGGAACGTATGCAGGCCGCCGATGCCCGATCCCCAGATGATGCCGGCCCTGTCCGGGTCGATGGTTTTGACATCAAGTCCGGCGTTGTCGATGGCTTCGTCGCTGGCCACGAGCGCGTACTGGGTGAAGGCGTCCATTTTTTTGAACTCCTTCGGATCAAAATATTTTTCCGGCTGGTAGTCTTTGATCTCGCAGGCGAACCTGGTTTTAAACTTGGCCGTATCGAAGCGGCTGATAGGCGCGGCGCCGCTGCGGCCCGCTGCAAGCCCTTCCCAGAATGTTTCGAGGTTGTGGCCGATGGCTGTGAGGGCCCCCATGCCGGTAATGACAACCCGTTTGAGCTCCATTGTATACTCCGATCCGCCTGCCCAGGATGATCCTGACGAGCGACAGTCGTGGCGGCCGTTCAACCCCGCAACGGCGCTGTTTTACTCATGAAAATATCTAGACTGAGTTTTTGACCCAACGCTTGGCAGAAACTTCGTTTGCAGCCACCAGGGTTTGATTAATGTTTAATTACGAATTGTTATGATTTAAAAACCAGCCGTTGTCAATTCCCTGCTTGCAGCCGTCACAGGGTAATTACTTATCTGCAATGCGATTTGAGAATAGAAGTGTTTCGCTTGACTGTCAAGCGCTCCCGCAAAGAGGCGCCACCCGGCGGCTTGGTCGGGTGGTGGGCGGCGCACGGCACCACGGGTTCAATCGATTCGAACAGGATATTCTTGGTCGTCACCGTCGGTCAAAGGCGTATCGATGGTCGCATTTGGGCCGGGAAACCGCGGCGACGGGGGCCGGTTTGATGGGAATCACCGTGCGGTGATGACGGCAGGCCGTCATTCGAGGGGCGGTTGATGTCGTTGCGCCGAGCTTGTCCAGAACGGCCTTTAACCGGGAATGCACCCGGCGATAGGAAAAGTGGTGGCGAGCGATCTCGAAATTGCGTCGGGTCATTTCGGCCTTCCGCTCCGGGCTGGATAGGATGTGTTCGACTTCGCCGATCTGGCGTTCATCGAGCAGTCCGTCCATGGTCACCAAGTCAAAACCCAAGGGTTCAATATCACGGGCAAATGTTTCATATCGGTTTACGAGCACCGGTTTGCGAAAATAAATGGCCTCCAACAAAGCGTTGCCGAATCCTTCCCGTCGGCTGGGAAAGGTAACAAAGTCGCAGCGGTCGTAGAGCGCCCCCAATTGCTGATATTGTCGGGCAAAACCGGCAGGGGCACCATTCTGCGGGCTGGGCGGGATTTCCAGCAATCGCAGGTCGACGCGGTGATTGGCAGCGTAGCGTTTTAGCCAGTTGGCGTAGGCGAACCCTTCGTCCCCGGCGGCATGACTGACCACGAGCTTGCAGTTGGGCCGCTTGAGAGCCCGCACCAAATCCACCGCGTGTTCGATCCCTTTGCGCTGGATAACCCGCGTGGGTTGCAGAATAATGGTGTCCTGCGGGAGAATGCCCATGGTCTCGAGCACAGACCGCTGATATCCCGGGCTGAATTCGGGCGGCCGCTCGAAATCCATCACATTCGGAATCAGTGTGGCGGACAGACCGCAGCGGTAAGCCAACTGGCGCTGTGCCATCGAGTTGATGACCACATGTTCGGCTGACGGCAGGGTGGGGGGAAAAGCGGTGCGCAGGAAATCCGCGACGGCATTTTCAGCGTAGCGCGCGCGTTCCCAGAAAAAATCGTGGTGGTGCAGAATGGCCGGCAGGGCCCGTTCGGCAATGATCTCCGTGATGGCCAGGCCCAAAGGGATATGCATCGGTATGGCCAATGCATTTTCGACGATCAATACATCGATCTTGAAACGGTCGAGAAAGTGATTCACGCGGGTTTTTAAAAATGCCCGAAGATCGTGGATGACGGTCGTCGCTTGGGAGGAGCGGCGGCGGCAGCCGAGGACCCGGTCGTTTATCCAGCCGTTGCGCGCCGCCTGAAAATGCGCTTCAGGCAATAGCATGCTGCGATTTTTCGGGCGGTCGAGTTCACCCGCCAACCAATAACAGCGGTGACCCATGGCCTCCAGGACCTCAGCCCATTTCGCGGATTCGAGGCTGACCCCATCCAGGCCGGCAAATCGAGTGGACACCATCCCAATCTTCAAACCCACGGTCACCTCCTTCTCTATCCTGTTGGTATCGAAAGCGGTTGCTGAGCCCAGCTTCAAGCGAAGAGGATCTGTTCATTTCCTATAGCAATAGTCATGCACAGCTTGGCATATTGTTATAAAATGAAATAATTTTTATGGTTTATGGTTTTTGTCTTTTTTATGAAGAGCACGAGTGAGAAAAAGTTTACCCTGCCGAGGCGGGGTTTGGAACGGGGTGCGAAATAGATTTCACAACTTTTGCCCGTCGACGTTGCGCGGGATCACGCCCGGATCGCTGTCGCCCACCCGGCGGGTGTCTGGTGTCTGCGCGGTGCTGCCCCATAGACCAGGCGGCCCGAGCGTAATCGTCTCCGCAATTGATGGCCGATAGGCCTTGGCCCGAATCAAAAAGGTGTGGATCCCACCTCGAAACAGCGTTGTTGCGAAAGCGGCTTGCAGCGGTGACGCTTTTAATGCGCATTATCCGCGACACTGAATGCGGGAGATTCTCCGTCGATGCCTCCAGAGCTCAGATGCCTGCCCGTCCGTCCGCTTGGCAGGAGCATGACGACGGTTGTCCCTTTGCCACGTTGCGTCTGAAAAAAGATCGTGCCTTTATGCTGCTCGATGATATCCTTGACGATCGCCAGCCCCAATCCACGGCTCGAGATGTTCTTTGTCGTCACCCCGGGGTCAAAAAACCGTTTGGACACCGTGCGGGCCAGGCCGGGGCCGGTATCGCTCACGGTGACAAGGATCTGTCGGCGGTCCTGGTCTTCACCCGTAAGGCGGCACGCCGTTTGGACTCTCAAATTCCCCCCGCGGGGCATGGCTTCAATGGCATTCTTGAACAGGTTCAGAAAGACCTGGATCAGGGCGTTGCAATCCCCTCGCACGGGGGGCAGGTCTTCTGCAAGGTGGTATGTGACGCTGCATTTGGCCGGCCGAAACACCGAGGGGCCGAGAAGGCGATCCAGGTCGGTGATAATCCGGTTGAGATTGACCGCATCATGGGTTGGCACGGATGCGGCGTTGCCGGATTCACGGCCCAAGCGTTCGACGAGTTGGCCGACGCGATCGATTTGATCCTGGATCAAATTCAGTTCCACCGGTTTCGAAGCGGCAGGGT
>CAYMAR010000264.1:4304-5568 GCA_964388465.1 uncultured Desulfobacteraceae bacterium
CGATCGATTTGATCCTGGATCAAATTCAGTTCCACCGGTTTCGAAGCGGCAGGGTCATCTTCGCCGCCGAGGGCGCCAAGATAATTGCTGATGATCCCCAGCTGGTTGTTGACCTCGTGTATGACCCGGCGGACGGATGCCCTCAATTTCATATGATCTTTGGCGGTGGCGGTGCTCGGGGGCGCGGTAAGGCGACGGTCCAGAAAAACGGCGGCTTGGTCGGCAAATTCCCGCAAGCGTTCAATCCGGGCGGCCAAGCGGGGCACTTCGACTTCCCGGATGCCGGCGACGATCACGCCGATATAGCGGCGATTGCGCTGAAGCGGCACACACAGGATCCCGTCGCTTTCAAGGGCGGCCGCGAGTTGCTTGTCCACGATGGAGCGGTCGCGCTCGGTGAAATAGCCGAAAGAATCCAGGATGCGGTTGTTGATCAGGGCCAGGGACGGCAGATTGCTGCTTTCCCGCAGCGGGATTTCGAGACCGGCGTTACGGACGCTGACGCCGTTCCACCCATTGGTGACGGCGCTGATGATCAGGCCTCGATGCTGGGGATCAAAAAGAAAAAACAGTGCTTTATGAATATCAAACAGGATGTGAAGTCCCAGAAGAAAGATCCGGCGGGCGCCCTCCTGATCACGGACTTTCATCAAGCGTTTCATCAAACCGGGCACCAGCGACATTTCTTTGACTTCGCTGAGCATGGATCGAACCGGATAAAATTTTTCAAGCCGGTTGAAAACATGATGGTGTGTGAAGTCGGTCGGCATCAGCCCTAAAAATTGACAGGTGGTTTGGAACGTCATCTCCGCCTGGGGGCGCATGGCCGCAAGTTTTGGCCCGTCTAGACGGGGGGAAAGGATAGCGGCCAAACCTTCCAAGGCCCGGAGGGGCAGGTCATGATGCACCATTATATTTGCCGCGTAGACAATGCGGACCAGCGGCAGGCTGTTGGCGATCTCCGTGGGGCGACAGTGATGGAAGCGCAAGGCATCGATGAAAACCGAGGGCAGATTCAATTCGTCCAGATAAAAGGCTCCGATTTCACAATGGGTGGGCTCCAACAGCCGCCGCTCCTGTTTTTTAACTTGCACGGCGTTGGTCCGGTGGTCGAAATAGAATCCGTAAGGTCCGTGGAAAGTTGCTCCACAGCAGCAACTTGCCGAGATCATTCAGCAGGCCGGTCAAAAAGGCTTCCTGCGGATGCGCGTAGCCCATACCCACGGCAATCTTGTGCGCAGTGCTGGGCATGCTGCCAGAACCG
>CAYMAR010000265.1:0-1136 GCA_964388465.1 uncultured Desulfobacteraceae bacterium
CAAACGATTTCGGTGGGGTCTACTATCTGTTCATCCGCGGCATGCATCCGGAAAGCGGCCCCGGCGGCGGCATCTTTTTCGATCGTCCCGAGCGCGGGTTGGTCGAAGCGTTGCGTTCGCAATTGGTGAAGTCAGGCGACGATCACCCCTATTTATCTGAAGCATTGCATGCGACATGATGAACTAACAACTGAATTTATCATTAAATGTTTTTCCGGAGTAGCTGCGGCGCTGACATCGGCGCTGATGCGCCTGGACGGGGGGCACGATGCCGCTGTGCTTCTGGCTGCGGGCATGGCCTGCCGTGCAGCCGAAGAAGGGCACGTCTGTATCGATCTCTCCCGGCTGGCCGGCGGACGCATCGCCTCGGACGGCGAACGGGAAAACCATCTCCGCTGTCCATCGCTGGAAGAATGGCTGGCGTGCCTCCGGGCCTCCCCCCTGGTCGGGGCATCCGGGCAATGGCGGCCGTTGATTCTGGACCGCGGTCATTTTCTCTATCTGCAGCGCTATCATCGCGACGAGCAGCTGATCGCGGAGCTTCTCCACGCCCGGGCCGCAACGCCCGGCTTACCCACGGACACCACCCCGTGGGCCCGGAAGCTGAAGCGTTATTTCCCCGATGCGCAGCCGGGTGCAAACGATGGCCAGGTGACGGCCGGCATCGTGGCCCTCCAGCAACGGCTGTGCGTCATCTCCGGCGCGCCGGGAACCGGGAAGACGACCACTGCGGCCCGGATCATCGCGCTGCTGCTCGATGTTTATGCCGACCGCCCGATGCGTTTCGCCCTCTGCGCCCCCACCGGCAAGGCCGCCGCCCGCTTGAGTGAAGCCCTGCGCTCGGCCGCGGCCGCCCTTGCCGCGATCACGAAGGGTCCCGGCCAATTCCCCACCGAAGCCGCGACCATTCACCGCTTGCTGGGCTATGGGCGCGGCCGTTTCGTTTTCAACGCCGACAACCCCTTGCCGGCGGACGTCGTTGTCGTCGACGAGGCTTCCATGATCGATCTGTCGCTCATGGCCCGTCTTTTAGAAGCCGTTCCGGCCGAAGCCCGCCTGATCATTTTGGGGGACCACAGCCAATTGTCGTCGGTCGAAGCCGGGGCGGTCATGGGGGATATCTGCCAACAAGGCGG
>CAYMAR010000265.1:1236-5559 GCA_964388465.1 uncultured Desulfobacteraceae bacterium
AATCGACAACAGCGTGATCGTCCTATCGCACAACTACCGCTTCAGTGCCCGTACGGGCATCGGCGCGCTGATCCGGGCGGTCAATAGCGGTCAGGGCGAAGCGGTTCTCAAACGCCTGCAAAGCGACGATGCCACCATCGGTTGGATTCCCGCGCCCCTGAATCCTCCGGCGCGCCGTCAATTGCAGGCCGCCGTCCTCGAGGGCTACGGTCCGGTTTTTGCGGCCCGCTCCGCCGAGGCGGCCCTTGGCGCCTTGGAGCACTTCATGGTTTTGTGTGCCCTGACCGGCGGCCCCTGGGGCACGGACCGGCTGAATCGCTGGATCGAATCGTTGGGGCGCAGGGCGGGCTGGATCGAAACACGCGGTGCCTGGTATCGGGGAAGACCGGTCATGATACGACGCAACGACTACCGCACCGGTCTGTTCAACGGCGATGTGGGGGTGGTCTGGCCGGAACGCGTTCGAGGCCAGCGACAGATACGCATCTGGTTCCGCACCCCGGCCGGCCCGCTCAAAGCCTTCAGCCCGTCGCAACTGCCCGAGCACCAGACGGCGTTTGCCCTCACCGTTCACAAAAGCCAGGGGTCGGAATACCGTCACGTCATCCTGATCCTGCCCGAACAGGACAACCCGGTGCTGTCGCGCGAACTGCTTTACACCGGATTGTCGCGCGCCCGCGAAAAGATCGGCCTCGTGGCCGATGCCAACCTGCTCGTCCGGGCGATCAGCCGGCGGATCGAGAGAACATCGGGTCTGCGCGCCGCTTTGGAACGCCGGGCGCGCGAGGCCGCGGCGGGTTAGCGCCGACGGGTGCAGGATATGGAATCGGCCAGCAGGATTTGAACCCGTTCGAGCTGCGTGCAAGCCTGTGAGCAGGCCGGCAGATTGGCGATATCGCTGCAGGACCGGCAAGGGCTTCGAACCAGATAGCCGATGTCGAAATCGAACTTGCAAGTATAGGACAGGGACTTCTGCGGGTGTTTATGCCATTTCATGGGGGTCATTTCTATCAGCGTCCAACTCCCTTTGCCAGGCCGCCAATGCGGGTTCAATGTTTAGCGTATGCACGTTCAGGCCGCACCTCATAGCATGAAAGCCCCATGACGGCAAGGCGAGGATGGTCGCGGGGATCAAGGCCCTCGGGTGTCCGGCGCCCAACGGCCGAATTTGCCGGCAACGGGGGCCTTTGCTAAGAACGGGCACGGTCGCGGAATCGCCGGTAAGTGACCATTCGGGCCAAGGCCTGGACCGCCCGCTCCGGGGTTTCGTAAAAGACGGCGTTGAAAGGGCTGTTCTCGGCGGGGTAAACCGTGCGGTCACTCTCGTCCTGAAGGAGGCTGACACCGTAGACCGGTTTGCCGTAGCGCTGCATCAGCGCCGTGATGCGTTCGATGTAACGGGCTTCGAATTGCGTGATGGTATCGCGCACCAGATCGCAAAATTCGCGCGTCAGGTCGGGATCGGCGATTTCACCGTTGGCAATCAGGCGGTTGACGAAAATCCGGCGCCCCAGAATGCCGAGATTGATGACCGCATCGCAGCCCTCCCATTGAAGCAGCGCTTCCATGGTTTTCAATGGCAGTTCCAGATCGTTCTCGCCGACCAGATCCACCGGGTTGGCACGGCTCCAGTAGGGCGGCAGCAACCGGTCCAACTGCGCCACAACCTCAGGGGCGAGACCCGGCACCTCCAGGCCGTTGGCGGCGCACAAATCGGCGGTGACCACGCCCCATCCCCCTCCGAGGGTCATGATGGCGGCCCGGTTGCCCCGAGGCAGGGGCAGGGACGCAAATGCCGCCGATAAGTCCAGCAGTTCCATGGGGCGGTCCACCTTGACGATACCGGCCTGACGGCACATGGCATTGAAAACGGCCGAATCGGATGCCAAGGCGCCGGTGTGACTCGCCGCCGCCCGGTTTCCGGCCCGGGTTTGGCCGCCTTTGAGCAGAATAATGGGTTTGTGGCGGCCGAGCCGCCGGGCGTTTTCAAAAAATCGACGGCCGTTCTTGACGCTTTCGATGTAAAGCATGACCGTGCGTGTGAGTTCATCGTCCTCAAAACCCGCGATAAAATCTTCGATGGTCACCATGGCCTCATTGCCCGAGCCGGCAAATCCGCGGATGCCGATGCCCTGCTGTTCGGCAAAGGCCAGCAGTTGGGTGCCCATGTTACCGGACTGGGCCACGACCGCGGTGCTGCCGGCCCGCGGCGTCACCGGTGAGCCCGTCCCGTAAAATTGGATATGGGGGTTGCATATGCCCATGGTATTGGGGCCCAGGACAAGGATGCCGGCCTGGCGGGCGGTGCGGATCAAATCGGCCTCCAAAGTTTTGCCCTTGTCGTCGGTCTCTCCGAACCCCGATGTGATCAGCAGCATGTTGCGGACTTTTTTGCGCTGCAATTGCGGAATGAGATCGAGGACGCGGGCGGCCGGAACGGTCACCACGGCCAGATCGACGGTTTCCGGCACTTCCTCGATGGTGCGGTAGGCCGGGCGCCCGGCGATTTGTCCTCCCCGGGGGTTGACCAGATAACAGGTTCCCTTGTAGCCGCTGCCGATGGTATTGGTGAACAGCATGTGGCCCCATTTACCGAATTGGGCCGACGCCCCGATAAATGCAATGGTGCGAGGATAAAACAGCCTACGGATGGCTTGGGCGGAAACGCCGACGGTAGCCTCGACCGTCGGTACGGACGGTCGGCAGACCACCAGGGCATCGACAATGGCAACCCGGCCGTCCGGTCGGATCATGATGGGATTGATATCGATTTCGGCGATTTCAGGGGTGTCCACAGCCAGCCGGGAGAGCTTCATCAGGATGTCCACCAGATCCGCCCGGTCGACAGCCCCTTCGCCGCGGAGCGCGTCCAGCAGGGATTGGCCGCGCAACTCCGCCAGCATGGACTCGGCGTCAAAAACCGTCAGCGGCGCCAGGCGGCAGGTGGTGTCCGCCAGGGCTTCGGTGTATACGCCGCCCAGCCCGAACATGACCACGGGGCCGAACTGGGCGTCGCGGTAGACGCCGGCCACGAACTCGCGGCGGCCGGGGATCTGGGGCTGGACCAGATAGCCTTCCAACGCGTCACCGCCGCGCCGCCGAATGTCTTCACGCGCCGCTTCGAGAGCGTCCCGGTCGGACAGCGCCGTTCGGACCAGACCGCGATCGGACTTGTGCAACAGACGCGTCCCCACCCCTTTGAGAACCACGGGGTAGCCGAATTTTTCGGCGACGGCCACGACATCCTGCGACCGTGATACAAAGATTTCCTCGGGCAGAGCGATGCCTGCCGCCTTGAGGACTTGTTTGGATTCATGCTCGCTCAACGCCAAATGTTCGCGTGTCAGTGCGCGTTCGATATAGGTCCGGATGGTCATGGGGAAGCGGTCCCCTTGGCACCGCCGAGCTCTCGGGTTTAGTATAAACTATAAAATCGAAATGTTTTATAGCGCCCGCTGCCTGCGGCGGTCAAGAAGAATAGGCGGCGGCGATGGCCGGCCCGCCATTGTCATCCGGTGCCCATTATTTGGCGGTCGGGGGGGGGTGGCGACTCGGGCGGGACGATGCGCGTCAGCCGGCCTTGCGGCTGCGGCCGTTGAAACTGCGCAAGACGCTGTGCTGGAGCGAGTGACGTTTGGCTTTGAAGAATGCGTAGCTGTAGCGTATGTTCTTGTCGATCAGGTCGGGATAGTGCCGCATGCTGCTCCTGAGCTTCATGGTGTTGGAAGTGACCTTCCGCAACAGATGGGTCTCCTTGCCGACCACCTTGGTCAAGCCGGCCTTGAACGCATCCAGAAAATCGCCGCAGGCGCAGGCATCTTCCGCCAGGGTGACGGCGCGGCCCATGTGGGCCAGACGATGACCGTCGCTGCCGCCCGACACGCCTTTGCCCAGATTGAAGCCCAGCACCGTGCTTTTGAGATTCCACTTGTTCATGTTTTCGGCGTTGATTACCTCGACCCCATCGATCATGTCATAGATCGCACGCAACCGTTCCTCCGAGAAATACGAATTGTGCACGCCGGTGTAGGCCGTGCTGAACGGATGGGGAAGCACGACGACAGAGGGGTAACGTTTGGCCGCTTCGATGAGCGCCTCCATTTCCAGAAAGGTCGAACTCATGACATCCGCCCCCATGAAGGGCAGAACGGATCTAAGATAGAAATGTTCCAGATCCCGGGCGGTATAGAAATAGACCAGCAGGTGGGATCCCTCGGCCGAAGTCAGCTCGATGCCGGGAACGGTAAGGAGGTCCTCATGCCGGGCCAATTCCATGGCGCCGCGGATTTCGTTGTGATCGGTCAGGGCGATGCCGATCCCCAG
>CAYMAR010000266.1:0-5550 GCA_964388465.1 uncultured Desulfobacteraceae bacterium
CGAATGGCAAACAGTCTTTACATCGCCGGGATCGAATCGGGCAGCGGCAAGTCGATGGTGGCCCTGGGCGTCATGGAATTATTATCCCGACATATCCATCAAATCGGCTATTTCCGACCCGTGATTCCTGCCAAAGACACACCAGACAACAACATCGAATTGATTCGCAAACGCTACAGCCTCTCCGCCGGCTACGAAGAAATGTACGCTTTCGACCGTGAAGCGGTCCGCAAAATAGTTGCCGAAGAATCGGCCGACGCCTTGTTGAAGCGGATTGTCGAACGCTGGAAGCTGCTGGAGAGCAAATGCCAGTTCGTTCTCTGCGAAGGTACCGACTTCAGCGGGATTGCGTCGGCCTTTGAATTTGAATTCAATGCCGAGGTCGCCGTCAATCTGGGAAGCCCGATTCTTCTGCTGGTCAGCGGGCGTCAGAAAAACGCCGCCGAAATCATCGATGCCGTCGAACTGGCCCAGGAGTCATTCGTAAGCAAGGGCTGCAGCATTGCGGCCGTCATCGCCAATCGGGTCGATCCCGCGCAGTACGAAATGGTCGCGTCGCGGTTTACGGATAAGAGCGGCGTGCCCGTATACCTTTTGCCGGAAATCGACGTCCTTGGCAAACCCTCGATCAAAGAGATCGCCGATAGCCTGCAGGCTCAGGTTCTCCAAGGCGTGCCGGAGGAACTCTTTCGCACGGTGCAGGGTCTAAAAGTCGCTGCCATGCGCTGCGATCATTTTCTGGACTATCTGGCCGACGGCGACCTCGTCATCACCCCCGGGGATCGGGCGGACGTGATTCTGGCCAGCATGGCCGCCGCCTTTTCCGATACCTTACCCAATATTGCCGGGATGCTGCTGACCGGCGATCAGCCGCCGGCCCCCCAGGTGATGCGACTGGTCCGGGGCTTTCAGACCGCGGCGTCCATTCCGATCATCCGCGTGACAACCGACACTTTCACCACCGCCGTTCGGGCCAGCAACGTTCCCCCGACATTGGATCCCGATGACCACCGTAAAATTGCGGCCGCCCTGGGGGGGTTTGAAGCCCATGTCGACCTCAAGCAGCTTGAAGAGCGCATCGAAGTGGTACGCTCCCAAAGGGTGACACCGATTATGTTCGAGTACGACCTCATCGCTAAAGCCAAGGCCGACTGCCAGCACATCGTATTGCCGGAAGGCGAGGAGGATCGTATCCTGCGGTCCGCAGAAATCCTGCTGCAGCGCGGTGTGGTCGACCTCACCCTGCTGGGAGACCCCGATGCCATCCATGCCAAAATCGGCCAACTGGGTCTGCACCTGGACGAGGTTAAAATCATCGATCCGGCCACCTCGGAAATGCGCGCGACATTCGCGGCGACTTACCACGAACTGCGCAAACACAAGGGCGTTACCGAGGAGATGGCGATGGACACGGTGGCCGATGTCAGCTATTTCGGCACCCTCATGGTCAACGCCGGTCTGGCCGACGGCATGGTGTCCGGCGCCGTGCACACCACGGGTGATACCATCCGGCCGGCCCTGCAGATTATCCGTACCCGGCCGGGCACCTCGCTGGTTTCCAGCGTGTTTCTCATGTGTCTGGCCGACCGGGTGCTGGTCTACGGCGACTGCGCCGTGAATCCCAACCCCAACGCGGACCAGCTGGCCGAGATCGCCATCAGCTCGGCCGCCACGGCGCAGGCCTTCGGCGTCATGCCGCGCGTGGCCATGTGCTCCTACTCCACCGGGGCGTCCGGCAAGGGGCAGGACGTCGACAAGGTGCGCGAGGCCACCGCGATCGCACGCGCGAAAGCGCCGGAGCTCAAGATCGAAGGACCGCTTCAGTACGACGCGGCCGTGGACGCCGGGGTGGCCCGGACCAAGCTGCCCGACAGCGAGGTTGCCGGTCAGGCCACGGTCTTCATCTTCCCGGATCTGAACACCGGCAACAACCTCTACAAGGCGGTGCAGCGCTCGGCCAATGCCGTGGCCATCGGCCCGGTGCTGCAGGGGCTGAACAAGCCCGTCAACGACCTGAGCCGCGGCTGCAAGGTGACCGATATCGTCAACACCGTCGCCATAACCGCCGTGCAGGCGCAGACGGGGAGGTAAAGAAAAAGGGTGAAGGGCCTAAGGTGTGAAGTGAGCTAAAGTTGAGGTGGCGTGCAGGGCCGCCGGGTTATAGAAGGCTGTTCCGCCGGCACAGCGGAACTTTAGGCCCTTGGAACTTTAGCGCACTTTAGGCACTCATGATGTGGTATGGGAGCAAATCCATGAAAATCCTGGTCATCAACTGCGGCAGTTCTTCCCTGAAATACCAGCTTATCGACACGGCCACTGAAACGGCCCTGGCCTCGGGGCTGATCGAACGCCTCGGCGAGCCCCGGGGGATTCTGACCCACAAGAACCGCCCGGGTGCGGCGGACGAATCCCAAACCGTGCGGGAGGAGCCGATCCCCGACCACGAAGCCGGCCTGCGACTGGCGCAGGCCGTCATGGCCGATCCCGTGGCGGGTGTTCTATCCAATGCGTCCGACATCCAGGCGGTGGGTCACCGGGTCGTGCACGGGGGCGAAGCCTTTCAGGCTTCGGCACGCATCGATGCGGAAGCTATGGCGGCCATCGAGAAGACCATCCCACTGGCGCCGCTGCACAACCCCGCCAATCTCACGGGCATCCGGGTGGCCAGGGAACTCTTCCCGGATGCGCCTCAGGTGGCCGTCTTCGACACCGCTTTCCACCAGACCATGCCGCCCAAAGCCTATCACTATGCCTTGCCCTACGCCTACTACGAGGAAATGGGTGTCCGTCGCTACGGCTTTCACGGCACCTCCCATAAATACGTGGCCGCCGAAGCCGCCAAGCGGCTAAAACGTCCCATCGGCGAATTGAACCTGGTGACGGCGCATCTCGGCAGCGGCGCCAGCATCTGCGCCATCGAAAAGGGCCGCAGCGTCGACACCACCATGGGCATGACCCCCTTGGGGGGCGTGATCATGGGGACCCGTGTGGGCAACATCGATCCCGGCGTCGTGATGTACATCGCCCGGCAAAAAGGGTTTTCGGTGGCGGAAATCGACCGGGTGCTCCAGAAGGAAAGCGGTCTGAAGGGTATCTGCGGCAGCAACGACATGCGCGACATCCACGCCCGGGCCGCTGCGGGCGACGAACGCGCCCGCCTGGCCGAGGAGATGTTCATCCACCGCATCCGGCAATATCTGGGGGCCTATTTCTTCGCGTTGGGCCGTGTCGACGCGCTGGTGTTCACCGCCGGTATCGGCGAACACGACCCACTCACCCGGGAG
Source organism: uncultured Desulfobacteraceae bacterium (assembly GCA_964388465.1). GTDB lineage: Bacteria > Desulfobacterota > Desulfobacteria > Desulfobacterales > UBA5852 > JABZFP01. The sequence continues at coordinate 3,285 of CAYMAR010000266.1, forward strand.
AAGTGCTGCCAGGGACTTGAACCCTACGGCGTGGTCGTTGACCAGGAGAAGAATCAGGCTGGGAGGGGAGAGGCCCGCAGGGTCAGTGCGCCGGAGAGCGCGGTCAAGGTGCTCGTGATCCCCACCAATGAAGAACTGGAGATCGCCCGGCAGACGGTGGAAGTTCTGAAATCTTGATCTGGGGCCAAGTTCTTCAAGGCGACTGTAGGGCGAATTGTCGTTTGATCGATCGCGTCTATTGCTTTTTATGGGTTTGTTCATTTTCTTTCGCGTGCAAGAAAAACGAACCAAAGGAAAACGCCCGGTGCCTCCATTTATCCTGCGCGTCGCCCCGTCGGTCGGCGCGCGCGGAAGCTCGCTTCGATCAGACAAGTCCCTCCGCCGTGTCGATGCGCGGCACGAGGCAATGGGGAAAGGCGCAAAAATTTTATTCGTCTGACAAAATCTCATCCGGCAGGCAACCTGAGGCATTCAGCGCCAGGGGATTGGAGCATTACTTAAACCGAAGGATTCGGAGCCAGATATGAACCCCTATCTCGACTTTTTCATGGCGGTCCTGCCCCTGGTCATCCTGATCTGGATGATGACCAAGAAAAACAGCGTGCCCTCCAACGTGGCCCTGCCGCTGACCGCCCTGATCGTCTACGTGCTGCGGCTGGTCTATTTCGCCTCGCCGCCCAACCTGATGAACGCCACCCTGGTCAAGGGGGCGCTCGAGGCGATGACCCCCATCACGATCATCTGGGGGGCCATTCTCCTGTTCAAGACCATGGATCTCTCGGGCCAGCAGGCCGTGGTCAACCGCTGGCTCAACCAGGTCAGCGGCAATCGGGTGGCCCAGCTCATGATCATCGGTTGGGCCTTTGCCTTCATGATCGAGGGTGCCAGCGGTTTCGGCACGCCGGCCGCCATCGCCGGGCCCATCCTGGTGGGACTGGGCTTCGAGGCCCTGCCGGTGGCGATGCTGGCCCTGGTCATGAATTCGGTGCCGGTCTCCTTCGGGGCGGTGGGCACGCCCACCTGGTACGGGTTCGGGCAGCTGAATCTGGACGCCGACATGCTGCTGGTCATCGGGCAGAAGACGGCATTGATCCACGCCGCGGCGGCCCTGGTCGTCCCGGTCATGGCGCTGCGTTTCGTGGTGGGCTGGCGCGAGATCCGCGCCAACCTCGTGTTTGTCTATCTCAGCATCTTATCCTGCGTGGCGCCCTATGTCCTTCTGGCCATGGTCAACAATGAATTTCCGTCCCTGGTGGGCGGCGCCATCGGGTTCGCGGTGTCGATCGCACTGGCCCGCAAGAATGTCGGTCTGCAGAAGTGTGAACGCGGGCCGAGGGCCCGCGAAGGGGCGGAACCGGTCGAAGCGGGGGTCCTGATCCGTGCCCTGTCGCCCTTCATGGGCTTGATTGCGATCTTGGTCGTGACCCGGATACCCGCGCTGCCCTTTCGCGGGTGGATGGGGGCGATTCAACCGGCCTGGTCGATCGAGCTGGGATCCTTCGCCTTTTTCAGCGTGAGTGCGGGCCTGGTGCTCAATCTGACCGAGATCTTCGGTACGAATGCGACCTGGACTTACAAAGCCCTCACGGTACCGGCCCTGATCCCCTTTTTCCTGATCTACCTCCTGTGCATCCCGATTCTCGGCATTCCGCGCAAGGTGGCTCGGGAAATATGGTCGGAATCCGCCGGCCGGATGCCCAAAACGGTGGTCACTTTGGTCGGGGCGTTAATCATGGTTCAGCTTATGATGGTGGGCGGCGCCCGCTCGCTGACCACCATGATCGGCCGTACTTTCGCCGAGGTCGCCGGCGCTTACTGGCAATACTTCGCCGCTTTCCTGGGCGCGCTGGGATCCTTTTTCTCGGGCTCCTGCACGGTGTCCAACCTGACCTTCGGCGGCATCCAGGAGGCCATTGCCGGGAGCGTGGGCCTGGACAAGGGCCTGATCCTGGCCATGCAATCGGTGGGCGGGGCCATGGGCAACATGGTCTGCATCAACAACATCGTGGCCGTCTGCATGATCCTGGGGATCTACAATCAGGAGGGGGCCATCATCAAAAAGACCGTCGTGCCGATGTTGGTTTACGGTGTCATCGCGGCCCTGATGAGCCTCGTGCTGCCCATGGTCTTCGGCGTTTAGGGTCGTGTCGGTCCGGGCCTCTTGACGGTGCTGGTTTGCGCCGTTGCGTCAAACGATACCTCCTTGGCGCGGAACGGCTGCCCCCGCCTCGGCCGTTGACCGGCCTGGCCTCCAGGCGGGCCCTTA
>CAYMAR010000267.1:0-5544 GCA_964388465.1 uncultured Desulfobacteraceae bacterium
CTGAGCGCCGCCTTCCTGGCCGGACTCGGCTTCTGGGCGGGACTGCCCTGGGCGCTCAAAATGCCCGTCGGTCATCTGGTCGACCTCTTCTGGCGCTGGAAAGCCGGATTCGTCTACCTGGGGGCGGCACTCATGGCGGCCAGCCTGCTGATCATGGTGGGATTGACCGGCCACACCCACCAGATGACCGCCATCCTGCCGGCCGATACCTGGTATGTGGTCGCGGTCATGCTGTCCCCGGTGGGCTATGTGCTGCAGGACGTGGTCGCGGATGCCATGACCGTCGAGGCCGTCCCCACCCGGGAGGACGATGGAACCCCCATCCCCACCGAAGATTTGCAGCAGATGCACGTCACCATGCAGACCCTGGGACGCGTCGCCATCATCGGCGGCAGCGCCATGGTTGCCGGCACCGGGGGCTGGCTGGCCACGACCCTTTCGTATGCCACCATGTACCGGATCGCTTTGGTCATTCCGCTGATTTCCGTCACCGGGGTCGTGCTGGCCGCCTGGTTGCGGCCGCCCGTAGCCCCCGGGGGGGCGTCCCGCGGAGCGCCCGCGCCATCCCGGCCGAAGGTCGAGGTCAACCCTCACATCCTCTGGGGCAGCGCGGCCTTCGTGGCCGTCTCTCTGACCGTCGGCCTGTCCTCCCTGGCGGGCAAGGAAGAAATGGTTTTTATCGGCTCCCTGGGGATTGTCGTCTATCTGATGCGTCAGGTGCTGGCCAGCCTCGCGGTCGCGAAGCGACGTGAAATCGTCGCCATCGCCGTGATTGTCTTCATCTTCCGGGCCATGCCCACGCCTGGCGCCGGGGCCGGCTGGTGGCAGATCGATGTGCTCGGATTCGATGAAGCCTTTTTCGGGACCCTACGGCAGATCTCGGCCCTGCTGACGATTGCCGGCCTGGTGGCCCTCCGGGGCTGGATGGGGCGCCGTTCGCTGCCCCACATCGTGGTTTTTCTGTCCGTCTACAGTGCCGGCATGACGCTGCCCTTCATCGGCATGTTCTACGGCCTGCACGAATGGACCGAGGCCCACCTGGGATTCGGGGCCCGCACGATCGCCATTATCGACACCATGGCCGATGCCCCCATGGGCCAGGTGGCCATGGTTCCCATGCTGGCCTGGATCGCCAGGGAGGCACCGGCCAACCAGAAGGCCACGTATTTTGCCATCATGGCGGCCTTCACCAACCTGGCCCTTTCAGCCAGCCATCTGGGCACCCGTTATCTGAACCAGATTTTCGTGATCGAACGCGGGCAGTATGCCGCCCTGGGCCACTTGTTGATGACGGTGGCCCTGGTCGCCCTGGTGGTGCCGATCCTGACGGTGATCGGGCTCCGTCCCCGCCGCCGCAGGGCCATGACGGCCGGCTCCCGGCCGGAAGCAATCGCGGCGCGTCGAGCGCGTCGAGACCCCTGAGGGTCAAGTCACGGACCACGGCGACACCCGCTGTCCGCCGGTGATGGCGCTTGCATTTCAGCGACGAGATCTCATATTCTAAATTGTCTTCCTCAACATCCCGACGACGGTCTGGTTGTTCGCGCTACCGGACGGATACCCCTTGTGTTCACCCTAAAAACCTGGAGGTTGTCAGCATGTACACAAAAGCCATTGGTCTTGTTTGCAGCCTGGCCCTGACCGCAGGCGTCTTCATCGCCGCGGCCCAGGCCGATGACTACGCCGATACGATTGCCGTTTTCAAGGCGTCACCGGCGGTCGCTTCGTTTTTTGACAATGCCTACGGCTACGCCGTTTTCCCGACCATCGGCAAGGCCGGTTTCATCGTGGGGGGCGCTTACGGCAAGGGGCAGGTCTATCGGGGGGGCAAGCTCACCGGCCGCTCCAAGGTCTTCGAAGGCTCTTTCGGGCTCCAGCTGGGCGGCAAGGCATTTCGGCAGATCATTTTCTTCCAGGATCAGCGGGCCTATGACAAATTCACCAGCGGCGGGTTCGAGTTCGATGCCACGGCCCAGGCCGTGATCATCACGGCCGGGGCCCAAGCTCAGGCGGGCACCGGGGGCAGCACGGCCGGGGCCACGGCCGGACCCAAGACCGGCGCGCAGGCCGAAACCGCGTATTACAACGGCATGGCCGTATTCATCCACTCCGTTGGCGGTCTGATGGGGGAATTATCCGTGAGCGGGCAGAAGTTTTCCTTCGAGCCATTGTAGGCGCCTATTGGGATCGTCCGGCCGGACGCGGCGATCCTGTCCGCGGGCATACGAAGGCGGGCGTTGCGCCGCCGGCGGGCGGTCAGAATGCCGGCCGGCCGATGAGCGGCGCGGCCCGGTCGGGACGGCGGTCGGGGCGCAGCAAAACCGCCCAATGCCGCCTGAATTGAGTTCGTCCTTGGCAACTGCCCGGTAATCATTTATGGTGGATCCTCATTCTCCGACCCAACCCCATCCCCAACATAGAAAGACACACGATGAAAAAAAATGCGTCCCTCGTCCTGCTGGTGGTTTCACTGATTTTAACGGTCTTTATCTCTGTGGCGGCGGCCGGGCCCGTTCTGGACCGCATCGTCAAGGAAGGCAAACTGGTGGTGGGCCTGACGGGCCAACAGCCGCCCATGAACGCCACCACCAAGCAGGGCGAACTCATCGGTCTCGATGTCGACCTGGCCAAGGCCATGGCCAGCGCCATGGGGGTCGAATTGGCATTCGAGACCATGGCATTCGCCGATCTTCTGCCGGCGCTGGTCAGCGGCAAGGTCGACATCGTGGTGTCGGGCATGACCGCGACGGCCGCCCGGAATAAGCAAGTCGCCTTCGTCGGCCCCTATTTCGTTTCCGGCAAAGGGCTTCTGGCCCAGGCCGAGCGCTATGCAACCCTGAAATCGGGGGAGGGGCTGAATGCCCCCTCGGTGACCGTGGCCGCCCTGAAGTATTCCACCAGTCTGGAATTCGCCGAAAACCTGATGCCCAAGGCCCAATTGATCCCCACGGATTCCTACGACGAGGCCATCGAGCTGATTCTGGCCGGCAAAGTCGACGTCCTGGTGGCGGATTATCCCTTTTGCGCCCTGACAGCCTTCCGCTACCAGGACAAAGGACTGGCCGCCGGGCAGTCCCCCCTCACCTATGAACCGCTGGGCATTGCCCTGCAGGAGGACACCCTGCTGATCAATTGGATGCAGAATTTCCTGGTGACCCTCGAGGGCCGCGGCGAAATGAAGAAAATGCACCAGAAATGGATGAAAGGGGGCTCCTGGGTCAACGACCTGCCCTAACGCCGGGCGACCTTTTTTTAAATGGCCCCACCTAATTGCCAGGCCGAGAGAGCCACAGGGGCCCGAAAGTCCTTCCGTCAACCCGAACGGCGCGAAATGCGCCGGCCCGGTATCTATCCGTCCCGCCAGGAACGCCAGGCTTCGAGGACCGAAGCCGCCAGCAGGCTGACCACCACCACCGAAAGGCCCAGCAGCAAACCCAGCGGGTTTCCGATGCCATTGCTGATCAGTAGGAAAATAATCACAGCCGTCAAGAGGAAGCGCAGGTAGTGTTTGGCCATCACCACTGAGAAGGCCGGCGGCCGGCCGCCGTGAAAGGAGCGGCGCAGCGAACGGTAGGCCAGATGGAAATTGAGGGTCACCAACAGGCCGCCGCAGACCACCCCGAGGGTAAACCCCGCCAGGGGTACGTAGGGACTCACCATCAGAAACAGGATGAACACCACCCAGTTGGCGCGGCTGACGAAACGCAGGAGACGCCGGTGAATATCGTCTGCGGCGGCCGTATCAGGCATCCCGGCGCCCCGGCGCTTGAAGGTAGAAACGCTCGGCAAACGCGGGTGGGCATACGCTCCCGGCGGCGTACGGGGGCGCGTCCCCCGGCGCAAATAAGCGATGCATTCCCAGGAGCGGGATCACCCCTGACCGAAAGAATTTCACAATGACCCCCTGATGGAATTTGAAAACGGCCGAACGGTAGGCGCAGGATGAAGGAATCACCGACCGGAGTCAAGCGCAAAGGAGGCGTCGACCGGCGGTAAAGCCGTTATCGGGGGAAAGCCCCGTCGGCCCACCGGAGACGCCTCGGTTGGGTACCGCGATGGTGCACACGCCCGAAAATAAGGCCCTGGGAAAATCGTCATTTGACCAAGCAACCCTTGGATCGGGTGTCAGCGACGCCTTTGCGGGTCTTCGGGGCGCCATCCCCCGTCGACCTTCAGTGATCGGCGGTTCAGGAATTCATCCGTTGGTGCCAGTCGTATTCCCGGGAGGTCACCGTGTCCTCCAGGCGGCGGATGCGCCGTTCGAGACTGCCATAACGGCGTTTCAGCCGTTGGGCGGCACTTTCACGCGAGGTGGTGTAGCTGTCGTAGAATTCCCTTTCGTCGGCCGTCTTGAAGGGCCGCAGCGGCTCGGGTTTCATGATCAGGGCCGCCACCAGGTAGATGCCCAGAATCGGCCAGACGCCGGTGGCCAGCAGAACGAGGACCATGAAAACCCGTATCCAGGTCACGCTCAAGTCAAAATACTCGGCCAAGCCGCGGCAGACACCGAGGAAGGCCCCCTGGCGGGATCGGTACAGTCCGCGCCGCAGTCGTCGGTTGTCCTTATTCATTATGCGTTCGTTTCCCTTCTTTGTCTTCCATCAGGAGCGTCTCCAGCGACTCGACCCGTTTCTCCATCCGCGTCAATCCCTGGTAGATTTCTTGAATGGTGGCGGCTTCCTCGGCCTGCGCCTCGCGGCTTTTAACCGATAGGCTGCCGTGGCGCAGCTTCATGGCCACCAGAATGGTGCCGCAGATGGTGGCCAGCAGGAGGATGATGCTGCCGAAAATCGTGACCAGAATCCATACGGCGGTCATGGCGCGGTCTTTCCCCGGACCTGACGGTCGGAAGCGGCATCAGCGTTGCGGGCCCGCGATGCCTTGATCGCCGCCAGTTCCTGTTCGATGTCGTCGTCGCCCCGCAGATCGTCGAACGCCTCGTCAAGATCGGGCTGGCGACCGAAGTTCACCAGATCGGCCTCCGCCTCCATCCGTTCGATGCGTTGCTCCAGTTCGTCGAATTTGGCGATGCTGGCATAGTTGTCGGCCCGGCGGATTTCCTCCCGCGCCTGGCGGGCACGGGTGGCGTGTATGTGCCGCTGCACCAGCATGCGCTGTTTTTCGCGGGCCTTGTGGAGCTTGTCCTCGAGCTGCTGGATATCATCCTGATACTGATTGATCAATCCGTCGTGCTCGACGGCGTCGGCGTCCAGTTTTTCCATCATGGACGTGAAACGGCGTTTTTCGACCAGGGCTTCGCGCGCCAGGTCGTCGCGCCCCTTGGCCACGGCCAAACGGGCCCTTTCCTCCCAGAGGTTGGCCCTTTCCCGGACTTCCACCAGACGCCGCACGACCTTCTTCTTTTCGGCCATGGCGCCGGCGCAGGCCGCCTTGATTTCGACCAGCGTATCCTCCATCTCCCGGATCATGAGTTTGATCATCTTTTCCGGATCTTCGGCCCGATCCAGCATGGCGTTGATGTTGGAACTGACAATGTCACGAAAGCGCGTAAAAATTCCCATTGGGCATCCTCCCGATTGTTTT
>CAYMAR010000268.1:0-5538 GCA_964388465.1 uncultured Desulfobacteraceae bacterium
AATGGCCTGTTTGCCCATCTGCACGGCCACCGGGCTCTTGGCGGCCAGTTTGGCGGCCATTGCCGCGGTGGCGGCTTCCAGCTGATCGTCCGGCACCACCTGATTGACCAGTCCCCATTCCAGGGCCTGCTCAGCGCTGATGAGATCGCCCAGAAGGAGCAGCTCCATGGCCCGCTTGCGGGGCACCGCGCGGGTGAGGGGAACCGCCGGGCCCATGCAGAACAGGCCGATATTGACGGCCGACACGGCGAAGCGGGTGTTGTCGGCAATTACCGCCAGATCGGCGGCCAGGACGATGCCGGCCCCGTTGGCCACCGCGAAGCCGCGCGCCGAGGCGATGACGGGTGTTTTCATATTGGCGATGGTCAGCACCATTTGCTCCATGTGGGTCACCCAGCGGCGGTATTCACCGTGGCTTTTACCGGCATATTCCGCAAGGTCGATCCCGGCGCAGAACGCGCGGCCGGTGCCGGCCACGACGATCACCCGCACGTCGGGATCGTCGTCCAAATCCACCAGGGCCTGGTTCAGGTCTCCGGCCAGCGGCGTGCTGAAGGTGTTCATCTGTTCCGGGCGGTTGAGGGTGATGGTGCCGATATGCTCGGCGGTCTCGACCAGAATGGGACGGTTGGTCATGGCGGCGCCTCCAATGGAAGGGCGGTGCTCGCGCCCGTAAGGGGTGAATGACGAACGACGGCCTGATGTCTTCAGCTATAGCCAAGGTCTGCGCCGGGGTCAACCGATCCGCGGAAAACTACACGGGTCCGCTTCATCCGGCGGTGGTCGCCTCTTTCATTCCGCGCGTGCAAGGTGTATTGTCCGTTACTTTGGGCCCGGACACCCGCTGGCCGATGACCGTCAGGGTGTGGCGGTGCCACATCCTTGACAATCAATTTCCACGCTGTATATTCCTATGTTTTGAGAATATTCCCATAACAGGGAGGTGTTTATGCGACCGCAAAAAAACCGTATTGTCGCTTTCAACCCGGACGTGAGTTATTTCAAGCCCCGGGGGATTCCACTGGTGGACCTGGAGGAGGTTCGCCTGACCGTGGATGAGTGCGAAGCCCTGCGGCTTTCCGACCTGATCGACCTCTCCCACGAGGACGGGGGCAAGCAGATGGGCGTCTCGCGCGCCACTTTCGGGCGCATTCTGCAGAATGCCCGTCGGACGGTGGCCGATGCCCTGATCAACGGCAAAGCCATCAACATCGAGGGCGGTAACTACAAAATGACCACAAAGGAGCGGGTTTTCGAATGTGACGGTTGCGCCAAGCGTTGGAGCGAGCCCCATGGCACCGGTCGTCCCGGAAAGTGCCCGAACTGCGGTGGGAAAAAGTTGTTTCGCATTAGCACCCGCAAAGGGTCATTACCGGGCTGACGCCCGGAAATTCGAAGATGGGATTGAATTCCCCGTCCGGCGCGGGCGGGGGCGTATATAACTATTTAAGCCAACACGCAGGAGAAAGCAGCAATGACACAGATCATGGGTTCCCCGGAAGAGGCCTCGCAAGGTCAGGATCCCGGGGCGGACAAGGACGAAGAAGTCAAAGCCTCTTTGAACCGCATCAAACACAAACTGGTGATCATGAGCGGCAAGGGCGGCGTCGGCAAAACCAGCACGTCGGTCAACCTGGCCATTGCGCTGGCGCGCCTGGGCCGTAAGGTCGGCCTGTTGGACGTGGATCTTCACGGCCCCGACGTACCGCGGGTGCTCGGCCTGACCGCCATGCTGGGCCTCAGCGCCAACCAGAAGCTGGACCCGCTGCATTATAACGATCATCTCAAAGTGGTTTCGATCGAGTCCCTGATGGCCAGCAAGGACGATGCCGTCATCTGGCGCGGCCCGATGAAGTATTCGGCCATCCGCCAATTTATCTCCGACGTGGACTGGGGTGATCTCGATTTTCTGTTGATCGACTCACCGCCGGGCACGGGCGACGAACCCCTGACCGTGGCCCAGACCATTCCGGATGCCAAGGCCGTGATCGTGACCACCCCCCAGGAAGTCTCTCTGGCGGACGTACGCAAGTCCATCAGTTTTTGCCACACGCTGAAGATGGAGATCTTCGGACTGGTGGAGAACATGAGTGGATACGTCTGTCCGCACTGCGGGGGGAAGGTGGATATCTTCGGCACCGGCGGCGGGGAAAAGACTGCCCGGGAGTCCCGGATCGACTTTCTGGGCCGCATCCCGCTGGACCCCAAAGTGGTGACCTGCGGGGACGGCGGAAAATCCTATCAGGATGCTTTCCCCGCGAGCCCTGTCACCATGGCCTACGAGTCCATTGCCGCCAAGATCGGAGAGCTTCTTTAGAACGCCGGGGTGGGGTGCAATCTGTGCCCCAAACCCACGGGGGAAGAGGTCGCCAAGGTGAACGTGGCCCTTGCGTCGGTAATCACGGCTTTTTTGGCCAGGATCTTTCACGGAAAATTCAAGCCTGAGCCGGGGTGGATGTGATCCGAGGGGACCCATTCCTACATTCTGGAGATTTTCTTCGCCCCAAGACGATTTTCAGCGGATGAGCAGCACTGGACAGGGGGCCAGATGGGACACCTTGCGGCTGACCGATCCGAAGAGGAGCCCCTCGATCGAACCCAGCCCGCGGGTTCCCATCACAATCAGATCCGTCCCATGGGTGTCAGCCGCTTTGAGGATGGCTTCGGCCTCCGGGCCTTCGAGCAGGTTTTCCTGAACGCTGATCTCGATCGCCCCCAGCCGTTTGCGGGCCGCCGCGATGATTTCCTGTCCGGCGGCCTGACGTCGGGACACGAGCCGTTCAAAATCATTGTAGCCTAAAAGATCCGACGTCTGGGGGTAGGCGTGAACCAGCATGAGACGGGCCCCGAACGCCTCGGCCAGGCCGCGGCCATAGTCGAGGGCCTTGTCGCTGTGGGGCGAGCCGTCCACCGCAATCAGAACATTTTTAAACATGGCGTCTCCTGTTTTCTGACGAGCGTCCGGAAGCGGTTATGCACCGCCGGATGTGATGCCTATATTCAAATATGACCTAAATGAAAAATGGGCCTCATTCGTGTCCAAGTCAAAACGCTCGCCGTGACACCCAAGGCCGCGACGGGAATCCGATCCATGCCTTCTGACAACGATCGAACGCGTTGGTTTCTGTTGGATCTGCCGCCGACGCCCTACACCGCATCCCAGGCCCTGCAGATCGACTGCGTCGCCGCCCGCCAGGCTGGCCGCCTTACGCAGGATCTTTTCATCCTCGTGGAGCACCCGCCGGTGTTCACCCTGGGGCGCAACGGCGGCCGTGAAAATCTGACCGTCTCGGATGCGTTTTTGGCGCAGGCCGGCGTTGAGGTGGTGCCCTCCGAGCGAGGCGGTAATATCACCTACCACGGCCCCGGCCAGCTCGTGGGCTATCCCATCGTCGACCTCGAGGCCGCTCGCCGGGGCGTCGCCGACTACGTGCGGGCGCTGGAAAGCGTCATGATCGAAGTGGCCGCCGCATTCGGCGTGACCGCCAAGCGCAATGCCCGCAACAGCGGCGTCTGGGTGGGCGCCCGTAAACTGGGCAGCATCGGCCTGTGCCTGCGCCGCGGAATCGCCTTCCACGGTTTCGCCCTGAATGCCAACAATTCGCTCGAGCCCTTCGACTGGATCAATCCCTGCGGCATGGCCGATGTCCGCATGACCTCACTCCGTCGTGAGCGCGGCCGCGACGTCGATGTCAGAGAGCTGCGTCGGGTGACGCGAAGGGCCATGCAGACGGTGTTCGGTGTTCAGTTTCAGCCCGTCAGCCGCGCCACCCTGCGCGAAGCGATGTCCCGGGGCCGTGAGCGTGGTCGCTGTCCAAACCCACAGGGGGAAAGCCGTCTGCCATCGGCGCCGCCGCCGGACAAGCCATGAAGGGATCATCGTCTAAAAAGCGGGTGGCGCAACGCAAACCGCCCTGGCTCAAACGCCGGTTGCCGGCCGGTCCTGTTTACGGCACGGTCTGCCACACCATCGGTGCGCGCAAGCTGCATACCGTCTGCCAGGAAGCCCAGTGCCCCAACCAGTGGGAATGCTTTTCCAACAAGACCGCCACCTTCCTGATCCTGGGCGCACGTTGCACCCGGCGCTGCCGGTTTTGCGCGGTGGCGCACGGCCCCCAGGGCCCCCCCGATCCGGAGGAACCCGCCCGTCTGGCCGAGGCGGCGGCCGAGATGGGGCTGGAATACGTGGTCGTCACCTCGGTCACCCGGGACGATCTTCCCGACGGGGGGGCCGGCGTTTTTGCCGCGACCATCCGTGCCATCCGCCGGCGGCTGCCCCAGGCGCTCGTCGAAGTCCTGATCCCTGACTTCGAGGGAAGTCTTGCGGCCCTGGACACGGTCCTGGATGCCCGCCCGGACGTGCTCAATCACAATCTCGAGACGGTGCCCCGTCTCTACGCCACGGTGCGACCCGAGGCCGACTACGCCCGCTCACTCCACCTCTTGGAGGCCAGCCGCGTGCGGGCGCCGTCCATCCCGACCAAATCCGGCCTGATGCTGGGGCTGGGGGAAAGCGATGCCGAAATCCGCCTGAGCCTTGCGGACCTGGCGGCGGTCGACTGCCGAATGGTGACCCTGGGACAGTATTTGCAGCCGTCCCCTGAACACCTTCCGGTGGCGACTTACGTGACGCCGGAGGCCTTCGAAGGTTGGCGCCGGGAGGCGCTGGCCATGGGGTTCGATCAAGCGGCCTGTGGTCCTCTGGTGCGCAGTTCCTACCAGGCCCGCGAACTCTTTCAATCCCGCTAGAATTCCTGCGGCCATAGGCGTTGCCCGGCCATTTGATTCCGACGGCCGGGCATGCTGCCAGTTCATCCTTTCGTCACTCTATTTGCGGAGTTGTTCTGTGCCGTTGCGACGCTTGCGGCTTTTTTCCTTGAAATGGATGAGGCAGGACGCGCGGTGCTTGCAGTAAAGTTCCGGGTCGCTGCAACGGGGATCCCGGCCGTCCTGATAGCGGTTGTACTTGGCGCAGGGCAGAAGCTGCGGATCGTCGTTGGCGGCGGCATCCATTTCATTGCACCACGAAGGGTGAGGCCGGGGCCGCGCCCCCGAGCAGCTTGGCGACCGCCGATTCCAGGGCGGGCCGCGTGACCATGCCGGCCATCTGTTCGAAGAGGTTGCCGTCTTTGAATAGCACGATGGTGGGAACCGACTTGATGCCGAAACGGGTCGGTGTCGCGCTGTTGTCGTCCACGTTCATTTTGGCGACCCGGATACGCCCCTCGTATTGCCGGGCCAACTGATCGATCATTGGACCGATGGCCTTGCAGGGACCGCACCAGGGCGCCCAGAAATCCACCAGGACGGGCATAACCGACTGCAGAACGGTTTTTTCAAAATCCTGATCCGATACTTCTTGTAGAACGTCACCCATGGGATAAATCCTTTCTGACGGTTTTGGCTTGAGACCGCGTTGCGCCCCGTTCATGTAGAGCATTTTTATCGTTTGCCGTTACAACAGTTAAAGCATCTTCCGGGCATTGACAACGGTCTGGGCTTCAAGTGTGTCGGCCACCGGGCCGATAACAGGAACAC
>CAYMAR010000269.1:0-2193 GCA_964388465.1 uncultured Desulfobacteraceae bacterium
ACCTTTGCTATCGTTGAAGGCGCAAAAGGTCCTGCCGCCAATAACGTCACTGTAGTCTAAGGGCTTAATCAAAAAGGCATCGCTTCCCTCTTCGGGGAGGGGATGCCCTTTTTCTTAGGGTGGGACGCACGGCAACGTCCGGCGAAAGGTCTGTCACGTGAATATCTACATCGGGAATCTCTCGTATTCCGTCAGCGGGAATGATCTGCAAACCATGTTTGCGGAATTCGGAGAAGTGCAGGAGGCCAAGGTGATCGTCGATCGCCGCACGAATCAATCCAAGGGCTTCGGCTTTGTGGAAATGCCCAGCAATTCGGAAGCCGACCAGGCCATCAAGGCCTTGAACGGCAAATTTGTCGGCGGGCGCAATATCAAGGTCAATCCGGCTGATTCGGGGCGCAAAAAGAAAAGGCGCTCAGCCTTCAAACGAAGGTACTAGTCATTGTGTACTTGGCGCCAAAGGATCAAATCGCTTCCGTAAAAATAGAGAAATTATATATCCCGGCTCGGTGGCGAGACGCTGCGTGTGGATACATAAAATACTTCGCCCGGATGCGATCCGACAAGAAAAACCAGAGGAATTGGCCGCCATCGATGCGATCACGTCCCGCAGAAGGTCCGGTAGGGCTGTGCCGATGGGGGCGCGGGCAGGTGATAACCGGCCGACTCCGGCGGGTCCTCGTAGGGCTGGGAAAGAAACCCCAACAGTTTTTCCATGACCGAATAGTCGGCCCGCTCCACGGCCGCTTCCAAGGCCTCTTCCACCCGGTGGTTGCGGGGAATGACCCCCGGGTTGCTCATGTTCATGCGCCGGCGGGAGGCTTCCCACGTATCGGGCTGCCGCTTTAGCCGGGCCTGCCAGCGCTCGAACCACTGCTTAAAATCCGGTGTTTGGCACATCGAAGCCTCCGGCAGGGAACCCGACGCCAGGTCGCGAAAGGTGTTGGTGAAGTCCGCCCCATGCCGGCGCATGCAATCAAGCAGGTCTTCCACCAGGGCGCCGTCATCCGCCTCCTGGTTGAACAGCCCCAGCTTGGACCGCATGCCTTCCAGCCAGTATTGACGGAAGGTGTCGGTAAAGCCGGAGACGGCCTCGGTGGCCATCGCAACGGCCTTCTGTGAATCCGCGTGGATCAGCGGCAGCAGCGTCTCGGCCAACCGGGCCAGGTTCCACTGGGCGATTTGCGGCTGCTGGCCATAGGCGTAGCGCCCGTTGTGATCGATGGAGCTGAAGACCGTGTTTGGGTCGTAAGCGTCCATAAATGCACAGGGGCCGTAGTCGATGGTCTCACCACAAAGGGACATGTTGTCCGTGTTCATGACGCCGTGAATGAAGCCCACCAGCAGCCAGCGGGCCACGAGCGATGCCTGCCGCTCCATGACGAAATCAAGCAGGGCCAGATACGGGTTGGCCTCCGAGGCCGCATCGGGAAAGTGGCGCTGGATGGTGTAATCGGCCAGTGCCTGGATCTCGTCGGGTTTGCCCCTCGCCGCGGCATACTCGAAGGTGCCCACACGGATGTGGCTGGCCGCCGTGCGGGTCAGAATAGCCCCCTGAAGGGGGGTTTCACGCCAAACCGGCTCCCCCGTGGTCACCACCGCAAGGCTGCGGGTCGTCGGAATACCCAAAGCGTTAAGCGCCCCACTGACAATGTGTTCGCGAAGCATCGGCCCCAAAGCCGCCCGCCCGTCCCCATTGCGTGAAAACGGCGTCTTGCCGGACCCCTTGTATTGAATATCGAAGCGCTCGCCTTGCGGCGTCAATTGCTCGCCCAGCAATATGGCCCGCCCATCGCCCAGCATGGTGAAATAGCCGAACTGATGCCCCGCATAGGCCTGAGCCAGGGGCTCGGCGCCCTCGGGGAGTCGGTTGCCGGCAAAAATCCCGGCGCCTTCGGCACCTTCAAGGGCATCGGGGTTCAGCCCCAGGGATCGCGCCAACGCAGTGTTGAAAACCACGAGCTTGGGCGTCCGAACCGGTACAGGATTCAACCGCACATAAAACACCTTCGGCAAACGGGCGTAGCTGTTATCGAATTTCCACCCGGCCGCCGGGTGGGTTTTTCCAGAGCTGAGCGTCATAACGTTTTTCCGTCTGTTGCATCAATTGTCATAGCGTAGAAGTTTGTGCTGGGATGATTGAAGGTCAAGAGGTGGAATTAATCGCCGGGGTCAGGCAGCGCCTGTTTTTTT
>CAYMAR010000269.1:2293-5531 GCA_964388465.1 uncultured Desulfobacteraceae bacterium
CAACTCCGTGATTATCTGCAGCGGGAAGTTCATATTGGCGCGGTGCGCATGAACCCGTACACGTTTTCGGTCACCGTCCGGGAACTGGCTGTTCTGGAACCAGACGGCGACAAACGCCTGGCCGCCATCCAGGAATTGTATGTCAACATCCAGGCCATCTCCCTTTTCCAATGGGCGCCGGTGTTGAAAGAGATCCGGATCAACGGTTTCTATGCCGCCCCGGTCCTGCACGCGAATCATCGCTGGAACTTCGCGGATCTTCTGCCCGCGCCGGCGGCCGCAACGCCGTCAGACACCGAGGACGCCCCGCCCACGGAGCCCTTCCGTTTTTCATTGAACAACATTCAGATCAGCAAGAGCGAGATTCATTTCCAGGACGACATCCGGGGCAAGACACATCACATCACGGATATCGATATCGCCCTGCCCTTCCTTTCCAATCTTCCGGCCCAGGTCGATACCTTTGTAAACCCGCACTTCAATGCCACCGTCAACGGAACGCCGCTCAAACTGCAGGGCCAGGTCAAACCTTTTGCCGCCTCGCGCGAAACCGAGATCAACCTGGACCTGCAAGGCATCAACCTGGCGGCCTACATGCCCTACGTTCCCCGAGATGCCGGCATCAAGATTCGGTCCGGCCTGCTGGATGTGAAACTGAGTCTGGTCTATATGAACCACCCGGATGGCAGCCAGGCTTTCAATGCCGCGGGGACCATGCGCCTGAAAACCCTGGCCCTGGCCGACGGTGACGACCGTCCCCTGTTCAGCCTGGACCGGCTGGCCGTCGACATTAGCGCCCTGGCCCCGTTGGACGGCATCGTCAGCATCGGGGAGATCCGCCTCGAACGCCCCGTTTTCACGCTCACACGGCTTGCGTCCGATCGAACGGTGCGCACGCGCGACGCCCTCGCACCCCGCGATGCCTTCCGCCAGGTCAACCTCCCCCCCCCGGTCATCAAAATCGCCGGGGCCCTTGTGGAGAACGCCCAACTCACCGTGCGCGATCTCAAGTCGCTGGTGGGCAGGGGCCCGGAAGGCGGTATTCCGGAGCACACCATGATCAAAATCCCGCGTCTGACGGTGGACCGCGCCCGCGTCGATGTCGACCGCCAGCAGGTCCGGATCGACGAGGTTTCTGGACAGGACGGCCGGTTTGCCATCCGACGCCTGGCCGACGGCCGGTTGAACCTGGATGTTTTTCTGGAGCCCTCCGATCCTGGCGATGAGGCGCCTTCGGCGAATGTGTCCGCCCCCTGGCAGATCGATGTCCACAAAGCGAAACTGTCCGGTTATGCGCTCGGCGCTGCCAACCTGGTGCCGGATGACCCGGCGACAGTCACGATCGACCAGATCGATCTGGACGTCAGCGAATTCTCCACCAGACCCCGGGCGGAGACGCGCGTGGCGCTTGGCGGCCGGATCAACGCATCCAGCCGCTTTGAAACCCGCACCGCCTTGACCCTGGCGCCGTTGAAAGCCGATGTTCGGTTGGAACTGGAGCGGTTGGACCTATCGACCTTTTACCCCTTTATCAAGCCTTATATCGGTGTCGTGCTCGCCGATGGGGACCTTTCCGTCGACGGTGAACTGGCAATTAGAAGCGGCGAAGAAGGCCCTCCGGTCATCGTCTACCAGGGCCGCGCCGCTATCACGGATTTCCGCACCCTGGACCGCCAGAAAGCCCGCCCCTTCGTCACCTGGAAGACCCTGGACCTCGAGGACATGGATATCGGCATGAACCCTGCCTATCTGAAGATCCGGGAGATTCGCGTGGATCAGCCCTTCAGTCACCTGCTGATCGGCGAAGATGGCCGGTTCAACCTGGCCATGGCCACCGTGCTGACGCCGCAGGAAGCGGATGGCCGTCCGGCGCTTGATACCGGAAAAGCCGCCCCCGCCGCAGAAGCCGAAGCGCACGCCCCCCAGATGCCCATCAATATCGGCTCACTGCAGGGCCGCGGCGGCAAAATCGTATTTACGGACCGCAGTTTCAAACCGGGCTTCCAGGCCTTGATCGAATCCGTTGAAACCCGCATTTCCGGGCTTTCCACCGAAGCCGCCGACCCGGCCACGGTGGACATCGAGGGCCGCGTTCAGGGCCATGCACCGGTGACCATCAGTGGGAAAATCAACCCCCTTGCCGATGACCTTTACGCCGACCTCGTCTTCGTCTTCCAGCAAATGGATCTGACGGCCGCCAGCCCTTATACCGGAAGGTATGTCGGGCGTACCATCAGCCGGGGCAAGCTTTCCGCCAAAACCGCCTATCATGTCGAAAACCGAAATTTTAAAGCCGATCATGACATTTTGATCGATCAGTTCGACTTCGGTGCCCGCGTGGACAGCCCAGACGACCTCGACCTGCCCGTGGAGCTCTCCGTGGCCCTGCTCAAGGACCGGCGCGGCGAGATCCACATCGACCTGCCGGTCAGCGGCGACATGGATGATCCCGATTTCTCGGTCAGCGGGGTCGTACTGAAGGCCTTTTTAAACCTCGTCGTCAAGGCGGCGACATCGCCCTTTGCCCTGCTCGGCAGCATGTTCGGGGGCGAAAATCCCGATCAACTGGAATTCGAACCCGGTTCCAGCCGCCTGACCAGCGCCACCACGGAAAAAATTGACGCCCTGCGCGAGGTTCTCTACGATCGGCCGGCGCTGAAGCTCGAAATCTCCGGCTACGCCGATCCGGACAGTGACACACCGGCCTATGCCGATCTTCTCTTCGAGCGCAAACTGAAGGCCCAAAAGGCCCTTCGTCTGGCGGACGCCGGCCAGGACGCCGCCCCGCTGGATGCCATCGTGATCGCACCCGAAGAATACGAGAAATATCTGCAGGCCGCCTACGAAGCCGAAACGTTCGCGAAACCGGAAAACTTCTTGGGGGGGGAGAAAACCCTTCCACCCGCCGAGGCCGAGGCCCTGATCCGGCAGCATATCGAAGTCGACCGGAACGCTCTCGAGGAACTGGCCTATGCCCGGGCATTGCAGGTGAAGGACTATCTCCTCGATTCGGGCAAAGTGGGAGCCGAAAGGGTGTTCCTGGTCAAGCCGACCGATGCTCTGGCACCTGAAGCCCTTGATGGGATTGCTCCCGGAAGGGTCGAACTGGGACTGAAATAATCCAAGGCACCAGGACCGCAGGGCGGTTCCGGCCGACCGTAATTCACTGTTGGAAGCTCACCTTCCTCCGGATGACCTTTTAGAAAAGATGCTCAGCCGACTGTTTCGGGCCAAGAGG
>CAYMAR010000270.1:0-3747 GCA_964388465.1 uncultured Desulfobacteraceae bacterium
TAGCGGACTGGCGCATGGGCGGGTCATTGTTCTGTCAGGGCCTGCAGCTTGCGATAGAGGGTCTTCCGACCAATGCCCAGTATTTCCGCGGCCCGGGTCCGGCTGCCGCCGACAAAATGCATGACCGCGAGGATATGCTGGCGTTCCAATTCCTTGAGGGGCAGGAACGGGCCGTTTTTACCGGTTGCCGCAAGACGTCCCGACAGTTCAAGGGGCAGGGCCCGCGCGGTAATCAGATCACCTTCCGAAAGGATAAGACTCCGCTCGAGCACATTTTGAAGTTCCCGGATGTTCCCCGGCCAATCATAGGACATCAGGCAATGCAAGGCCCGGCCATCGATCCGGACCCGATCTTCGCCCGGGCGCAGACGGCCTAAAAAATACTCGATTAAAGCCGGGATATCTTCTTTCCGATTTCGAAGGGGGGGCAACACGATGTTGAACACGTTGAGCCGATGATACATGGCCTCGCTGAAACGCCCGGCCTCCATCTCTGCATGCAAGTCACGGTTGGTGGCAAATATGAACCGGACGTCCACCTTCTGCTCATCCCTTTCCCCGATCCGCCGAAAGGTCTGGTTCTCGATTACCCGCAGCAGCGCGCTTTGCGTCTCCATGGAGAGCTCACCGATTTCATCCAGAAAAAGGGTCCCCTGGTGGGCGAATGACAGCAGGCCCTCATGCGATGCCGTGGCGCCGGTGAACGCGCCTTTGCGGTATCCGAAAAGCTCGCTGCGGAGCAGATCTTTCTGGAAGGTACCACAGTTTTTGGTAACCAGCGACTGATCGCGGCGGCCGCTCATGGCATGGATTAACTGCGCCACCACATTCTTGCCCGTGCCGCTCTCTCCGGAAAGAAGAACCGGGACGCCGGTCGGGGCCACCTTGCGAATGAGAAAACGCACATTTTCCAAAGCAGCGGAATGCCCCACCAATTTGGGTGAAACCTGCTCCGACTGGGTGCGGCGCAGGATTCGGTTTTCTCGCTGAAGGCAAGCGCGTTGATAAGCTTTTTCGATCACCAGGGAGAGATGATCAAGGGCAAACGGTTTGGTCATATAGTCGTAGGCCCCCATTTTCATGGCCTGCACGGCGTTGTCCACGTCACCATGACCGGTAATGATGATTACCTGGACTTCGGGGGCGAATTCCTGGAGCTGGGTCAACAGGTCGAGGCCATCGCCATCGGGAAGCCGCATGTCGAGCAGAACCACATCAATAGCTTCCTGTCGGAACACCTGCAAAGCGGCTTTGACGGTTCCGGCGGTCGCGATCCGCCGCCGGTCGGAACCAAGCTCCTTTTCCACGAGTCGCCGAATGGATTGCTCATCGTCAACGACGAGAACCTGCATGGCTTCCATCATGAACATCCTTGGTGGCTTGAAGCTCAGTGGGCCGGGAGATGCACGGTAAACCGGGCGCCCTCGCTGACGACACTTTCCACGCTGATATTGCCGCCGTGGGCCTCGATGATATGATAACAGGTGGACAAACCGATACCGATCCCTTTGCCAACCGGCTTGGTGGTGAAAAACGGTTCAAATAACTTAGGCAAATGCTCGGATTCGATGCCGCCGCCGTTGTCCTTGACTTCCAACACCACCCCCTGGTCATTTTTGACCCGGGTACGGATCGAGATCACACCTTTCTCTCCAATGGCGTCCAGTGCATTGAGAATCAGGTTCAGAATCACCTGTTCGAGTTCCGCGGCGTTCCCGCGGACAGCGGGAAGCCCGCTTTCCAAGTGCAGGTCGATAAGCTCGTCGGGGTAGGGCTTCAATTGATGGTGAAGGATGCGCAGTACGTTCCGGACCAGGGTGTTCAAGACGATCGGCGAATACTCTACGTTTTTTCGCGGGCTAAACGTGAGCAGGCTCTGAACGATGCCGCTGCAACGCTGGCATTCTTTATGGATGATATCCAGATATTCTTCAAAATCGCTTCGCAGGTCTTTATCGATATGCGCCGACAATCCGGCCATGCGGCGCTGCAGGCCTTCGGCAAATCCTTGGATGGCCGTCAGGGGGTTATTGATTTCATGCGCCACACCGGCGGCCAGCCGCCCGATCGTCGCCATTTTTTCAGCATGGTAGTACTTGGCCTGGAATTGCTTCTCCAACGTGTCGTCCCGTTTGACGACCAGGATGTCGGTCGGCAGGCCCTGGGAATTGGGCATCGGTGATGCGGTGATGGCGAAATGGCGATTATGGCCGTCAACCGGGAAGATGGCATTCTGCCGACAAACCCGGTTTTGGGCCAGCGCTTGTCGCAACACACAATCTTCGCAGGGTTCTTGGCGGTCGCGAAAGATTGCGTAGCAGAGAGCGCCGACCGGACGTTTTTGCGGATAAACGTCGAAAAAGCTGTGGTTGACGGATTGAATCCGGTAGTCGGGCGCGATCACCGCGACGATCTCCGTGATACCGTCGAGTATGGTCTGTATATGTTGCCGCTCGTGCTCAAGTTCGCGGTTGAATTTGCGCAGTTCCCCCATCTTGACCTGGACTTCCCGGAAAAATCCCAGTTTGGTGTGTCCCAATCCGACCAGATCTTCGATGCTTGGTTTGGTTTTCATCACCAGCTGGCCTCACAGATATGCATCATGTCTTCGGCCGTTGCTGGCCGGGGATTGGTGACCAGACAGGCATCGTAGGTCGCCATCTCGCAAACCTGAGGCAAGGCGTCCGATGTGTGCACGATATCGCGCAGTCGCGTGGTGATACCCAGGTCGGCGAAAAAAACCTCGAGGTGGGCGATGCCCTCGCGGGCCGTGGCCTCGGCACTGCTTTGGCGCCCCCCCAGAATGATCTCGCCGATATCGGCCACTTTCTCCACACAGGCCGGCAGGTTGTAACGCATTACCGGCGGCAGCAGCACCGGATGGATAAGCCCGTGGGCCAGATCGAGCTTTCCGCCCAGCGAATGTGCCAGGGCGTGGTCGAGCCCCAAGCTTGCGTTGCTGAAGGCCATGGCCGCGGAGGTGGACGCACTGGATAGTTTTTCGAGGGCGGTCAGGGTCCGCTCCTCGAGCGCGATGGGGAGGTATTTCATGATGAGGTCGATGGCCTTGAGCGATTGAATTTCAGTCAAGGTGGAGGCGATCGTGGAAATGTAAGCCTCCACGGCGTGGGCCAGGGCGTCGATGGCCGAGGAAATGATGAGCTCGCGCGTCTTCGTGGTGAGCAGTTCAGGATCGATGATCGATATGTTGGGGACCAGGGTCCGGCTGATGAGGGACATTTTCACCTGGCGCTGCATATCGGTAATGATCGTGAACTGCGATATGTCCGCCCCGCTGCCGGCGGTCGAGGGCATGAACACCATCGGCGGTAAAGGGCGCTGGATGCGATTGGCGCCTTCATAGTCCTGAACCTCGCCACCGTTGCTCGCGACCAGAGCGACACCTTTGGCGCCATCCATCGGGCTTCCACCCCCGATGGCCATGACGACATCGCAATGGCTTTCACGGTAAAGCCGGGCCCCGGCCTTGACCTGGTGATCCCGGGGGTTGGCGCTGATGCCGTTGAAATAGGTCCACGCGAGATGTTCATCTTCCAGTATGGAGAAGACCTGGTCGACCCAGCCGGCCCCCTCCAGCCCGGCATCGCTTACCAGAAACACCCGCTCCGCCCCCAGACGCTTGGCACAAAGGGCCGCATATTTCAGGCTTCCCTGCCCAAAAAGAATCTCGGGGATCGAAAATTTCCTCACATCCATGCGCTGCCCCCTGACGGATATCCTGGGTTT
>CAYMAR010000270.1:3847-5485 GCA_964388465.1 uncultured Desulfobacteraceae bacterium
ATAAGGAGGAGGCCATGGCTGTACAAGAGCAAGTATTCGGATTTTACATCCCCACGGTTACGCTCATGGGTGTCGGGGCGCATAAGGAAATCGGCAACCAAATCAAAGTGCTCGGCGGCAAGAAGCCGTTTATTTGCACGGACAAAGGCATTACCGGCGCTGGCATTGCGGATCAGATTGCCGGGGTCATCAAGGACGAGTGCGGCGTGGATCCGGTGATTTATGACGGCACCCAGCCCAACCCGACCGACAACAACGTTCATGAAGGTTTCGAGCTGTACAAGTCCAAGGATTGCAACCTCATCATTTCCCTCGGCGGCGGCAGTTCTCACGACTGCGGCAAGGGGATCGGTATCATCGCCACCAATGGCGGCCATATCCGCGACTACGAGGGGGTTGACCAGTCCAAGTTCGCCATGCCGCCGTTCATCGCCGTCAACACCACGGCTGGAACCGCCAGCGAGATGACCCGTTTCTGCATCATTACGGACACCAGCCGCAAGGTCAAAATGGCCATCGTGGACTGGCGCGTCACGCCCAACGTGGCCATCGACGACCCTCTGCTGATGGCGGGGATGCCCCCGTCGCTGACCGCCGCTACCGGCATGGATGCCCTTACGCATGCGGTCGAGGCCTATGTTTCCACCATTGCGACACCTGTCACGGATGCCTGTGCGCTCAAGGCGATCGAATTAACCGCCAGCTACCTGCGGGCGGCCGTGGCCAACGGCAATGATATGGAGGCCCGGGATAAGATGTGTTATGCCCAGTATCTCGCGGGAATGGCCTTCAACAACGCCAGCCTCGGTCATGTTCATGCCATGGCGCATCAGCTGGGCGGCTTTTACGATCTGCCCCATGGTGTTTGCAACGCGATTCTCCTCCCCCATGTCAGCCGGTACAACCTCATTGCCCGGATGGACCGCTTCGCGGACATCGCTGTTGCCATGGGTGAAAACATCGAGGGGCTTTCGGTCCGGGCGGCCGCCGAAGTCGCGCTGGAAGCCATAAAGACCCTCTCAACCGACGTCGGCATTCCAGCGGGTCTGACCGAACTGGGCGTCAAAGAAGAAGATCTCAAGACCATGGCCGAGAACGCTCAAAAAGATGCCTGCGGGCTTACCAATCCGCGCTGCCCGACCCTGGAAGACGTGATCGGCATTTACAAGAACGCGCTCTAGACCGGATGCCGGCCCTTTCTGAGCCGCCACCCGCATGGTATGACCGGCGCGCCGCATGGCAGCGCGCCGGTCAACCATTCCGACCGCCCACCACGACAGAGGATGACATGTCAAAGCGCCCCGACACAGAATCATCCGTCACCACACTCTACGCCTTGCAAACCTGCAGTCACTGTAAGGATACCAAGCAGTTGCTCCAGGAACACCGCATCGCGTTTCGAACCGTCTACGTCGACATGCTGGTGGGTGAAGAGCGAAATGACACCATGCGCTACCTGAGACGCATCAATCCCTCCGTCTCCTTTCCGACCCTCGTTGTGGGCGAAGAGACCATCGTGGGATTTAAAAAGAAGAAAATCGAAGCGGCCCTTCAGGCGCTTGCCAACCGATAGGGGGATTCAAATGGACAAGATACTCAGAATCGACGTAGGGGCCGCGGGCGGTGCCAAAGCGGTGG
>CAYMAR010000271.1:0-5480 GCA_964388465.1 uncultured Desulfobacteraceae bacterium
GTGATTTAGATAGAATTGTGGCCATCGTCGAGACATGGGTTGACCGGGGCAAATGCCCCGCCCATGGTGGATTTGACCATAGGCCGTTGCGAGATCTCCCCTGCCGGCCGGTGGCGCGATCGGGCTGTGCGCCTCATGTCCGGGCGCCGCGGCGATGGGCATGCCAATCGGCGAAGATGGGGTTTGCCCGGGGAGATGAGGCCATGCGGCCGCTTGCACGGGCGGCGGCATCGATGCCGACGATCCATCCATCAGCGCCCATTCTTGCCAGCCGCTCGATCCCCACGCCGGCCGGGGCCGGCGGTCATTAGGGTCACCGCCATGTTTTTCGGAACGCATTGACCTGGATCGATTGCGTTGCCTTCCACACGGGTCACGCAGGCCTGGCCGCCGACGGACCAGGCCCGCGGTTTGGGAAGCCCAATCGCTCCGGGGGTTTGACACCGTGCAATCCCTGAGCATTTTGCTGGTATTAAGCTCCGAAACCCGGATGGGGCATCCTCCTCTTGGGTTTCCGGAGCGATTGCCGCTTGAAATGCCGCCGAGGCGTGTATTATAGTTCCAATCTTCGGCAGCATCGACAGGTGTCTATCAATAAAAGGCTTCCGTCGCCGCGGTAAAGCCGTTGGCGACGAAACACCGTTTTGTATTTGGCTGAAGCGACAGACGGCCATGTTTAAAGGCTTCCAGAAAATTGTTGAAGAACGCATTCGCTTGGCCCAGCAGAAAGGCCAGTTCGACGATCTGAACGGGCACGGCAAGCCGCTGCCCCGGGACGTCATCGGCGATACCGTGCCTGAGGATCTGCGCCTGTCCTACCGCATCCTCAAGAATGCGGACTGCGTCCCCCCGGAGGTCGAACTGCAGCACGAGATCCGCCGCACCGAAGATCTCCTGACCGGGATGTCGGAAACCCGGGCCAAATACGGTATTCTCAAAAAGATCAACTATCTGATCATCAAGTTGAACACCATGCGTCAGGGACGGGTGGAGTTGGAGGTGCCCCAACACTACTCCGAACGCCTGGTGGAGCGAATGGAAAAAAAACCTCGCTGACAGGCGAGGACAACCCTGCAACGAACACGAAAGCATCGTGCCGATTCAAGCTAAAAAAGAAGGCGACGGCCTGGTCAAAAGCGTCATGCTGGCCTACCTCATTCTGGTCCTGCATGTGCTCCTGTTGGTGGTGCTGGGACTTCTGGTGTTCTTCTTTCGCGGCATCGTCGAGTACATGTTCTGGATCTTCTTGTTCGGCGCGGCGCTCATCCTGGGGTCCGGGTTTTGGTTTTTCCGCAAAATGAAAGCCGAGGGAAAGTCCCTGCGCGATACGCTCAACTCACCGGCATTTCGCAACCGCAGCGTCGAGGTCAGTCTGCTGGGGGGGATGGCGTCCTTTCGCGTCGGGCATGCGGGTGACCATCAACCATTGCTGCCCGGGGACGAAGCATCCTCCCCGCAGCAGCTGGAATGGTCCGGCGACAATCAGGTTCAAGAACTGACCGAGCTGGCCCGTCTTCTCAAAAGCGGATTGATCACTATCGAAGAGTACGAGAAGGCCAAACGAAACTTGTTCAGATCCTCCTAGCCCCATGCCGCCTCGGCTTTAATTGTCTCTGATGCGGCTCAGACCGGACCGTCGAACGCTTCGCAGACGGGCATCGTACCATTCCTCCTGCGCCGGGCGTCAAGGACCCGCGGTCGCCCAGCGTTTTGGCGTCACTGCCGACGGGCCTACCGAGGTGTCCCCTAAGCGCTTGCATCCGCAGCACACTTTTTGATACACGATCAGGGGCGCCCTGCGCCTGGATTTTACACCCGCGCCCCGGCCTGCGATCGAGGGGCATTCCCACCTTATCCAGCAAAGGAAACGCAGCGATGAAAAAACGAACCATTGCCTTACTGGCGGGAGGTATCTCCTCGGAACGTGAAGTCTCGCTCAACAGCGGCGAACAGGTTTACGCCGCGCTGGACAAAACCCGTTACGATGTGGTCCGCTACGATCCCAAAACCGACCTGTCCAAATTGATGGCGGACGCCGCCTCGATCGATGCGGCGCTGATCATCCTGCACGGTCCCTACGGCGAGGATGGAACGGTGCAGGGCATGCTCGATCTGCTCGACATCCCCTACCAGGGGGCCGGCGTCATCGGCTCGGCCGTGGCCATGAACAAGCTGGCCGCCAAGCGGCTGTACACCGAGGCCGGTCTGCTGGTGCCGCCTTACTGCGTTATCAAACGCGGACCGATTCCCGAACTGGGCGGATGCATCCAGCACCTCGAGCTGCCCATCGTGGTCAAACCGGTCGAGGGCGGCTCCAGTATCGGGATTGCCATTGCGCAAACCGCGGAGGAACTGCGCCAGGCCGTCGAAGAGGCTTTTCGCTACGATAAGCAGGTGCTGCTTGAAAAATACATCGAAGGCACCGAAGTCACCGGGGGTGTTCTGGGTAACGATGATCCGGAAGCCCTGCCGTTGATCGAAATCGTGCCCGGCGAGAAGCATGCCTTCTTCAACTACGAAGCCAAGTACAAAGCCGGTGAAACCACCGAGATCTGCCCGGCGCGGATCAGCGAAACGCTCACCGACCGTGCTCAGACGGTTGCCGTCAAGGCTCATGACGCGTTGTTCTGCCGCGGCTACAGCCGGACCGACATGATCATTGCCGACGATGAGATCTATGTGCTTGAAACCAACACCATTCCCGGGATGACGGCCACCAGCCTGTTTCCTCAGGCGGCCGCTGGGGCCGGCCTGGATTTTACGCGTCTTCTCGATCGCCTGATCGAACTGAGTCTGGAAGGACGCACCGAACGGCGGTCTGTCTCCTGAAGTCCCGAAAAAGTCGACATCGATTCGCGCCGGCGGCGGCCGTTACCCGCAACCGCGGCCGGCCGGTTGTTTGGTGACGGGGCGCGGGTCCAAAAACGATAGGGGGAGGGTTCTATGAAAGTCCTGGTGATCGGTAGTGGCGGAAGAGAACATGCCTACGTCTGGAAAATTGCTCAAAGCCCGCTGGTGAAGAAGATTTTCTGCGCACCCGGCAATGCCGGCATGACGTCACTGGCCACTTGCGTGCCCATTGATGCCGAGGATATCGACGGCCTGCTGGCTTTCGCGCGTGATAACAAGATCGATCTTACCGTGGTCGGCCCGGAAGGCCCCCTGTCGATGGGGGTGGTCGACCGTTTCGAGGACGCCGGTCTCAAGGTTTTCGGGGCCAGCCAGAATGCGGCCGAGATCGAGTCCAGCAAGTCGTTTTCCAAGTATGTCATGCAGAAGTACGGCGTTCCGACCGCCAAGGGGGAAACATTCACCAGCGTCAGCAAGGCCCGGGCCTACGTCCGCAAGATGGGTGTGCCCATTGTGGTCAAGGCGGATGGGTTGGCCGCCGGCAAGGGGGTCATCGTCTGCCAGGCATTGGAAGCGGCCCTCGATGCCCTGGACCGCATCATGGTCAAGAAGGAATTCGGCGCGGCTGGTGACAAGTGCGTTGTGGAGGAGTGTCTCGTGGGCGAGGAAGCCTCCTTCATTGCCTTTACCGACGGCAAGACCGTGCTGCCGCTGCCTTCCTCCCAGGATCACAAACCGGTCTTCGACGACGACAAGGGGCCCAACACCGGCGGCATGGGGGCCTATTCGCCCGCCCCCATCGTGGACCGTTATTTCCACCGGCGCATCATGGACGAGGTCATGATTCCCACCGTCCGCGGGATGGCGGCCGAAGGGCGCCCCTATAAAGGTTTTCTCTACGCCGGGCTCATGATCGACGGCGACAAGATCGGGGTGTTGGAGTTCAACGCCCGCCTGGGCGACCCTGAAGCCCAGCCGCTGCTCATGCGTCTTAAAAGCGATATCGTACCCGTCATGCTGGCCATCATCGAGGGGCGTCTCGACCAGTGCCGGCTCGAAATCGATCCCCGGGCCACCGTCTGCGTGGTGATGGCTTCGGGCGGCTACCCCGGAAAATACGGCAAGGGCATCCCCATCAGCGGCCTGGACAAGGCCCGCCGGATGAAGGATGTGGTGGTCTTCCACGCCGGCACCGGTGCCAAAGGCAAGCAGATCGTGGCCAACGGCGGACGCGTGCTGGGGGTGACGGCCATCGGCGACGGGGTCGCGGATGCCATTAAGCGCGCCTATGCGGCCGTGGACAAGATTGCATGGAAAAAGGTGCACTACCGCAAAGACATCGGCTTGAAGGCGCTGCGGCGCTTCCAGCAGCAGCCGCTGGTGGGCATCGTGATGGGCAGCGATTCGGACCTGGGCGTCATGGAGGCCGCCGCCGCCGTCCTGAAAAAATTCAAGGTGCCCTATGAGATGACCGTGGCCTCGGCCCACCGCACGCCCGAGCGGGCCGCCGAGTGGGCCAAGACCGCGCGGGCCCGGGGCATGCAGGTGATCATCGCCGGCGCCGGCTGCGCCGCCCACCTGGCCGGCGCCATGGCCGCCCATTCCACCCTGCCGGTGATCGGGGTGCCCATCGACGCCTCGGCTCTGCAGGGTCTGGATGCGCTGCTTTCCACGGTACAGATGCCGCCCGGTATGCCGGTGGCGACCATGGCGATCGGCAAGCCCGGCGCCCAGAATGCCGGCCTTTTGGCCGTCCAGATTCTCTCGCTGCTCAATTCGGAGCTGGCCGCCCAGTTCGAGGCCTACAAGCAGGAGCTGGCCGCCGCAGTGATGCGCAAGGCGGCGTCGCTGCAAACCGTTGAGTAGAATTCTGGCCATCGATCCGCAGCATCCCGACCCGCGGGTGGTCACGGAGGCTGCGGAAACGATCATCAACGGCGGCATGGTGGTCATCCCCACCCGCCACCTCTACGGGCTGGCCGTCGACGCCCTGAACGCCGTGGCGGTGCAGAAGGTGTTTGCCGTCAAGGGGCGTCCGGCGGACAAGCCGCTCCTGATCCTGGTTGAGTCCCGCGCGGCGGTTGCACGTTACGCAACGGCGATCCCCGAAGCGGCCCGCCGCCTGATGGACCGCTTCTGGCCGGGGCGTCTGACGCTCGTGTTTGACGCCGCCGACGGATTACCGGCCGCGCTGACCGGCGGCAGCGGCAAGATCGGCATCCGACGGCCGGCCCATCAGGTTTGCAGGGCGCTGCTTGAAAGACTTCCCCATCCCCTCACGGCCACGAGCGCCAATCGGTCGGGGCAGCCGGGCTGTCATCGGATCGCGGATTTGCCCGACGGCCTGCTCACGGCGGTTGATCTGGTACTGGATGCCGGTCCACTGCCGCCGGGAGCCGGATCGAGCGTGGTGGACATGACCGCATCGCCCCCCCTGATTTTACGCTCCGGGGCGTTGGATGCCGCGCATATCGCCGACGCCCTGGTTTAATGGCGCCCCGGGCAGGCGCCTCAGTGTCCGCTGGCATTCGCCCCGGTTGACTTTTACCTGCAGTTTGTCTATGGAAAACGATCCTTACCGACTGCCGGAGTGGTGAAATTGGTAGACGCGCCAGACTCAAAATCTGGTG
>CAYMAR010000272.1:0-5385 GCA_964388465.1 uncultured Desulfobacteraceae bacterium
ATCGTGGATCTGGAGGCGCGCTATCGCGGCGGCGAACTCCAAGCCGGCGACGATGCGGCTGAAGCCCGCTGGGTGTCGGCCGATGACATGAAAGACCTGAAAGTCAGCCCGCCCACGCGGCAGCTGCTGGCCCGCCGGTATGCCTTTGGCTGAACAGGCGGTGCGTCGACCCATGCAGCAGGATCGAATCGAATGGAACCGCCGGTATCGCCAGGAGACGTTCAGTGCCGAGCCGGCCGCGATCGTGCGCGCCCATGCCCATCGGGCCCCGGTGGGCCGAGCGCTGGATGTGGCCTGCGGCAACGGCCGCAACGCCTGCTATTTGGCCCGTCTGGGCTTTAGCGTCGATGCCGTGGATATCGCTGCGGAGGGACTTAAACGCTTCGCCTGCACCCCCGTCGGCATCCAGCGCATCTGTGCGGACCTGGATCATTTTGACGTCCCCCAGGGGCGCTACGGCCTGATAATCAATGTCCGCTACCTCAATCGGCGGCGGCTGCCGGATCTTCAGGACGGCTTGGCGCCTGGGGGGGTGTTGATTTTCGAGAGCTATCTCAATGTGCCGGCCAGGACCCCATCCGGGCGTCACCGGGCAGACCACCTGCTGGAACCGGGTGAACTGCGGCGGGCATTCCGCGCACTGAATATCATCGACTACCGCGAGCACCCCGGCCTTCAGCCCGAGGCGCCGCCCATGAAAGCTTCGCTGGTGGCCTCTCGGCCGGGGGCGCCACCCGGTCCGGTGCCATGAGCCGCTTCTGACCGTCAGGCGCTTCCGTATTTGGCCACCATGGCCCGGGCCTCTTCACGGATTTCCCCGCGCAAACCTTTGGGGGCGAGCACCTCGGCTTCCTTTCCCCACTGCATGATCCAGTGCTTGATTTCTTCGGTGCCGGCGACTTCGGATTCGAAGATCACCGCACCGTCCGCTTGCGGCTTCAGGCGCTGGAAACGATGCCAGATTTTCTCCTGAATGTAGCCGGCCACCCGGCGGGTGAACCGCACCCGCACAGTCACCGGATTCCCGGTAAAGACACCGAAACTTGTCGCCATCAGGGACTCCATGTCGAGCGATGGCGGCGGGTCAAAATGCGCGTCGGTGGGTGTCAGGGTGCGAATGCGGTCCACGGCGAAAATGCGGATGTCCTTGCGCTGGTAGCAATAGGCAATCAGGTAGAAAGCGGCGTTGAAGAACCACAGGCGGTAGGGCGCCACCTTGCGTTGTCCGGACCGGCCACGGCTCATGGTGTAATAATCGATGGAGAGGATGGTTCGGGTGCCGATGGCTTGGTTGATGCCTTCGAACACGGCCCCTCGGGCGGGCGTGCTCAGGCGGGGATGCGTCCCGACCCTGACGCTTTGCTGAAAGGCGTCGAGGTAGCTCCGGGTTTCCGGGGGCAGGGTCGTCTTGATTTTCCGGAATAAACCCTCCAATGCGTCGAACAAAACGGTGCCGCGGAGCGCCTGCAGGAGGTCGCGGCTGAAATACAGCGCCATTAACTCGGTCAGACTGAAAGGCACTGGAACCGGGGGGCGAGCGGATTCCAGCAGCCGCCAGCGGGTTGTTCCCTCGGCGCGGTCAGTGTAGATCGGGAAGCCGGCAAGCTGGAGGGCTTCCAGATCACGGTAAACCGTGCGCGTGTGACAATCCAGATCCGTGGCCAGATCGGAAACGGTCTTTCCGTTCAAATCGGCCTGAAGGCTTTGGATGATGGTCCATTGTCGCGATAGTTGATCCCCACGGGCCATGGTTGCCTCCCTATTCCCTGCGATTTGGCTGATTTCCGCCGGTGGATGTGGCTTATTAAAAAAAAAACAAAAAAATGTCCAATGTGTGACCGGATCTGTCACAGCTTGCTGCTAAGAAACCGTGTAAGCATGGTTGAAACCCCTCGGTTGAGTGGGTTGGACCGTTATCGCATGGAAAGGAGAGATAAGATGCAGGCGGCAACTGTTCCGATGGAATACGATGATGCCTACGAGTACGACGGCAGTACCACCATCGAAGTCACCCGGCGGTATTCTGGTCGAGTGGTCTGGAAGGACTGGCTCATTTTCGATTCGATCGAGGAGGCCCGGACCTATTACGACGAAGCGCACTGATCGGCGATGAAAGGACATCCCCTTCAAGTCAATTCCGGCGGACGGTCAACCGCGGGTCGTGTAACGGGCATCGGCTGTTACGGTAAACCCGGGCATGTTGCCCGAACGCTGGCCCGGGCCCTGTCGCGCTTTGGGCTATCGTCTTCGGACACGTTGTGCGTTGTCTGGCGACGCGCCCCCTGGCACGCTTGGAGCGCACCGGAAACCCTTCCCGGGCTGTGTTCGATGCCGGGCGATGAGGCCGTTGAAATGCTGGCACGGTGTAAACGCGCGACAGGCTTTTTTCTGTCGAGCGCCAATGGCCGGCCCCGACTGCAGGTCCGCTAAGGCGGCATCCAAAGACACGGTGATTGCCCCGGTCCTGCACAAAAGGTGGTGCAACGCGACGTCTGCCAGCGGCGGTCTATCTGGGCGCTCCCGTCCTTCATTCCCGATGGTTGCCTTTGGGGTGGAAGGTGCTTAAGGTACCTTAAAATGCCTATAAAACGTTTAACATAGCGCTTGCGCCGCGGCATCAAAAACCATTATGATTGCACGGCAATTCAATGCCGGCCCCCAAAGTTTAAACACCCCTAGCGACCATGAGGGAGACAATGCCATGCTGGACGAAAAACTCCTCGAATGCATTGAAACGGCCATCAAGAGAGAAGAAGACGCTTTTGCTTTTTATACCGACCTGGCCGGGAACATAGCCGACGAAACAGCGCGAGATACGGTTTTGTGGATTGCGGGGGAAGAAAAAAACCACAAGCTGTTTCTTGAAAAATTTCGTGACAAAGGCCAAGGGCCCTCCAGCATGCGCAAGGCGGAGGTGACCTACTACAAACTTGCCGAGCATCTGGACGAACCGGAGGCCTCGGACTCGCTCAGCCGGGCTGAGGTCTTTCTGCTGGCCGCGCATCGCGAAAAGCGCGCGCACGAGTTTTACACGGATTTGGCGGCACTCTACGACGAGGGGGGGCAAGTTCGTGAAATGCTGCTGCGTATCGCCAACGAAGAACTTAAGCATAAAGAAAAAATGGAGTACCTGTATGCCAATACGTCCTTCCCGCAAACCGACGGGGGCTGACGCTCAAAACCACCGGCCCCGGCGTACGCGCACACAGGCGGCGTCCGTACCCCGCGTCGCCGACAATTGACACAGGGGCTTTGATCGATGGAAGATCATTTGACAATCCGATTAAAAAAACGACATCCGATAGTCCGTTGGGGGGCTTTTCTAGCGGTAGGCTTGGGATTCATGTTGGGTTGTGCCACCACGGACACGCCTCCCGAATGGAAACCTTTGAAAACTTCCGTTGAGGCGCTCTACCTCAACTATCATGAGCTCAAAACGTTGCACAGCGATCTGCATGCCGCGGCTTTGGCGCACATTGAAGCGGATGGTCCCGAGCTGTCGAAAATTCAAAGTGCGGCCCGATTCATCCAACAGGCCAATCTCATCGCGTTCTATCAGTGGGAATTGCTCTCCATCACGCATTACATTCGGGCCAGCGCTCGGCGTGATTTCTACACTCTGCGCGAACGGGACCTGCTGGACGCGCGCGACAAATCCAACGATCTGATCATGGCCGTAAAGGTCTACGACGCCTTCGTGCGTGATCCTAAGGCAAGCGAACTCATCGCCGCTTGTATCCAGCGCATCGAGCAGCATATCGAGCTTTATGTCCAGATGGCCGGCGAACTGCGTGTTTTAAACGGACGTGCCCTCTCCGGCGAAGACGGGCCGCCCGAAGCCATTGATGCCTGAAGCGCAAATCCATCCGGAACGTTGCCCATCGTGCGGCCCCCTCCCAGGCCGAGCCTTCCCGTACCCCTCCGAAGACCCCGGACGAGCGGATGCCGCCAAAGGTGTTGGGCCTGATCCGCGACAACGGCGCGGGCGGCATCCAACCGCCATGGAAGCGATTTCAACTTGACGCATCCAGGCATCTCGTATTAAAGCGGCTGCAAAGCCTGAGTTGACTGGAACAGTGGGCCCGCGGCCCCATAGCTGCCGTCTTCTTTACCGAACATCACACGAACGAGGCCACCATGAAGTCAGCCCCCAAGGGCCAATTCTCCCCCGAAGATGCCGGCAGCGACCGCGAAATGCGCCAGGAACTGCGTTCCATGGGTATTCGTCTGACGGGTCGGGAGTCCTCGGAGGAACTCCTCAATTTGCTCAGAGAAGAATTGAATCGCCAGTGGCTCCGCAACGCGGCGTCGGGAAATGTCATCCGGCGCCGGCGCAAACCTTCCGCCGATTAATACGCCGATTCAACCCCTCCCAGGCCGTTTGAATGCCGCTCCGCCGAGGCTGCCCTGCAGCGGCTTCGGGGATGATCGCAAACGGACAAGCTGCTAGAGTGTCTTGACGCCCCCTTCAAACGACTGGACCTGGTAAGTCTCCACTTCCAGATCCCCCTTGCGCCAAGCGCTGGCGGAAAGCCCGGCTTTCAAGCACAGGTGCGCCAGAAAATCCTGGGGCCGGGGGAGCTGTTTCCACACTTGGGGCAGAAAGGTCGCGCTGCTATAGCCTTTGCGGATAACGACACCGTCCACGCGGGGGGTCAGGTGTTCGGGAAGGGCTTCCGCCGATGGGTAGGCGAGCTTGCGGGGGGTGGACAGGACACTCAATTCGATCTGCACTTGGGGCCATTCATCCACGGTCAGCGGGGCGAAGCGTGGATCGTGAAATGCGGCGTTGCGGGCATTGGCACGCACGTTATCCACCAGCGGCCGGTCAGCTTCCAGGGATCCAATACACCCCCTGAGTTGGTCGGCCATCTTGAGCGTTACGAAAACACCGCGATGCGATGCCAAGGCGGCCGTCTGCAAGTCCGGGCGGGCGGGCTCCTCCGGCGCCAGGCCCAGTGCGTCTTCGATCGTCCGGCGGGCCAGGTCGAGGAGGAAATGTCCTTCTTCATCGGTTAATCGCGCCGTTGTCTGATGGGGTGACATATCGTCGCTCCTCGTGATGCCAGGCTTGATAACGGTGGACTGTAATCCACTGGAAGGTGCCGTCCAAATGGCACCGATGTCAAAAGAATAATTGCCCCGGAGCGGAAAGTAAACCGTGAAACCTTGGAGACTTCGCAATAGCTGCCGTCGCCGGCTGTGGATTCGGCGAGAAACGGGCGGGCTCAGATCCGTGTGGCGATGGGCCGGAATTGATTGGGGCCGGCCGGCCGCTTCGGTTTCAAAACCGATGATAGCGATGAAATTTCAACACCCGTCCCTTCGATCTCGGCGCGGAATTGATGGATGGCGGCCGCCGTTTCCGGGAACGGATGGCCGATA
>CAYMAR010000273.1:0-5305 GCA_964388465.1 uncultured Desulfobacteraceae bacterium
CCATCGGATCAAACCGCTGTGGGAAGAATTGAATCGGCACCATTTAATGGCGTAATTTTGGATTCTATTGCCCTGCGCGTATTCTGCCAGTGCCGATAGGCTTTTCGAATATTGACATCCGGTTCGATGTCTTCTTGGCAAATCGTGATCCGACCGTCGGTGCCGAGATTCAAAAAACCAGGCCCTGCCTCGTTATTTCCCCTGATGAAATGAATCGGAACATACGGATCGTTATCGTCGCCCCCATGACTTCCTCTGGAAAGAACTACCCTACCCGTGTCGCCTGCACTATCCAGAAAAAACAGGGACAAATCGTATTAGATCAAATCCGAACGATCGATAAGAATCGACTCCTAAAAAAAATAGGGACGATTGATGCCCAAACCCAATGGGATACAATTACGGTTCTACAGCGATTGTTTGCCTACTGATTTCGTAGAATATGGCGTGCTTGTGGTGGATCGCCGTTTGAAAACGACCGTGGCGCTGGAATAGCGATCAGCCAGCGCCATGGGGCGGGTAAATGCGGGGACCGTTGCCCGATCAGAAGACGATCTTCTCCGGGGGGCGGCGTTCGGGGACGAATTCGTGGGGGATCTTGCCGGCGTTCCAGTCTTCGGTGACGTAGAGGTTGCAGTAGCAGCTGCCGTATTCTTCAACGTCCGGGGTGCGGTAGACGCAGGGGCAGATGATGTCCTTGTCGTTCTCGCGGTCGCCCGAGGCCAGCCGGCAGGGGCAGGCCATGTAGCCGTAGCGCGCCTTGTTGGCGATCAGGGCCTCCAGGAGTTCGATCGTGCGTTCACGATCGACGTTGAAATAATAGCCCTGGGGCTCCTGGGCCTTTTTGAGCATGGTGTAGAGTTTGTCGGCATCCATCAGAGTCCCAGCGCCTCCTTGATGTCTTTCTCCTTGTAACCCACGATGACCTTTTCGCCGATGATGATGGTCGGAAACGAGCAGCGCTCGTTGACCTTCTTGACTTCTTCGACCATGGCTTTGCGTTCTTCGCCCTCGAGCAGATCGACGTCGACGAAGTCGAATTTGATCGTGCATTCGTCCAGCAGCTTCTTGGTGGCTTTGCAGTGGCTGCAGGTGCTTAGGGAGTAGATCTTGACGTCTTTGCCGTCTTCGTTGTTTGCGCTCATGATATGCCGTCCTTTCCATAAATTGGAAGCGCCGTCCGAGCTGCCGCACTTTCGCCGGAGGGCGCATCCAAACGTCGCTTACCCGTGCATATTACAATTGCCCCGGTGTTGCAATCCCCTAAAACGGCGCCCACCCACGGGCGGTATTTTTCGGCCCAGGCGAGCGGGCCCGCGATTCGGAAATCGAGCCGCCGGCCCCTGGTTCCCATCGGTGACCACGCCCGCCGTCCGTCCCGGACCGGGGTGTGCGGTGAAACAGTAGTGTCTCAATAAATAATCGAGACACTGCCGGATACGCCCGGCTTTCAATGCCTCAATGTGTGAACTGTTGCTTGACAATCAGGGATCGGTTTCGTTAGGGTAACAAGAATGATTATTATTAATGTTTAGGAGCCAGGCACCGGCCAGGCGCCTTGCGGTAGAGATTAGATAACTATTT
Organism: uncultured Desulfobacteraceae bacterium; assembly: GCA_964388465.1. Lineage (GTDB taxonomy): Bacteria > Desulfobacterota > Desulfobacteria > Desulfobacterales > UBA5852 > JABZFP01. Next base: position 1,585 of record CAYMAR010000273.1, read on the forward strand.
GTCATAAATATATAAAATTTCTTTCTTCGGCACTTGTGGCCATCCGGGGAGGGACCGGCGCATACCGTCATGCAAAACACAATTCTGTCGTTTCGTGCGGTGGAAACCCCGTCCATCCGCGTGCCGAATCGACAGTGACGGGGCCGCGGGTGGATTTTGTATCATACAGATGTCTCATTTTCGATCGGTCATCACCTCGTTTGGACGGCGCATCCCGCCAAAGGATGGCGCCGACCGCTGCGGGGGCATCGGTCGCGACGACGGTTCACGTGGACGATTAATAGTTATTACAAGTTGTTATAAAGGGAAAACGGGTTGCGGGTGGCCCGCAGCGCCCCATCGAGGGAATCATTTGCACGCAGCGCAATATATGGTCTGATATTTGCTACATATTATTGGGTGATCGAAGCCGCATCCGACCTGAATCTGGTAGCTATCTCCATCCTGTAATTTCCCAACGGCATGTTCATCAGCTGGCAACAATCGTTTGATTCGATTTTAAACATTATCGTTTATCCAACCGTTTGGTTACGAAAGGAGCCGACATGGAAAAGAAAAAAGGGGTCTCCAAGAAGGAGATCGTTACCAAGGACGTGACCATTTGCCCGTCCACCGCCCAGATGATTGAGAAGGCCAAGCGCGACGGCGTGGAAACCGCTTTCGATCGTGCCGCCAATATGAAGGCCTGCCCCATCGGCGCGGATTCGGCCTGCTGCAAGCATTGCTCCATGGGGCCCTGCCGGCTGAACGCTAAAACGCCCTACGACAAAGTGGGCGTCTGCGGCGCCACCATCGACACGATCATGGCGCGCAACTTCGCCCGCATGGTCGCTTCCGGAGGCGCCTCCCACACCGACCACGGCATGAGCATGCTGGATCTCTTCCGCGAAGTGGTCAACGGCAAGATTCTGGACTACGAGATCAAGGACACGCAGAAACTCGAGAGCGTGGCCCAGGAAATCGGGATCGAGACCGAGGGCCGCAGCGTCAAGGAGATCGCCACCGATCTGTACGAGGAACTCGAGCGCACCTACACCCAGGTGGAGGGGGAAATTCCCTTTGCCAAGCGGGTACCGGAAAAGACCCTTGAAGTCTGGCGCAAACAGGGGATCGTGCCCCGCGGGGCCATGCGTGAAATCATGGAACTCATGCACCGCTCGCACATGGGGGTCGACCAGCACTACGAGAACATCACCAAGCAGTGCAGCCGCACGGCCCTGGCCGACGGTTGGGGCGGCTCCATGGTGGCCACCGAGATTTCGGACATTCTGTTTGGTACCCCGACACCGGTGGCGGTCGACGTGGACATGGGCTGTCTGAAAGAGGATCAGGTCAACATCATCGTGCACGGGCATGAGCCCAACCTGTTCGAATCCATGCTGGTGTCGGTCAATGATGCGACCCTGCTCGAAAAGGCCAAGGCGGCCGGTGCCAAGGGTATCAATCTATTGGGCATGTGCTGCTCCGGTGCGGAAATGCTTTCGCGTCATGGCGTCCCGCATGCCGGCAACTTCATGTCCACCGAAACCGTTCTCGTGACAGGGGCGGTCGATGCCATGTGCGTCGACGTCCAGTGCATCAAACAGGGACTCGTGGCCGTGGCGGATTGCTACAACACCCCGCTGATCACCACCAATCCGCGCTGCCACATCGAGGGCGCCGAGCATGTCGAATTCCATGAGCACGACCCGCGCGAGTGCACCGACGCCATGGTCATCAAGGCCATCAACCGGTTCCAGAACCGCACCGCCGAGATCGAGATTCCCAACAACAAGAGCACCGGTGTCCATGGGTTCTCGCACGAATACATCAATTACATGCTGGGCGGGACTTTTCGGTCTTCCTACACGCCTCTAAACGACAACATCATCAACGGCCGCATCCGCGGGGTGGCCGGCGTGGTGGGCTGCACCAACCCGCGCGTCAAGCAGGACTGGGTTCACGTCGAGCTCGTCAAGGAGCTGATCCGCAACGACGTGCTGGTGGTTCAGACGGGCTGCTCCCAGGTTGCCCTGGCCAAGGCCGGCCTGACCACGCCCGAAGCCGCCCACCTGGCGGGCAGCGGGCTCAAGGAGGTCTGCGAGACCGTGGGCATGCCGCCGGTCCTCGGGCTGGGGTCCTGCGTGGACAACAGCCGCATCCTGATCGCCTGCGCCGAGATGGTCAAGACGGGTGGTCTGGGCGAGAGCATCGCCGACCTGCCGGTGGCTGGGGCCGCGCCCGAGTGGATGAGCGAGAAGGCCATCTGCATCGGCCAGTATTTCGTGGCTTCCGGCGTGTTCACCGTCTTCGGTGTGACCTTCCCCATCGTCGAGGAGACCAAGTTCCACAAGCACCTCTTCCAGGGGCTGGAAGATCGCGGGATGGGCAAGTGGGGATTCACCGCCGATCCTTATGAAATGGCCAAAATGATGATCGCCCACATCGATGCCAAGCGCAAGGCGCTGGGGATCGACAAAGCACGCGAACGTGTCCTCATGGACATGGCCGACCGCCAGAAACTCTCGGCCTAAACGTCGCCGCAATCATCCCAAGATCAGGCGGAGCCGCCCTCGGGCGCTCCGCCTTTTTCGTGGCCTCATCGGACACCGATTGATTTTTACATAATAGGATTCATTATCTAAGCAGAACGTCAATTTCCAACCCCAGACAAACAGGTGAAACCATGATGACTTTGGAGGAGCTGCGCAGCAATCAGGACGTGATCGACGTCATCGACTGGAACATGACCCCTGAGGAGGCGGTCCGGCTTTATCTGGAGTGGGGCAACAACTGGGCCCGCGGGGACGGCTATGTGATTGCCTCCAAATCCGACTACACGACCTACTTCGTGGTCAACTGCTGGAGCAAACCCTATTACATCTATCTGATCCGGCGCAATTCGGACGAGGCCGTCGAACTGGCCCGGTTTGAGCTGCCGAAGCAGTTCGAGCGGGACGTGTGCGAACTCAAAGGTGTGTACGCGCTGGACGACGACATCAAGGCCTGGTTGAAAAAGGAGCTGGGCGTGGCGAACTAACCGGCGGTCACTCCGGCGACAGCGCTTCGGGGTGCGCGTTCAGGAAGCGGTAGAGCGTTGCCCGGCCGACTCCCAGGAGACGGGCGGCGCGTGATTTGTTACCGCCGGCTTTCTTGAGGGCGGCCCGCACCGTTCGGACTTCGAGCTTGCGCACCGGCCCTTTCCGCGGCATGTTTTCGAGTTGGCCCTTGATTTCGATGGGCAGGTCGTCCACGGTCAGCAGCCGGCCGTTGGATTTGACGAAGGCGAACTGGATGGCGTTCTGCAGCTCCCGCACGTTTCCGGGCCAGGGATAGTCCATCAGCAGGGACAAAGCCTCCTTGGCGATGCGGAACGGGCTTTGACCGTGTTTCATGGCCGCTTCCTGCATGAAGTGGTTGGCCAGCAGGGGAATGTCGGTCTTGCGTTCGCGCAGCGGCGGGATGAAGATCGGAATCACGCTCAGGCGATAATAGAGGTCTTCCCGGAAGCGGCCGCGACGGACTTCTCGCTTGAGGTCCTTGTTGGTGGCGCTGATCACCTTGACGCTGACCGACTGGGTTTGCTCCCCGCCCACCCTTTCAAACTCGCCCTCCTGAAGAAACCGCAGCAGTTTGACCTGCATGTTTTTGGACAGCTCCGCCACCTCGTCCAGAAAAATCGTGCCCCCGTCGGCCAGCTCGAAGCGGCCTTTCTTGTCGCGGATGGCGCCGGAGAAGGCCC
>CAYMAR010000274.1:0-5265 GCA_964388465.1 uncultured Desulfobacteraceae bacterium
TTCGCTTAGTTTGAGTTTTTCTTTGTTTATTTCGGTTTGTGATTTGTGTGCTCTTTTTTCTGCGCCTCCGCAGGCTGACATCATCGCGACAACGATGACGACCAAGAAGACTCGCAACAATTTCATTGTTCCCCTCCATTTTTTCGCTGCAATTAAAAGCGAAAGCGTATAAATGCCTATTTTCAATAGGCAAGAACTTACCGAAATGAGCAAGTCAGGTCAAGCAAAAATCGGTCGGTACGGGGAAAAGATGTTATCGCATGGAAGTCCCACAGGGACGAGAGAGATTGCGATGATTCATCTCAAAGATTGCTGACCGCCTATACTACCGGCAACCTGTTCGTGGTGCTCACCGTGCCGACCGATAACTGCAAAACCCTGTTCGAGAAGTATCGCCTGACACGGGAGAAGACGGACGCCTAAATCGACGTGATCATCCCGGTCTCGTTCAATTTTCCCAAAATGGGCAAATTGATCATGCTCCTGTTCATCCTATTTGCCACATGGTTTACCGGCAGCGCCCTGGCGCCAAAGGACTATGTCCCTTTTGTCTTCTCCGGTCTGTTGAGTTTCTTCGGCGGCGTGGACGTGGCCCTGCCTTTCATGCTGGATCTCATGCGCCTGCCTTCCAATGCGTACCAGCCCTACGTGGTCACCGGAATTCTCAACGGCCGCTTCGCCACCCTCCTGGCGGCCATGAACCTGATCCTTTTTACCCTGCTGGCCACGGCTTCCCTGACGGGGGTAATGACCATCAACAAACGCAAGCTGCTGGTGTACGCGCTCACCTCGCTGGTGATGACGGCCGGTGTCATCTTGGCCACCCGGGCCTACCTGGATGCCACCGCCGCTTTTGTGATGCGGATCTACCGCCGGGATGAATTCAGCCATTTGGACACGATCCGCCAGATCGAAATGCTCCAAATCGGCATCCCTCGTGACATCGGCATCCGCGAAGCGGATCTGAAACTTTTACTGCCCAACGCCCGAATCCACACCATCGAAAGCGCCCGCGATTATTTCGGCAACCTGTGTCCCAGCCTGGATGCCATCGTCTTGTCGGCCGAAGCCGGTTCCGCTTGGACCCTGATCTGTCCCCAGTATGCCGTCGTGGTGCCGCAACCGGATATTTTTCGATGGCCGCTGGCCTATCCGGTGACTGGAGGCGACGATGCAATGGCCGATTTTGTCAGTCGCTGGATCGATCTGAAGCAAAAGCAGCCGCTGGCCTTCCAAAAATTCTAGGATCACTGGATTTTAGGGCTGAGCGCCGAGGAGCGCCAACCGCGCTGGTCCGTGATCCGCAATGTCCTGCACTGGGTGGATTGACCGCTTCTTGGCCTGAGAACGCGTCGTCAATAGGAATTGGCCGTGGATCTTGTCATTCGATGAGCTTTTGGTTATGATCGCCGGAAGCAGCGACCACTGAGGATCGATATGAAGATCGCGCACTTCATTGCCTGTCACGAATGTGATCTGGTGCACCAATTGGGAGCGGTGCCCCTCGGTGCCACCGCCCGCTGTTCGCGCTGCGGCGGGGCCCTCTACCGACCCAAGACCGACACCTTCAATCGCACCCTGGCATTGGCCCTGACCGGCCTGGTCCTTTTTATCATCGCCAACACGAATCCTTTTCTGGGTTTCAAGATCGGCGCCCAAATCCGGGAAACCACCCTGGTGACCGGGATTTACCAGCTCTACCATCAGGACATGTACACGATTGCGACCCTGGTGCTGTTTACGGTCGTCATCGTGCCGGCGATTCATCTGCTGTGCATGCTCTATATTCTGCTACCCCTGCGCGCGAACCGGATCCCTCCCCATCTGGCGAGGGTGCTCCGCCTGGTGATGTTTCTCAAGCCCTGGGGCATGATGGAGGTTTTCATGCTGGGCATCCTGGTCTCGGTCGTCAAACTGGTCAAGATGGCCACGATCATCCCCGGCGCGGCCCTGTATGCCTTCTTGGCGCTCATTTTTATCCTGGCGGCCACGGCCGTGACCCTGGATGAGCATCAGATCTGGGCGCGCATGGGCCCTCCGCGATGAAAGCCCCGCCCCCGACCACCCGAAGCCTGGGCCTGGTGGCTTGTCACCGCTGCCACCTGTTGAGTCGCTGGACAGGGACTTCCGCCGACTGTCCCCGCTGCGGCGCGCCGCTCCACCGGCGCAAGCCCAACAGTGTCGCCCGGGCCTGGGCCCTGGTGATCGCTGCCATGGTGTTCTACATCCCGGCCAATGTCCTGCCCATCACCCATACGACCTCGCTGGGCCAGGTGCAGTCGGACACCATCATGAGCGGGGTGATCTATTTTATCCATTCCGGCAGCTGGCCGATCGCCCTGGTCATCTTCATCGCCAGTGTCTTCGTGCCGCTGCTCAAACTGCTGATTCTCTCCACCCTGCTGATCTCGGTCCAGCGGCGCTGGCATTGGCGTCCTTTGGATCGCACCCGTCTGTACCGCATTACTGAAATTATTGGGCGCTGGTCCATGCTCGACATCTACGTGGTGACCATTCTGGTGGCCCTGGTTCACTTGGGGGCCCTGGCCACCATCGAAGCCGGCCCGGGGGCCATTTTTTTCGCCGCCGTCGTGGTGATTACTATTTTGGCGGCCGAGGCCTTCGACCCCCGACTGATCTGGGATAACATGGAGAATCGCAATGACTGAAAAGACTGAGGGCCTCAGCCCATCTCTCCCAGCGGCCGAGCCGGTCGTCAAAAAACAGCGGACTGTTTCGATTGTCTGGATCGTCCCGCTGGTGGCCCTCCTGATCGGTGCCTGGCTGGTGTTCAAGGCCGTCACCGAGAAGGGCCCCACCATCACGATTACGTTTGAAACGGCGGAAGGCCTGGAGGCCGGCAAGACCAAGGTCAAGTTCAAGGATGTCGATGTCGGGACCGTCAGTGCCATCGAGATTGGCGATGATCTTTCCAAGGTCGTGCTGACGGTTGAAATGGACAAGGGTGCCCAACCTTTTTTGACGGAGAACACCAAGTTTTGGGTGGTGCGGGCTCGGGTGGCGGCCGGCCAGGTGTCGGGTCTGGGGACCCTTTTTTCCGGGGCCTTTATCGGTATGGAGCCGGGCACCAAGGGCGAATCGCAGCGTAAATTCAAAGGCCTGGAGGTGCCGCCGGTGGTGACATCCGACCAGGTCGGCTACCACTTCAGCCTCACCGCCCCCCGCCTCGGCTCGCTCAACTATGGCTCACCGGTTTATTACCGCCAGATCCAGGCCGGCCGCGTGGTGGGCTATTCGCTCGATCCTTCCGGAAAAAGCGTCATCATCAAAATATTCATCAGTACCCCTTACCATCAATATGTGCACACCAACACGCGCTTTTGGGAAACCAGCGGGGTTGAAGTGGATCTCAGCGCCCGCGGCGTCCGGCTGGATACGGAGTCGTTTGTTTCGATGATGATCGGGGGGATTGCCTTCGGGGTTCCGGATTTCGAAAAACCGGGGCCGGTGGCATCTGAAAACGCCCAATTCGTGCTCTTCGACGATTTTGTGACCGCGGCCCAGCGGCAGTACACCATGAAAAACCGTAATATTCTTTTCTTCAATGACTCAGTGCGCGGTCTCGAGGTGGGTGCCCCCGTCGAATTCAAGGGCATCAGGATCGGCGAAGTCATCGACATCGATCTTATATTTGACCGGGACAAGGTCGAATTTAAAATCCCGGTGATCGTTGAAATCGAGCCGGAGCGTATCGGGTTTATCACGCATTCTGATGTGGAGGACGAGACCCTTGACCAGAAATTGTACGACAAGGGACTGCGCGCCCAGCTCAAGACCGGCAGTCTGCTGACCGGGAAGCTCTTCATCGATCTGGACTTCCATCCGGATGCCGAGCCGGCCACCCTCGAAACCGTCGATGGCATGCGGGTGCTTCCCACCGTACCGACCACCATCGAGGCCATCACCGCCAGTCTGAACCGTTTCATGAAACGCCTTGATCAACTGCCCATGGAGCAGATCGGGCGCGATCTGCAGCGGACGGTGGCGGGTATCGAGCGCATCGTGGATTCACCCGGACTCAAGGACAGCCTGGATTCGCTGGAGCAGATCCTGGCGGATGTGCGGCAGCTGACCACGAATGCCAATGCCGAGACCCTGCCCCGCCTGAATGCGGCCCTCGACCAGCTCGACCGGACCCTGATCGAGTTGAACGGGGCCCTCAGCGCGGATGCGCCCCTGCGCCATGACCTGCGCGCGACGCTGCGCGAGTTGGCCGGTGCCGGCCGGGCCCTGCGCGAACTGGCCGAATTTCTGGACCGCCATCCCGAAGCCTTGATAAGAGGGAAAGGAAGTGAATCCCAATGAGAAGACCCCTGACGATGTTGTTGATCACGGCGGCGGCCTGTGGTCTGATGCTGGCGGCCTGCGTCGGCAAGAGCATGCCGACCACCTACTACACCCTGAGCGCAATCGAACCGGCCCCCGGGGAGACCCCTCAGGCCCTGCCGGCCGGCGAGGTCAGCATCGGGATCGGGCCGGTGGTGTTTCCGGACGAGCTCGATCGCCAGCGCATCGTCACCCGCAGCGGGCGCAACCGGCTCGAAATCAACGAGTTTCATCGTTGGGGAGGCACCCTGGAAGCCAATTTCAGCCGGGTGCTGGCCGAGAACGTCTCGCTGCTCCTGCGCAACAACAAGGTCGTGGCCCAGCCCTGGGAGCGCTATTTCGAGCCGGATTTCCGCGTGGTCATGGACGTGCGGCGTTTTGACGGGCGCCTGGGGGAATTCGCCAGCCTGAATGCCACCTGGATGATTCGCAAGGCCGGCGTCCAAAAGCCCCTGGTGGTACGCCAGACGATCGTCCAGGAGGCGATTGCCGCCGAAGGCTACGACGCCCTGGTAGCCGCCCAGAGCGCTGCCGCGGCCACCCTCAGCCGCGAAATTGCCGCTGTTTTGCAGAAACAGATCGCCGCCAAGCCCTGAACGGGCAGCGCACCCCACAACGTCCAGCCCACTATACAAGGGCGCCGCGGGACCGGCGTCCCCTGGCTGTCGCTTTTCTCTTGGCCCCTTCGCAGCCGATGACCGCCCCTTCGATCCGTCCGGGTGGCCTTTTTGATGTTGATTTCACCTTGAGATGGAGGCATTAAACTACAATAAAGTAAAAATAAATACCCTATAGTACAAAATAGTAAGTATATAATAAATTTATAATTTTGAGCAATTTCGGTTAATTATAAAATTAACAAATGGTTATAGTCTTTTTTTGATCTCGAGGGTGCGGTATGACTTTTGCAGATTTTAC
>CAYMAR010000275.1:0-5241 GCA_964388465.1 uncultured Desulfobacteraceae bacterium
GCTACGACCTGATCATCATCGGCAGCGGCCCCGGCGGCTATGTGGCCGCGGTCAAGGCGGCCCAGCTGGGCATGAAAACGGCCTGCGTGGAGAAGGCCGAACGCCTGGGCGGGGTCTGCCTGAACGTGGGCTGCATCCCCAGCAAAGCCCTGCTGGATTCCTCCGAGTTCTACCACCTGGCCCGACACCGCTTCGCCGAGCACGGGATCAAGACCGGTCGGGTGACCCTCGACCTGGCCGCGATGATGGGACGCAAGGACAAGGTCGTGGCGGATCTGACCGCCAACGTGAAACAGTTGCTGGAGGGCCATAGCGTTGCGATCCTTCAGGGGGAGGGGCGCCTGGCAGGGGCCGCGCAGGTGGAGGTCCGCAAGGGCAAGCAGAAAAAAACGTACGACGCCCAAAACATTCTCCTGGCCACGGGCAGCACGCCGGTGGCCGTGCCGGGCCTCGACTTCGATGGAAAGCGCATCGTCAGTTCCACCGGGGCGCTCGCGTTCGACAGCGTGCCCAAACACCTGGGGATCGTCGGTGGGGGCTATATCGGCCTCGAGCTGGGCTCGGTCTGGATGCGCCTGGGGGCCAAAGTCACCGTCATCGAGATGCTGCCGCGCGTCGCCGGCCTGCTGGACGGGCAGGTGGGGCGCACCCTGGATCGCATCCTGCGCAAGCAGGGGATGGACATCCGCGTCAACACCCGGGTCCTGGCGGCCAAAGCCATGGCCCGCAAGGTGCGGGTCACGGTGGCGCACAAGGAGGAAGAGGAAAATCTGGACGTCGACCGCCTGCTGGTCTGCGTGGGCCGGCGGCCGTTGACCGACGGTTTGAATCTCGACGGCGTCGGTGTCGAGACCGAGGCACGCAGCGGCCTGGTGAAAGTGGATGCGGACTATCGCACCAGCGTGCCCGGTATCTACGCGATCGGCGATCTCGTGGCCGGCCCCGCACTGGCTCACAAGGCCTCGGCCGAAGGCATTGCCGCGGTGGAGTCCATGGCCGGCCAGCCTGCCGAGGTCAACTACGACGCCATACCGGCCATCATCTACACGGCCCCCGAGGTAGCCAGCGTGGGGCTGACCGAGGAAGACATCCGGCAGCGCGGCATTCCCTACTGCACGGGCAGCTACCCGTTTACGGGAGCGGGCCGAGCACGCTGCATGGGTGAGACCGACGGCTTCGTCAAGCTCCTCTCCCACCAGCGCACCGACCGCATTTTGGGGGTCCACATCATCGGCGCCCGGGCCGCCGACATGATCGCCGAATGTGTCCTGGCCATGGAGTTGGGGGCCAGCGCCGAAGACCTGGCGCGCACGGTTCACGGCCATCCAACCTTCTCCGAGGCCTTGATGGAGGCCGCCATGGGCGCGCGTCAGTGCTCGATCTACGCCTCCTGACGGGCGATGCCAGCACACGGGCTGGCAGATAACCCCCGGGGTTGATCGGCGACGAATGACGGTCGGTTCAGATCACCGTCGCTTCCCCAGCGGCCGCGGGTATCGACGAATGGTCCGCACGGCCGCTTCTTGACCCCAATCCCGCTGGCGGCACCGCGCCCGGGCCAAGGATTCGCGTTCCGACGCGTCCGATAGACGTACCCGCCGATGCGCAAGGGCCTTGGACCTTGACGCTCCACCAAACGGGCCCAATCTTTTTCCAAAAGCTCGACGGTCACGATTGACTTAGATGTGGTTCATCGCCGCCTTTTTGACCCCAAAACTAACGACATTGATGGCAACGGATCTTTGGCGATTGAGATATTAAACTAGCTATTGCTGTAGCCATTGTCGTTCGAGTGAAGCGCGATCGTCTGGCCATTGAAGTCAAACCACTGCCAATCACCGTTCCTGAAGGGCAATCGGGCGGGCGAGGAGAAACCCTATGCCGCGCACGCGCATCAAACCGGATCGCCACATCGAGCGCTTATCCATCCTGGACGACACGGGCGCCGTCGACCCGAAGCTCGATCCCGACCTGCCCCGCGACCTGCTGATAAAGCTCTACCGCGCCATGATTCTGGGGCGCCGCTTCGACGAACGTCTCCTGGCGCTCCAGCGTCAGGGGCGCATCGGCACCTTCCCGCCCATCAGCGGCCAGGAGGCGGCCCACCTGGGCGCTGTGGCCGTGCTGGAGGCCGACGACTGGATGGTGCCCGCCTTCCGCGAAACCGCGGCTGAAATCTGGCGGGGCCGCAGCCTGGAGAGTGTGATTGTGGCCAACGCCGGGTTCAACGAGGCCGCCCTCCTGGATCCGCCCGGCCCGACCCTGCCGATCGCCGTGCCGGTGGGTTCCCAGATGCTGCATGCCGTGGGCATCGGCTGGGCGGCTCGCTATCGTGGGCAGGATCAGGTGACGCTGACCTTTTTCGGCGATGGGGCCACGTCCGAGGGCGATTTTCACGAAGCCATGAATTTCGCCGGCGTCTTCCAACTGCCAGTGGTGTTCGTTTGCCAGAACAACCAGTGGGCCATTTCGATCCCCCGCACCCGTCAGACCCGCTCGGCGACCATCGCCCAGAAGGCTCTGGCCTATGGCGTTCCCGGCATTCAGGTGGACGGTAACGATGTGCTGGCGGTCTACGCGGCGGTGGCCGAAGCGGCGGTACGCGCCCGTGCCGGCGACGGGCCCACCCTGGTGGAGTGCGAAACCTATCGCTTGACGATGCACACCACGGCCGACGACCCCAAACGCTACCGCACCGACGAGGAAGTGGCGCGCTGGCGCCGCAAGGATCCCATCACCCGCTTCGAAACCTATCTCAAACGCCGCCGGCTGCTCACCAAGGCCAAGATCGAGGCCATCGCGGCCGAGGTCCTGGAAGACATCCAGGCGGCCGTGGACGCCGCCGAAGCGCGGATGAAGACCCTGGGCGACCCCGTCGAGATGTTCGACCATCTCTACGCCGAGCCGACGCCCGCAATCCAGGCCCACCGTGAAGAGTTCCTCGCCGAGAAGGACGCGGCCGCCGGGGAGGACGCCGATGCCTAAACGCACCATGGTCCAGGCGCTCAATCTGGCGCTCCAACAGGAGATGGCGGCCGACGACCGCGTGATCGTCCTGGGCGAGGATGTCGGGGTGGACGGGGGTGTTTTCCGGGTGACGGACGGCCTTCACGAGCGCTACGGCCCGCAGCGGGTGCTGGACACCCCTCTGGCCGAATCCGGCATCGTGGGCATGTCGATCGGCATGGCCCTCTACGGCCTTCGGCCGGTTTGCGAGATGCAGTTCTCGGGTTTTGCCTACCAGGCGTTTCACCAGCTCGAGGGCCACGCCGCCCGCATGCGCTGGCGCACCCAGGGGCGATTGCATGTCCCCATGGTGCTGCGCGCCCCCTATGGCGGCGGGGTGCGGGCGCTCGAGCACCACTCCGAGAGCCGGGAAGTTTATTACGCTCACACACCGGGACTCAAAATGGTGATCCCGTCCGGTCCGCGCAACGCCCGCGCCCTGCTCGTGGCGGCCATCCGCGACCCCGACCCGGTGATTTTTTTCGAGCCCAAGGCGCTCTATCGCGCCTACCGGGAAGAGGTTCCGGAAGCGGAGGAGGTGCTGCCCATCGGTGTTTCGCAAGTCGCGCGCGAAGGCAACGATCTGACCATCGTGACCTATGGCGCCATGCTGCGGCCGGTGCTCGCGGCGGCCGAAAAACTCCAGCAACAGACCGGGGCGGCCGCCGAAGTCATCGATCTGCAGACCATTGCCCCGCTGGACGACAATCTTTTCGTGGCCTCCGTTCGGCGCACCGGCCGCGCGATGATCGTCCACGAGGCCCCGCGCAGTTTCGGCGCCGGGGCCGAGGTGGTGTCGCGGCTGGTGGAGAAAGCCTTTTACTACCTCGAGCAGCCCATCGTGCGGGTGACCGGCTACGACGTCATTATTCCGCTGTTCGCCCGCGAAAAAAGTTATCTACCCAACGCCGACCGCGTGTTGCGCGCCGCCCGCCGGATGCTGGCCACCTGATGGAGACAAGCGCTTATGGCCCGTGAATTCAAACTGCCGGACCTGGGGGAGGGCATCCACGAGGGGGAGATCGTGGAGATTTTCGTCCGCCCGGGCGATGCGGTCAAAGAGGGCGACCCGTTGCTGGAGGTGGAAACCGACAAGGCTGTCACCGCGATTCCATCGCCTTTCACCGGTCAGGTCGGCGACGTGCGTGTCCAGCCCGGGGATGTCGTCACCGTGGGCGACGTCCTCGTGGTGTTCGACGGCGCCGCCGAAGCCGCGCCGGTCTCCGGGCCAACCGCAGCCGAACCGCACGACGAGGCGGCGACGCCCGCCACGGCAACGACGGAGGCCCCCAACGACAAACCGGGATTGCGGACCCGCCCGCCGGTGCCGGCCGCACCGTCCACGCGGCGCCTGGCGCGAGAGCGGGGCGTGGATTTGAACGCGGTCACGCCCACCGGCCCCGAGGGCCTCGTCACGGCCGAGGATGTCCAGCGCCACGCCGAACAGGGGCCGCACGCGCCGGCCCCCGAATCCGATGCCAACCGTACCACCGCGCCGGCCCTCGCGCCTGTTGCAAGCCCCGACCTGCCGGATTTCTCCCGGTGGGGGCCGGTGACGGCGGCGCCGCTGCGCTCGGTGCGGCGGGCCACCGCCCGGCGGATGGCGCTGGCCTGGTCCCAGATCCCCCACGTGGCCAACCAGGACGAGGCCGACGTGACGCGATTGGAAGCCTGGCGCCAACGCCATGCGGCCACGATCGCCGCGCAAGGCGGACGACTGACCATGACCGTGCTGGCGGCCAAAGCCGCCGTGGCGGCCCTCAAACGGTTTCCGCGCTTCAACGCCAGCCTCGACATGGCCGGCGCACAGATCATCTACAAGCATTACCACCACGTGGGCGTGGCCGTCGATTCAAAGCGCGGCCTGATCGTACCAACCCTAAAAAACGTGGACCACCGCAGCATCCGGGAACTGGCGCGCGATTTCAGCGCCCTGGTTAAACGGGCCCGGGAGGGCCAGACCACGCGGGAGGAACTCCAGGGCGGCACCTTCACGATCACCAATGCCGGCGCCGTCGGGGGCGGGCACTTCGCGCCCATCATCAACTATCCCCAAGTGGCCATCCTGGGGTTGGGCCGCGCCCGTCTCAAACCGGTGGTCCGCAGCGATGCCGCCGGCGAAACCCAGGTCGTCCCCCGCCTGATGATGCCGCTGGTCCTGAGTTTCGATCACCGCATCGCCGACGGCGCCGACGCCATCCGTTTCATGCAGGCGATTATCGCCATGCTCGAGGA
>CAYMAR010000276.1:0-5173 GCA_964388465.1 uncultured Desulfobacteraceae bacterium
TGCCGACGACTTCCTCGTGGGTCATGTTCAGAAACCGATAGCCGGCGGCGTTGTAGCGGATGATGCGGTGCTGGTTGTCCTGAACCCCAAGCACGTCGGGGATGGCGTCCAGGGTGGCCTCGAGCAGCGAGGTCGTCTGTTCCAGCGCCCGGGTGCGCTCCCGCACCATGTGCTCCAGCTCGGCCTGATAGCGGGCCAGCTTTTCCTCGGTGCGTTTGCGCCTGTCGATCTTGACATGACTGCCCACCATCAGGACCGGGCGGCCCTGACCGTCCCGCTCGATCACCCGGCCCCGCCCCATGATCCAGAGCCAATTCCCGGATTTGGTTCGCAGACGGAATTCGACCTCGTAGCCCTCGTTTCGGTTTTCGATGTGTCGCTGGATGGTCTCCTGGGTCGGCGCCGCATCGTCGGGGTGCAGCAGACTGGCCCAGGTATCGAAAGTGGCGGGGAGTTCGTCCGGAACATAGCCCAGCATGGTATAATAGCGCGGGCTGAAATAGGTTTCCCCGGAGGGAATGTGCCAAGCCCAGGTGCCGTCGCTGGTAACCTCCAGGGTCAGGGCCGCGAGCTTGTCCGGCTGCTTGTGGAGACTTTTGACATCGATGCGTTTGGCCTCAGGGCCGGATTCGGAATCGGGTTTCGGGGTGTATGCGCGTCTTGAATTGCTCACCGGGCGACCTCATTGTTCGGATGCCATGCAGCAGAGGGGTGATTGTATGTCATCCATCCTGGTTCATTTATAAACAAAATCGGCAGAATGCAAAGGTTATTGATGCAACGGCCATTTGCAGGGGGTTGGGGATGCGGGGCGCGTTCGGGCGGCACCGCCCTGCCCTTATTTGCGCTGATAGGCGGGCATGGCAACGGGCCCAATCGTCTTACGGCTATATTTGGCGCGGGATCAGCGGATTTTCTCCAGCTTGAACTCGAACCGCCCCCCGCAGGAATGATAGCCGTCCGACCAGTTCCAGACCGACTGGCCCTCGCCCGCGGCCGTGCTCGCAAAGACGATCTCGATCACCTGGGTGACGTAGCCGCCGTCATCGTTGTAGGCGCCCTGCACGTGGACGTTTCGGGGCCGCCGCGGGTTGACGACCCCCCGAAAGGGAACCTGTTCGACGTTTTCCATGAGCAGGATTTCGCCGTCCTTGTGCACGATGGTGAGCTTGTAGTCCCCGGGTTCGGCCTTGCCCAGGTTCTCGCAGCGGTTCAACGATGCGGTAATCGTACCGAGCCACTGGCCGCTGTAATCCTGGGCGGCCGCACCGCCTGCGGGCACCAGCAGCAGACCCAGCAATAGAATGAGGATATGGTTTCTCACGTTGGTTTTCCTTGATTGGCGTTCATTGCGGGGCCATGGCCTCGATTAGGGTTCCACGGGGGCGTCCGGGGACGAGATGCGAATCAGCCGCGCTTTCCAGAAAAAAGCCACCACCGCCACCACGGCGGCGCCGATACCGATGCTGGTGGCCGCGTTCATGGGCAGGTTGAAACCGATGCCCGAGTTGCTGATGAAGGTGGCGACCACGACCGTCATGAAAGCCGCCGGTATCGTGGCCACCCAGTGAAATTTGCGCTGGCGCACCAGGTACATGGCCGCCGCCCACAGCATGACCGTGGCCAGGGTCTGGTTGGCCCACCCGAAATAGCGCCAGATCAGGCCGAAATCGGACAGCGAGATAACAAAGCCCACCGCAAACAGGGGCAGCGCGATCACCAGCCGCTTGAGGTTTTCCTTCTGGGAGAACTTGAAGATGTCGGCGATGATCAGGCGTGCACTGCGGAAGGCCGTGTCACCGGAGGTGATCGGCAGCACCACCACGCCCACAATGGCCAGGATGCCCCCGAATTTCCCCAACAGCGTGGTGGACACCTGCTTGACCACGAGCCCGGGCCCGCCCTCGGCCAGGACCCTGTTGAGTGCTTCCGGGGTATCGAAAAAAGACATGGCCAAGGTGGCCCAGATCAACGCGATGACGCCTTCGGCGATCATCGCCCCGTAGAACACGCTGCGGCCGTATTTCTCGTTGGGCAGGCAGCGGGCCATCATGGGCGACTGGGTGGCATGAAACCCGCTGACCGCCCCGCAGGCGATGGTGATGAACATCAGCGGCCACAGGGGCAGGTTCTGGGGGTTGATGTTCTCGAAGGTCTTTTGCGGAAAAAATACATACCCCTTGACCATCAGCATGACGATCAGGCCGACGGCCATGAAAATCAGGATCGCGCCGAACAGCGGGTAGATCCGCCCGATGATCTTGTCCACCGGCAGGATCGTGGCCAGGAAATAATAAGCGATGATGCAACCGATCAGGACCTTGAGGTCGATGCCGGTGAGACTCTGCAGCAGGGCCGCCGGCCCGAGGAAGAAGACGACCCCGACCAGGATGAGCAGAATCACGGAAAACCCGCGCATGAACTGTTTAAACCCGTTGCCCAGGTTGCGCCCGACCACGTCCGGCACGCTCTGGCCTTCGTAGCGCACCGATAGCATGCCCGAGAAATAATCGTGGACCGCGCCGGCGAAGATGCAGCCCAAAACGATCCAGATCAGGGCCACGGGGCCGTAGAGCGCCCCCAGGATCGGGCCGAAGATGGGACCCAGGCCGGCGATGTTGAGCAGCTGGATCAGAAAGATCTTCCAGACCGGCAGTTCCATATAGTCCACGCCGTCGGCCATGGTCACCGCCGGCGTCGGCCGCGCGGGGTCGGCCGCAAAAAGCTTGTCGATGATCCGGCCGTAGAAGAAATAGCCGATGATCAGAAAGGCCACGCTCGCAAAAAAAAGAAGCATTCGAATCTCCGCAAATCTTGGTGTTGGCGTTGGCTTGGGAGCGCGTCACGTCCAGGTGTGCATCCCGCCCGTGCGGCACCGGGGGTTCAACGCGCCGCCAGCGTATCCGCCAGCTGCGCCAGCCCCTCCAGATCAAAGTTGTCGGCCAGGTCGGCAATTCTCCGGCTCAGTGACTGCTGGTCTCCGATGCGGGCGTCGAGTTCGGCGGCAATGGCCTGCAACTCGGTCATGTCGCCCATTTCGGCGGCGTCCCTGATTCGCGTGGCCAGCCCCTGGCGGTCTTCCGCGGGTATGCCCGCGGTGAGGTCGCCTTCGCGGGCGCCCGTTTCCGCCGGCGGGCCGCCCAGGGTGTCGACGGCGGCGAAGACCGCTTCCGCCGCCCGGCCGAGCGTGGCGTATGCCGCGGTCAGGTCATCCGCGGACGGCGGGTCATCCGGACGATCCTTGATCAGATGCTCCAGGCCCTTGGCGGCGTCCTGGAGCGCTTGGGCCGCCAGGTTGCCGGCGCTGCCCTTGATGCTGTGGGCCAGGTGCATGATTTCCGCATGGTTCCCGGCTTCAATCGCGTTCCCGATCTGCCCCATGCCGTCGCGGCAACTGTCGGCAAACTTCAGGATCAGCTTGCGGTACAGGTCACGGTTGCCCTGCAGGCGCGTCAGTCCCTGGGCCACATCGAATCCCGGGAGCGCAGCGGGCAGTTCGGTCGCCGTCGCATCGGTTGGCGTAGGGACGACTTCGGCGACGGGCCCATTCTCGTTCGCGGCCTCCCTCGGCGTGATCCATTGGGCCAGTTCGGCAAAGAGCTGATCCGGATCGATGGGCTTGGTGACGTGCCCGTTCATCCCCGCCGCCAGGCTCTTCTCCGCATCCCCGGTCATGGCGTGCGCCGTCATCGCGATGATCGGGACGTGCGGCGCGCGCACGGGTATTTCCTCCGGCGTCTTTACTTTGAGCTTTGAGCTTTGAGCTTTGAGCTGCTCTTCCCACTCACGAATACGACGCGTGGCCGTATGTCCGTCCATGACCGGCATCTGGATATCCATCAGAACGGCATCGTAGTCGCCGGCCTTGACGGCGTTGACGCCTTCCCGGCCGTTGTTGGCCAGCGTGACCACCAGCCCGGCCCCCTCTAAAATCTCCCGGGCCACCTGTTGGTTGATCTCGTTGTCCTCCACCAGCAAAATGTGCGCGCCGGCCATGAGGGGCTGTGCCTGGTCGCCACCCCTGGACTTCGGCCCGCCCGCGGCGGCCGGTGTCTTGTCTCCCAGGGCCTCCATGACGGCATCGAACAGAAGCGAAGCGTTGACCGGCTTGAGCAGAAAACCCTCGAGGCCGACCTTCGCGGACAGCCCCATGACCTCTTCACGGCCGTAGGCCGTCACCATGATGATGGCCGGTATTTTGGCCAGGCCCGGATGGGTTTTGATGCGGCGCGATGTTTCGATCCCGTCCATGCCCGGCATTTTCCAGTCCATGACCACGAGGTCGAAGGGGCGTTCGGCCGGATTCTCAAGCTCGCTCAGGGCCTCGGCGCCCGAAGCCGCCAGGCAAACCTCGAAGGTAAACGATTCCAGCATCTCCTTGAAGATGGTGCGGCTCGTGGCGTTGTCGTCCACCACCAGGACCTTGAGTCCCCGCAGGTCGTGTCCCGGGATGAATTGCTGCCGGGCCTTCTCCGCCCCCAGACCGACAACCACCGTGAAATGAAACTGGCTGCCCTGCCCCGGCTGGCTCTCCACCCAGATCTCGCCCCCCATCATCTCCACCAGGCGCTGGCTGATGGTCAGGCCCAGCCCGGTGCCGCCGTACTCGCGGGTGGTGGAGGTATCCGCCTGGGAAAAAGACTGGAAGAGTTTCCCGATCTGCTCCTCGGTAAGCCCGATGCCGGTGTCGCTCACGGTGAACTGCAGTTCGAGGCCGTCGCTGCGCCGGGAGCGAACCCGGGTGGCCACCACGATTTCACCGCTCTCGGTGAACTTGACCGCGTTGCCGGACAGGTTGAGCAGCACCTGGCCCAAGCGCAGGGGGTCCCCGACCAGAAACCGCGGCACGTCCGCGCCCGTGTCGAAAAGCACCTCCAGATCTTTTTTCTCCCGGGCCTTAACGGTGACCAGGTCGCCCAGGTTCTCCAGCACGTCCTCCAGGTTGAAATCCACGGATTCGATGTCGAGCTTGCCGGCCTCGATCTTGGAAAAATCCAGAATATCGTTGATAATCCCCAGCAGGGCGTTGGCGGAAGACTGGATCTTGCTCACGTAATCCTCCTGTTTGGGCGTCAGATCAGTCTTCAGCGCCAGGTGGGCCATGCCGATCACGGCGTTCATCGGCGTGCGGATCTCGTGGCTCATGTTGGCCAGAAAATCGCTCTTGGCCTGG
>CAYMAR010000277.1:0-2504 GCA_964388465.1 uncultured Desulfobacteraceae bacterium
GCGGATGAACAGATAGTAGACCCCACCGAAATCGTTTGCGTAGGTATACCCCGGCAAACGCAGGCGCAGGAACCGATCCAGCGCCAGAACGTAGAGGTGGTATTGCAGGAAATAGTATTCCTCCGCCATGACCGCACGAATGCGCAAAGGATTGTAATCCGCGTAGCGCGCTCCCAAATGGTTGGATTTCCAGTCCAGCAGATAATAGCGGCCCTGGAAACGAAACACGAGATCGATGAAGCCCCGAAGGTATCCGCCGGAAATGCTGAAATCCAGTTTTTTCAACCCGTCACCGAGGATGTCGTCAAAAAGCGGCGGCGGGTGATGGTTGAATGCCGCCCCAAGCTGTCGCGCCTCGACGGCACGAAGGGGAAAACCAAAAGGCATTTCCTTTACGCCGTCCTGCGCTTTGAGCCGGTTCAGACAAAAGGCGCTCGGCATCGCGGTCAGCGGTGTGGCCAGCACCCGTTCGATCAGTTGGGATACCGGCGTCTCCCATTGCGGATCGAACCCAAAATGCATGAGCTCGGCGGCAACGCGGGCGCGTCGTTCGCCGTGGCGGGCCGGCGCGTAATTCATGACCTCGAACAAGCGATGAAAAAAATTGCCGGCATGGGCGCCCTTTGGAAACAGATGGATGACGTCCGCCCGATCGCCCTCGGACGCTGATAACGCTTGCCCCTCCGCCGGCGATATCCCGTCGCCCTCCTCCTGATCGTGGTCTTCAGGGATGTCCGCCTCTGTTTTTCTTCCACGGATCAAGGAAGAAAAACTGGCGATCGTCCAGTCCAGGTCGAAACGACGCGTCAGCCGCCGCTCAGGCGCCAAGGTCGGACCGGCTTCAGCCGTTGCGGCCGGCGCTGTCTGCGCCGCGGGCAACGAACAGACCGTAACGGCGCCCTCGGCCTCACGGGCCAGAAGCACCAGACCCCCGGCCGTGTTGTTGTCTTCGGGCGTTTTCGGGGTTTCGTCTTGCCGGTCGGGAGCGGGATCATCGGTCTTGAGGAGATACCCCAGGGGGGAGTCCGACGCTCCCGACAGATCGCCCCAGGGCAGATAACAGCGGTTCCGAGCGCGGGTGACGGCCACATAGAGCAACCGCATCGATTCCGCGCGGCGCTCTTTTCGGGCCCTGGCCAGACAATTGGCGTCCGCTTGCGCGCCGATGTAGAGGGTGCGGCGCATGTCGGCGGCCGGATCGTGAAACAGGGGCCACTCGTCGCGTCCGGCTTCGGTCTCCCATGCAAAGGGGCAGAAAACGACTGGAAACTCCAGACCCTTGCTTTTGTGGACGGTGATAATCGTAACGGCCCGGGCATCGCTTTCCAGACGCAGTTGCTGATCCTCGGTGCGACCGGCAACGCTGATTTGCTGTTTGCTTAGCCAGTTGAGCGTCTCCTGCAGTCCCAGCCGCCGTGCCGCGACCGTTTGCTGCAGGAGTTCAGACAGATGGAGCAGATTGGTCAGTCGCCGTTCACCGTCGGTCAACGTCAGAAGGCGTTCGGCCACCCGGTTTTCCGTCAGCATACGCTGGAAAAAGGGGTAAAACCCCCACTCGCGCCAAATCGTATGGTAGTCGAAAAACCGCTGTTGGGTATCATCCCACCACAACGGTTCGCGGTCGCCGAACGCCAGGCGCTCTCCGGTCATGCCGAAAATGCGCGTGGCCAGGGCCGTATTGAGGAGGCGTGCGTCCCCGGGGCGGACGACCGCTTGAAGAACCTGAAGCAATTCGTCGGCTTCGGACGTATCGAAGACACTGCCGGCATGATAGACGACCGCCGGGATGCCGGCGTCCTGCATGGCGGCTTTGACCCTGGCGGCCTGCCGATTGGTCCGAACCAGAATGGCCATGTCGTTCGCCGACCCGATGGAAGGGGTGTGGTTCCCGTCGGCTCTTCTGAGCATGTGCGCTATTTCGGCGGCGACCGCCGGCAAAATCCGGGCATAAGACTCCTGTTGGTTGAAAACGGGCCGCGTCCCCCGGGCATCTTGTTCGTCGCGCGCCACGTGCCAGAACACCAGGGGCGCCGCCTCGTTCGGCCCGCCGTCTCCCTGGCGGGCGGCCACGGCGGGGTGGTAGCTGATCTCCGGCAGGATGAACGGGTGGTGACGGTTGCCGAACAAACAGTTGATCGCCCGGATCAGTTCGGGATCTGATCGCCAGTTTTCGACCAACGTGAATTTCCGGTGGGCATGGCGGGCGGCCTGGAGGTAGGAATAGATGTCCGCCCCCCGGAAAGCGTAGATCGCCTGCTTGGGGTCGCCAATCATGAACAGCAGGTGCGTCGGCGCGTCGAACAGGCGCTTGAAAATGGCGTACTGGGTGGTGTCGGTATCCTGAAATTCGTCGACAAGGGCCGCCTGGTAGCGGCTGCGGACCATGGCGCTCAGACGACGTCCGGCCCCATCTTCCAAGGCATGGTTCACCCGTTCGAGCAGGTCGTCGAAAAAGAGCGTCGGCCCGGCCTGCTTGATTTGGTCGAGTTGCCTTTCCGCGAAGC
>CAYMAR010000277.1:2604-3710 GCA_964388465.1 uncultured Desulfobacteraceae bacterium
TTAAGGGCGCGCCGGGATTGCCCCGCCTTTGTCCCGGGGGGCGGTTTCAGGCCGCCGTAAACGGTGCCGCTGAGGGACGGATCCTGCAGGCGGGAGGCAATTTCGCGGCGTTTGGCGGACCAAAGGCGGCGCAAGGCCTTGCAGTCCCGGTGATAAGGCGCGAAATCGATATGCGGCAAATCAGGCCGTTCCGGTATCAGACGGAGATCGGGTGCGCCGTAGCGTTGATAGAGGGCGGCCAGCGTTTCCGGTCCACGCAGTCGGTCGAGGGCATAATCCACGATTTCCGGCGTTGCCGTGTAAAACACCCGACGCCAGTAATCGTCGGCCACCGACTGAATCAGTTCCGATGCGTCGGTGACGAGTTCGATGTCGAAAGGGCTGCCCGTCTCGAAGGCCTGCTCACCTAATAGACGCTGGCAGAAGCCGTGAATCGTGAAGATGGCCACGCGATCGAATTCCCGCAGGGCGAATCCGACCCTTTCCCGGGTGCGCGGGCGCGGGCCCGCTTTCTGCACGATTTCCCGCAGCGTGTCGTCCAGAGAGCCGTCGCGGTCGAGAAAACGGCGAACGGCCAGCAGCTGGCGACGCAGACGATCACGCAGTTCGGCCGTGGCAGCGGTGGTAAAGGTCACCACCAGGATGCGATCCGGATCAATCGATTTTTCGAGGAGCAGGCGTAAGAAAATCGCCGTCAATGCGTAAGTCTTGCCGGTTCCGGCCCCGGCCTCGATCAGGTTGGTCCCCTCTTCCAGAGGATCGTTGACAATATCGAATGGTTGCATTTAAAGCTGCCGACGGGTCACGGTTTTTGGCCGTCTGGTTAGAAAATATCGCGTCGCCCCCGCCGTTCAGCGTGATGGCGGGTCGGGGGGCAGGTCTTGCCTGGCGGTAATGTTGCAGGATTGCGTGTCCGGATCGAAGACGATGACCGCACGACCGGTTTCAAGCTGCTGCCGCACCGCGGCGACTTTGTGCGACAGGGAAAAGGTGGCATGGCCGTAGTCGGTGCCTTCGCGACTGACGTATTCTTCCAGCAAGCCCTGGAGTGCCGCCGGGCTCAATTGGTCATAGGGTATGATAAGCCCCTGCCGGGCGGTCATGTG
>CAYMAR010000277.1:3810-5150 GCA_964388465.1 uncultured Desulfobacteraceae bacterium
CGTCGGGGCGCCGATCAGATGATGGAATCCTGAATCCGCGTGTCGAAGACCCGCTGGCTTTTGCGCTCCGAGCGCGGCAACGAACCGTAGGCCACGATTTCGACCTGGGCCGTGACCATCAGTTCCCGCTTGATCTTCTGGACCAGTCGGGCCGCCAGCGGATCGGTCGAGGATCCCGGTTCGCCCTGGCCCTTCTCGACAAGGATCCGCATGACCCCCCGCTCGGCCGCGTCCCGGCTGAGGTGAATCTGGTATTCCGAGCCCAGCCCGGGAATCGCGGATATGATCTGGTCGATGTGGGAAGGGTAGATATTGACGGCCCGGAAAATGAACATGTCGTCCGTGCGCCCCATGATGCGCGAATGGCGAGGCATGATGCTGCCGCAGGTGCAGGGCCCGGGGATGATGCGGGTGATGTCGCGGGTGCGGTAGCGGATCAGCGGCACGGCTTCCTTACGCAGCGTGGTCACGACCAATTCGCCCCACTCCCCTTCCGGAACCGGTTCGAGCGTTTCTGGATCGAGAATTTCCACCAGGTAATAGTCACCCCAATAATGAATACAGTCGTGGTGGGGGCATTCGATACCGGTACCGGGCCCATAGAGTTCGGTCATCCCGGTGATGTCGAAAAGCTCCGCCCCGCCAAAGAGATCGGAAACCTTCTGACGCATCGAGCGCGAGGAACGCTCGGACCCGTAGATCACCCGGCGGATGTTGATCTTATCCGTCAGACCCCGCCGGTGCACCTCCTCGGCCAGGAGAAGTCCCATGGAAGCGGTGCAACAAAGTACCGTGGACTGCATGTCGAGCATGAACTGGCACTGCAGATCGACGTTGCCGGGCCCCGACGGCAGGGCCATGGCCCCCAGGCGCTCGCAGGCCGATTGAAAACCGACCCCGGCCGTCCACACCCCGTAGCCCACCGCAATCTGAACCCGGTCAGCGGCTGTCAGGCCGGCCATTTCGTAGCAACGGGCGAAGAAATGGGTCCAATCGTCCACGTCTTTCCGGGTATAGCAGAGGTTTTTGCGTTTCCCCGTGGTGCCGCTGCTGGAATGAATCCGAACGATTTGGTCGAAGGGCACGCAACGCAGCGGAAAGGGGTAGCCGTCGCGAAGATCCTTGGCGGTGGTCAGCGGCAGACGCCTCAGGTCCTCCAGACCACGAATGTCATCGGGGACGACGCCGGCCGCATCAAACTTGCGGCGGTATTCCGGAGATCCGTAGTAGGCGTGACGGACCGTCCATTTCAGGCCATCGATCTGGTGGGCTTCCAGTTCCTCCACCGATTGGAACGCCGGCATGAACGATTTGGGATGCATCAATCTCCCCCTTCAGCA
>CAYMAR010000278.1:0-5138 GCA_964388465.1 uncultured Desulfobacteraceae bacterium
CGCCGGTTTCCAGGATGACGATGTCGGGTGCCAGGGTCAGCACCCAGTCCAGGCGTGCCAGGGCGCCGCTGCTGGTTTCGCCGCTGACGCCGGCGTTGACGACTTCATAGGGCAAACCGTCGCGGGCCAGCATGGCGGCGAGCAGGGCCGGGTAGGCTTCGCTCTCATCGATCCGATAGCCGGCGGTGAGACTGTCGCCCATGCAGACGATGACCCCCCGGGGTTCGTCCCCGGAGCGGGCCACTGGCGCTGCGGCTTCTGTGGGCGTGCGTTCGCAGCCCGTGAGGATAACCACGATTAGGGTCAGGACGATCATCAGCGGACGGGACAGACGCGGCATGACACGTTCTCCTCTATTATTCGGCCGCGTGGGTTCGCAGAAACCGGGCGGGGCGGCGGCGCATGATGGTGCGCGAGGCGCTCAAGCCAACCCCCATTACGACCAAGACGCCGACCACCAATCCGGCGAGCGACGCCGCCGCGTGGGGCGCGTAGGGGATATCGAAATAGCGGGTGCAGACCACCCAACTGATCAATTGAGCCAGTGCGAGCCCGCCGACGGCACTGGACGCTCCCAGAAAGCCATTCTCCAGTGAAAAGACATAAAACACAAAACGGCGGCGGGCGCCAAGGATTTTGTAGTAAACGGCCTCCCTGATCCGGGCCGCGCGCGTGGCGACAATCGAACTGATCACCAGGAGCATGCCCGCAGCCGTACTGAAGAGGGTAAAGAAACGGATGACCTGGGAAAATCGTTCCAGCGCCCCGGCGATCTGACGGATGGTCTGGCGGGCATCGAGGATGGTAATGTTGGGAAACGTCTGGACGATGCGGTTTTGCAGGGCGGCCATTTCCCGGGGATCGGCCCGCATGGCGGTGAAGATCGTCTGGGGTGCGGCTTTCAGGGTTTCTTCGGGGAAGACGAAATAAAAGAAAGGCTGCAGACCCTCGCGGATACGAATTCGAATGCTGGAGACGGTGGCCTCCAGGGGCACGCCCTGGATCTTGAAGCGCAGCCGGTCGCCGACACGGATACCGCCGATATCGGCCACGCGTTTGAGTACCGAAACCTGAAATTGGCCGGCGTCCTCATCGAACAGCGTCCCGCCCCGGACGATTTTCTCATCGTCCAGAAGATCCTGTCGGTAGGTCAGGTTGAAGGGGCGGGCCAGATTGTCGCTCTTGCGCTGACGCTCGCGCTTCGGGTCGATGGCCTGGCCGTTGATGGCCATCAGTTTGGCCCGCACCACCGGGTAGAAGTCTAGCGGCTGGTCCACCAGGCGGGTCAACGCTTCGGTCTGGTGGCGCTGAATATCGAGCAGGAAGACATTGGGAACGTCTTCCGGATAGGCATCGACAAAGGCGCGGTCGAGATTGCTTTCGATCAGAAAAAGCGCATAGAGAATGGTCAGCGACGCGGTCAGGGTCACCAGGATGGGCAGGGTCGCATTACGGGGCCGAAAGAGCCCGCGGATGGCTTGGCGGACCATGAGATGCCGGGTCGGCAGACGCTTGAGGCCGACCAGCAGAAGCCGGCAAAAGCCGAAAACAATGCCGATCAGCGCCAGGATTCCCCCGATAAAATAGGTGCCGATGCGCAGATCTTCGAGGTGCCAGAGCACGAGGCCGATGAAAAAAAGCGTGGTGAGTGCCAGCGTGAGACCTTCGGCCGAAAACAGCCGGAAGCGCGGGGATTCGTGTCGGAAGAGCGCCGAGGGCTTGAAGCGACGCAAGTTCAGCAGCGGCCTTGCGGCAAACAGGCTCACGGCCAGCAGCCCGATCAGAAAACTCTCGCCCACGGCGTCCCAGGCGATGCGAAAGGCCGTTTCGGCTGGAATCAGATCGATCAACAGGCGGGCCAGCATTTCCTGCAGCGGCAGCCCCACCAGGATGCCGCCGAGGGTGCCCACGGCGCCCACAAACAACACGACGCCTAGATAAAGCCGCAAAATAAAGGGCGAGGGGGCCCCCAGCGCTTTCATGATCGCCATGGATTTGATGCGCGTGCGCAGCAGCGCCGACAAAACGCTGTGGATCCCGATACCGGCCAGCAGAAGCGTGAAAATTCCCACCAGTTTGAGGAAGAAGAGCAGATTGTCGAAGAAGCGCTTCAGGCGGGAATCGGCGCTGCGGAAAGTATCGACGCGTTCCTGGGCGGCATCGGCCGCGGTCCACAGGTCGTTCTGCACGGTTTCGGGGGCGAGTGCGGCCGGCAGCCGCAGAAGCGCCTTGTACCGCACCCGGCTGCCCTGGGTGATCAACCCCAGGCGCCCGCGGTCGCGCGCATCCACGAAAATGCGGGGTCCCAGGGTGAAGACCGTCACCGGGCGGTCCGGTTCGGAAATGACCACATCGCGGATGACCATGGCCGTGTCGCCCAGAAAAATACGACTGCCGACAGCAAGCCCCAGCCGGTCCAGCAAAGACTGTTCGACAATGATATGCCCCGGCCCGATGGCGTCGCGAAAGGCCTCACCGGAGGCGAGCTGCACCCGTCCGTAAAACGGGTAGCCGGCTCCGACGATTTTGACGGCGGAGAGCAGGGAGGCGGATTCATCCATGGTCCGCACGACGGTATAAAACTCCCAGAGCCGGGTAACGTCGACATCGTCGCGGGCGTCGTAGGCACGGAGCTTGTCTTCCATGGCGGGCAGGAACGGGAAGCTCGAACGGACGATGACGTCCGCCGCATGCAGCTGACGGGCATCGCGCAGCATGGCTTCACGGACATTGGCCTGAAAACCGCCCAGCGCGGTGAGCCCCACGACGGAAAGGGCGATGCATAAAAGCAGCACCGCCGTCTGCTGCCGGTTCTGGCCCAATTCGCGCAGGATCAATCGGGGCAGCATCGCCATGGACCTAATTCACCGCGGGCGGTATCAACCGTCCGTCCGTCAATTGAAACCGGCTGTCGGCCTGCTCGGCGATGGCCGGGTTGTGGGTCACCATGAGCAGTGTTGTGTGGTATTCGTGCTGGAATTCCAGAAGCAGATCCAGGATGGCCTGCCCGCTGCGTGAATCCAGATTGCCGGTGGGTTCGTCGGCGAAAATGATGGCCGGGCGATTGATCAGGGCGCGGCAGATGGCGATTCGCTGCTGTTCGCCGCCGGAGAGTTGGTGCGGCATGTTGGATGCCCGGGCGGCCAGACCGACCCTCTCCAGCAGTCTCCCGGCCTCGTGCGCGGCATTCGGGTTGTGACTCAGCTCGGCCGGAAACATGACGTTCTCAAGCGCGGACAGCGAGGGCACCAGGTGGAAAGACTGGAACACGAAACCGAAGGTGCGGTTGCGCAGCGGCGCCAGGTCGTCTTCGGAGAGCTTGGTGATGTCCTGGTCCTGAATGCGCACCGTTCCACTGTCGGGTCGGTCGAGACCGGACAAAAGGCTCAGGAGGGTCGACTTGCCGCTGCCGCTGCTGCCTTGTATGACGGCAAACTCGGCCGCGCGGACGCCCAGAGATACCTCCTGCAGCACCTGAATGCGTCGGTCGTCGATGGAATAGGTCTTATTGAGCCCGTGGGCTTCGATGATCGGTTGCGTCGTCATTCTACTACTGCCGTGCGTTTAGCGAATCCTTGGGAGCCGCTGTTCGAAACCTTGTGCGCCACTTGGCGTATGCACGTGTTGACCGCGGATGCAATCCGTTGTGATGTGAAAGTTTAAGGGCTGCGGCCGGAAAGTCAAAAGGTGAGCGAACGCCGCGCCGCCACCGCTGCATCCGGCGAGCGGCAGCGGCGCATGGTTCTCCGCCACGGAGCGGACGAGCCGCCAGAACGGTCATGCGGTCAGGGGCGTTCGATTTCCTTGAAGGCGGTGGCCGGGAAAAAGCAATAGGGGCATTCTTCCGGGGCTTCTTCCCCGAAATGCACGTAGCCGCACATGCGACAGCGCCAGACGCCGGCGGCCGTTTCCGGATCCTGGTCCGGATAGTCTTTTTTACTATGAATGGGCAAATCCTCCAGGGGCGGCATGACGGGCTGGTAGGCCCCCATGGCATGGCCCGCCAGAATGATCCGCTGGACCTCGCTGGTGCCTTCGTAGATACGGAAGAGGCGGGTGTCGCGCAACAACTTCTCGACCGGAAAAAACCGCGTATAGCCGTAGCCGCCCAGCACTTGCAGGGCCTGGTCGACCACTTCGAAAGCGGCTTCGGTGGCATAGAGTTTGGAAATCGAGGCATTGATCGTGGGATCGATGCCGTTGTCCGCCTCCCAGGCGGCCTTCCAGATCAGCAGCCGGGACGTCTCCACCTTCTGGTACATTTCCGCGATTTTGAACTGAATAGCCTGGAAGTTGGCGATCTTGCTGCCGAAGGCGCGCCTTTTTTTGGCGTAGTCGATGGCATACTCCATGGCCGAGCGGGCCGCGCCCACGGCAAAGGCGCCGATGGAGGGGCGCGTGCGCGCAAAGGTGCGCATGGCCAGGACAAAGCCTTCTCCCGGCGGGGCAATCACGTTTTCCTTGGGGACCCTGACGTTTTTCAGATGGATCGCCGTGGTATTCGAGGTGCGCTGGCCCAGTTTGGGAATATGGCGTCCGGCGCTGACCCCTTCCCAGTCCGTTTCGACCACGAAGGCGCAGATGCCTTTGTGGGCGTTCTGCGGATCGACCGTGGCGAAGACGGTGACGTAATCGGCGATGCCGCCGTTGGTGATCCAGAACTTGGTGCCGTTCAGGATATAATCGTCCCCGTCCGGTGTGGCCTGGCAGCGCAGGCTGGAGACATCGGAGCCCATGGTGGGCTCGGAGGTGGCAAAGGCAAAAAACTTGCGCTCGCGGGTGATGCTGGTCAGGTATTTTTGTTTGGCGGCCTCGTTTTCGGAGAGGATCAGCGGTTCCATGCCAAGCGAGTTGTCGAAAATGCTCGTGGCCAGACCGGGACATACCGCCGCGAGCTCTTCGGTGGCCACGACGCCCTCGAGGATGCCGTAGCCTTTGCCCCCATAGGCTTTGGGGATATCCCCGTTGACCAGATCGGCGTCGTAGGCCTTGTGCAGGATGTGCAAGGGAAGTTCGTCGCGCTGGTCGTATTCCCAGGCCACCGGTAGGAGTTCCTGGAGTGCAAACTGACGGGCTTTTTCCTGAAGGGCGATGAGTTCCGGACTCAGGGTGAAATTTAGCATCGTTGATCCTCCACA
>CAYMAR010000279.1:0-5114 GCA_964388465.1 uncultured Desulfobacteraceae bacterium
CTCTACACCCGTTCCTTTCCAGCAGACGACTTGAATCCCTATGCCACCATCATCGTCAAGGAAGCACAGCGGCGCGGTATCGGTGTCGCGGTTATCGATGCCGAGCACGGCTATTTCGATCTCACCCATGGCGGCCGACGCGTTGCCTGCCGCGAATCCCTCACGGATCTGACGTCGGCCGTGGCCATGAGCCGTTGCGACGACAAACGGGTGACGCAGCGGGTGCTTGCTTCGGCCGGTCTTCAAGTCCCCCGGCAGCGTCTGGCGGGAAATCCGGATCGAAACCGGAGGATTCTCGACGAATGGCGATCGGTCGTGGTCAAGCCGGCCCGCGGCGAACAGGGCAACGGCATCAGCGTCGATTTGCGCACGACCGAAGATCTTGAAACCGCGATTCGGCGCGCCCGCCGTTTCTGCCCGGATGTTTTGATCGAGGAACGCGTCGATGGGGAGGACCTGCGGCTCATCGTCATCGACTACCGCTTGGTGGCGGCCGCTGTTCGCCGGCCGCCCGTCATCGTGGGAACGGGTCGACATACGCTGCGCACCCTCATTGACAAATACAATCGCCGGCGGGCCGCCGCAACCGGCGGTGAGGGGTGCCTGCCGATCGACGCCGAAACCAAGCGCTGCATTCATTTGGCGGGACTGGATCTCGAAGATGTCCCGCACGCCGGACGAAAAGTTGCGGTGCGCAAGACGGCCAACCTGCATACCGGGGGCACGATCACCGACGTGACCGACCGACTTCACCCCGACCTGGCCGCTGTTGGCGCCGCGGCCGCCAAGGCGCTTGAGATCCCCGTCACCGGCCTGGACCTCATGGTGCCGGATATTTCGCAAGCGGATTACTGGATCATCGAAGCCAACGAGCGTCCCGGCCTGGCCAATCATGAACCCCAGCCCACGGCCGAGCGCTTCGTCGATTTGCTTTTCCCCCAGACCGCGTCAGCCGGCTGAGATTCCAACCAGGTGATCAACATGATGTCCATTGACCATGAATACATGCAGCGAATCCTGCTGGCCCTGCTCAATATCCCCAGCCCATCCGGGTATTCTGATCAAATCGTCCATTTCGTGGGGCAGGAGATCGAACGGCTCCAACTCGACTTCAATGTAACCCGCCGCGGGGCCATCCGGGCCACCCTGCCGGGAGACCAAAATCGGCTGGACCGCGCCGTCACGGCTCATCTGGACACCTTGGGCGCCATGGTCAACCGGCTGAAAGCAAACGGCCGATTGGGCATCGCGCCTGTGGGTACCTGGTCCAGCCGGTTTGCCGAGGGGGCCCGCGTCACCATCTTCACACCCGATGGCCCCCAGCGGGGCACGGTCCTGCCGCTCAAGGCTTCGGGGCATGTCTACGGCGAGGCTATCGACGGGCAGCCCACCGGATGGGATCACGTCGAAATCCGGGTCGATGTCCCCTGCCGCCGCGAATCTGAGCTGCGGGCGGCAGGCTTCACGGTCGGGGATTTCGTGGCGTTTGACGCCTTGCCGGAAATAACCCCCCAGGGATACATCAACGCCCGTCATCTGGACGACAAGGCGGGGGTGGCGATTTTGCTGACAGCCGTCAAAAGCGTTTTGGATGCCGGCCTCGCTCGGCCTGTCGACTGTCATTTGATCTTCACGATTTTCGAAGAGGTGGGGCATGGTGCTTCGTCGGCGGTCTACGGCGACGTGGCCGAGATGGTCGTCATCGACCAGGCGCCCGTGGCGCCCGGGCAGAATGCTCGAGAAAACGGCGCCACCATCGGCATGATGGATCAGAGCGGCCCTTTCGACTATCACTTAAGCCGCAAATTGATCGGTATCTGCGAAGAAAACCGGATCGACCATGCCACCGATGTGTTTCGCTTCTACCGCAGCGATTCCGCTTCAGCCATCGAGGCTGGAAACGACACCCGCACGGCGCTGGTCTGTTTCGGCGTGGACGGCTCGCACGGGTACGAGCGGACACATATCGCATCGCTTGAAGCCGTGGCCCGAACCATTGTGCACTACATTGGAAGCCAGCCGACCTTCATGCGCGACAAGGACGATCTGGCCACGTTAAAAGATTTCCCGCATCAACCCGTCCGGGATATCATTAAGATCAATACGTAAGGTGGGGCCGCATCCGTATGCATCGCCAGCCCTGGCAATCATCGATTGGTTTAAATACCGTCAAGATAGCCGCCATGTCAGGCCTTGCAGGCATACCCTGAAAAAGTCGGTTGTGGTACGCGTACGGCAAGGTCTTGGTTTGTGAGCAGCGCCGATGAGACCGCTGAAGCGCAAGGCCATCGAAGCTTAAGGTTGAGCGTTGTGTACGAATCCCCGTCCATCTCATGTGGATAGGGGCTTTCAGAAGGAGGTGGGAATGGAGGCAACCCCCGACAAAGAACCCTCACCGATGACGTCCTATGAATTTCAACCGGACGAACTGACGGTTCAGGATGCCATGATCATCCTGGCCGTCTGGATCACGGGGGCGGAAATCAAAAACGACCCGTCGGCCAGGCAACACGTCTTGGCCCTGGCCCGCTCGTCACCGCTTTTTACCATGGAAGCCTACGAACAAACCGAGGGACGCGTCAATCGGTTCGTCAATTGGGCGGGTTCCGCGGCCATGGATGAATTGTTCCCACAGGCGCTGCGCACGCTGAAGCGCGCGTATCGCCGCCAGGCGCTGGCCTGGGTGGCCGCCAATGCCCACAGTCAGCAGCCATCGGAAGAAAATACCGCGAAGGTGCACCATATCGGACATGCGCTCGATTTCAGCGGCGCTGAAATTAACGCTGAAATCGATCGCTGCGTCGCGAGCCGCACGCAAACATCCGAGGAACATGGACTTTAAACGGCCAAGGGGCGCCCCCCCTGCCGGAACAAAGACTTCGACGGCCCCTGGCGGCACGCCAAACAAAGGAGATTGCCATGCAACGACGTGTTGCCCTGGTAACAGGCGCCAACCGTGGGATTGGCCTGGAAATCGCACGCCAGCTTGCGGATCTCGGTCTCCGTGTAATCATCGGAGCGCGTGATCTCGCGCGGGGCGAGGCCGCCGCCGAAGCCCTGCAGAATGATCGGCGCGAGATCCACAGCCAGATGCTCGATGTGACGCAAGCCCACACGATTCAATCGGCGATTGGACAGATCGTGGACCAGTTCGGACGCCTCGATATTCTCGTCAACAACGCGGGGATCATGATAGATGCCGAGACGACCATCTTAGAACTCGATTTGACCCTTTTCCAGAACACCCTTGAAACCAATGCGCTGGGCCCGCTCCTGCTGAGCCAGGCGTGCATTCCGCACATGCGGGCCAACGACTACGGACGGATCGTCAACATCTCCAGCACCCTTGGATCGCTGACCGATATCGCCAGTCCGGATTCCGCCTATGCGGTGGTTCTCTCGCCCGCCTACCGTCTCTCCAAGGCGCTGTTGAATGGATTGACCGCCCTGCTGGCCAAGGACTTGCGGGACACCAATATTCTGGTCAATTCGGCTTGTCCGGGATGGGTCCGGACCCGGCTGGGCGGCGACCAGGCGCCATTGATGCCGGCTCAAGGCGCGGAAACACCGGTCTGGCTGGCCACCCTGCCGGATGACGGACCCCGCGGCGGGTTTTTCCGTGAAAAGCGTCCGATTCCCTGGTAGTGTCTTGCAGCCGCCAACCGCACTTCGAATGGGCCATCGTTGCAACGGCGGCACCCTGAACACGGTTGTTTCAGGCCAACCTCAACTCTGTTCAGCCGGAAAGGGATAACGGATCCGATGCGCTTACCGTCGGGCATCAAACGCAGGCTAGCCATGAATCCGGGTGCCATGATTTTGCGTGTGGGCTGGCAGCAGTTGATGATTACCGCGGGTGCCGTTGTATCGGCGCTGGGCTATGTCGTTTTTCAGCTGCCTTACAATATCGCCGCAGGCGGGATCACCGGCTTGGGTATCCTGGTCAACCACTGGACCGGCTTGCCGGTCGGCCTTTTTTTTCTACTGGCCAACTTGCCGCTTTTCGTGCTGGGTTTCTTTGTTTTAGGGCGCTGGCGCTTTGTCTGGTCGAGCAGTTTAGCCGTGCTGGTGTTTGCCATTGCTTCCGATTTTCTGGTCCACTATTTACCCCGGTGGATGGATCCATATCCCGTCACGTCCGAACCCTTGCTGGCCTGCGTGTATGCCGGCATCCTCTTCGGTCTGGGCACGGGACTGATCTACCGCTACGGCGGCACCATCGGCGGCACATCGATTACCGCGCGCATCATTTACAACAAGACGGGATTTCCTCTGAGTCAATCCTTCCTGTTCACCGACCTGGCGATTATCGCCATGGCCGGGATGGTTTTCAATTTGGAAACCGCGTTGCTGGCCGTGCTGACCCTCATCCTGGTAGGGCTCTTTTCCGATTTCGTCCTCGAAGGTCCCAGCCAGATGCGCACCCTGATGATTATCACCGAAAACCCCGAACCTATCCGCCGTGCCATCATGTACGAGCTCAGGCGCGGGGTGACCCATTGGGAGGTGACCGGTGGGTATTCCCAGAAACAACGCACGCTGCTTTACTTCACGGTGTTGCGTTCCCGAATTTACGATATAAAATACATTATTGCCCGTATCGATCCCGACGCCTTTATGGTCGTGGGAATCTCTCAGCAGACCTGGGGCGGCTACAATGCCCCGAAAATCGACCAGCGCTGATCGAAAAAGACCCAAATGACGACCAAATCCGACATCATCGGCAGTGTTCTCCTCCAAGAGCTCATCGCCATTCGAACCGACACCCTTTGGCGGATGCTGGCACGGCTCCAGAAGGGGCGTCTTCCCGGGATCACCGAAGAGGGCGCGACCGGGGCGCTGGACAACAAGGGGGCCATCTTCATTCCGGGCGGGCTGATCTACCAGGACGTTGACGAAAAAGAGATTACCTATCGTTCCGTCACCATGGACGAAAAACTTTTCCGCCGAAAAATCGTGGAGAGCCTGCGATACGACAATGCCACCCTATTATTCCCGGACGGTGTCGTCACCAGCGTCAACCTGGACTCCGGTTTTTTTACCCGCGCCGCCCGCCGCGTCTACACATTCAAAACAGCGGCTTTCAAGCGCAAACGCCGGCTCGGCAAAAGGTC
>CAYMAR010000280.1:0-5087 GCA_964388465.1 uncultured Desulfobacteraceae bacterium
ATGATGGAGGTGGCCCGCAAGGGCATCTTCCACCCGCGCCTGTTTCTGATGCCCGAGCTGATCACCATTTTTCTGGCCGTGA
Organism: uncultured Desulfobacteraceae bacterium; assembly: GCA_964388465.1. GTDB lineage: Bacteria > Desulfobacterota > Desulfobacteria > Desulfobacterales > UBA5852 > JABZFP01. The sequence continues at coordinate 83 of CAYMAR010000280.1, forward strand.
TGCTCACCGACGTGGTCCTGCTCGACGTGTTCAACACCTTCGGCTTTCCCACCTCGACCACCGTCTCGATCGTCTTTGAACTGCTGGGGGCGGCGATAGCGGTCTCGCTGTTCAAAATTTTCGCCAGCGGCCAAAGCCTTCTCGACCTGGCGCACTACATCAACACCGGCAAAGCCTTGGCGATCATCTCCGGGATCCTGCTCTCGGTGGGTATCGCCTTTGCCTGCGGCGCCCTGGCCCAGTATCTCACCCGGCTGCTGTTCACCTTCAATTACGAAAAGCGTCTGAAACGTTACGGTGGCTTGTGGGGCGGATTGGCCCTGTCCATGATCGTCTATTTCATTCTGATCAAGGGCTCCAAGGGGGCCTCCTTCATGGGGGCGGAAACGGTGGCCTGGATCAAGACCCACACCCTGACGATCCTGGGGGGCAGCTTTCTCGGTTTTGCCGCTCTGTTCCAGACCCTGGCCGTGGCGACCCGCGTCAATATTCTCAAGCCGATCGTGCTGGTGGGCACGTTTGCCCTGGCCATGGCCTTTGCGGCCAACGACCTAGTCAATTTCATCGGCGTCCCCCTGGCTGGATTCCACGCCCTGATGCTGGCCCAGGCCAGCGCCAGCCCCTTGACGATCTCCATGGACGCCTTGCAGAAGGCGGTGCAGATGCCGACGATCTTTCTGCTGGCGGCCGGCGGAATCATGGTGGCCACCCTGTGGGTGTCGCGCAAGGCCCGCACCGTGACGAAAACCGAGGTGAGCCTGGGCCGCCAGGACGAAGGGCTGGAGCGGTTCGACTCCTCCCAGATCTCGCGGGTCGTCGTGCGCATGTTCAGCCGCGTTTCCGAGCTCGGCCGGCAGGTGGCCCCCGCCGCGCTCAACCGTTGGATCGAACGCCGTTTCGACACGGCGAACTACCGGCCTGTCGCTGGCTATGACGGAACGATCCCGGATTTCGACCTCCTGCGCGCCAGTGTCAACCTGATGGTGGCCAGCGCCCTGGTTTCCTGGGCCACGAGTATGAAACTGCCGCTGTCGACCACTTACGTGACCTTCATGGTGGCCATGGGCACCTCGCTGGCCGACCGGGCCTGGGGCCTGGAAAGCGCCGTCTACCGGGTGACGGGCGTCCTGATGGTCATCGGGGGCTGGTTTTTCACCGCCCTGATGGCCTTTTCGTTTTCACTGACGTTCGCTTTCGTGATCTCATACCTCAAAGGGGCCGGGGTTTTCCTTCTCCTGCTGGTGGCGGGCTATGTCATCTTCCGCAACTTCAAAATCCACGGCCGTCGGGAAAAGGCGGCCCAGGAACTCGAGCTCCTGGACCTCAAACGGGTGTCCGACGCCGATTTCGCCGTGCGCACCTGCTTCGAGCACAGCGGGCGCTTTCTCGAGGTGGTCAACCGCTACCTGGCAGACTGCTTCGAGGGCATCCTGACCGAGAACCGCAAACCGCTCAAACGGCTGCGGCGGGAGACGAGCAAGGTCCAGGCCTGGTCCAATATCATCGTGGCCAACATCTTCAAGACGATGCGGCTCCTGCAGCACGAAGAGGTGAAGGCGGCCGACAAGTACAGCCATGTCATCGCGGCCCTGCAGGAGATTTCCGAAAGCCTGCGGGATCTGATCCTGCGCTGCCACGTGCATACCTCCAACCAGCACGCCGGCCTCCTGCCGGCCCAGAAGAAAGAACTCCAGCGCGTGCGCAAATGCATGGAAACGCTTCTGGCCGAAACCGCCCGCATTCTGCTCAACCGCGATCCCTTCAACTACGGCGAAGTGGCCACCCCCTACGTGGAGCTCAAGGACATGCTCGAGGATTTCGACCAGGCCCAGATCGAGCGCATTCGCTCCGGGGTGTCCAAGACCCGCCTGAGCGTTCTCTACTACGGGCTCACCAATGCTTGTCTCAAGATCAGCGAACAGACGCTGCACCTGCTCACCCTCTTCGACGAGACCCTGCCCCGGGAACGGCGGGGCAAGCCCGTCGGGGTTCAGGACACGGCCTGAGCCGAACGGTTCGCTTTGGCGCATGACGGGGGGACTGGTTTTGCGGGGGGAATCAGCGACGAGGTGTCAGGGTTCGGGTGACATGGAATTTGAATCCAGGATTTAGGAGCCCGAATTCAGTAGGATGTCAAGCCTTCGGCTTTATTTTTTTCTATGACAAGCCAGCGCATATCGACTCCGTTTTTATTCTGACCCTTGACTTCTGACTTCTGGCTTCTCCATCTTCCCCTGCCCACTGCAACCTGATCTTCAATCCGTCACAATCAGGACGATCAGTTCCTTGGGACCGTGGACGCCGAAGGCCAGGGTCATCTCGATGTCGGCCGTCTTGGAGGGGCCGGAGATCAGCAGGGCGTTGGTGGGCATCTGCGCCGTCCAGTTCTGGGCCTGGATGATTTCGCAGAAGCTGTTGTAGATCTGGTCGGCCTTGACCACGGCGATATGCACCGGCGGCACCAGGGACAGCGTACGGGGTTCGTTGGCATCGGGCCACAGCACGATGGCGCCGGTCTCGGCGATGGCGCCGCAGGTCGTCGTGATAGCGGCATCGACTTTGAAAAGGGTTTCTTTGAGATCCTCGACAGGACGATCGAAGGGAACCCGTTCGGGGAGCCCGGCGGCATCGCCGGCCCAGGCCTGTTCGATGGCCGGCGCCAGCCAGGTGTCGGGGGCGTAGAACAGAGTCTGGAGCTTGCGCGCCGCGAGGACGGCCTGAAGTTGCGCGGTCCATTCGGCGCTGCTGACCACGTGCACCTCGGTGCGCATGGCCTCCATCAGGCCCTTGAGTTTTTCGATTTTTTCCTCGGCCGCAAACGTGGCGATCGGCATGCAGGCGGTCGGCGGGGCCGGTGGGGTGTCGCCGATGGCCGTTTTCAGTCGTGACAGGATTTTTTCGCGGGTGGCATTAATCACGGGGCAGTCCCTCCTGGTCGGCAAGTTGGTGCAGGCTTTTGGGGGCAAAGCGCGGCGCCGTGCGCCCGGTGGTCCAGGCGGCCAGCGGTCCCAGCCGGGGCATGCGGTTGCCGATCCGGCCCAAAACCATATTGTTCAGCGCATTGAGACGCGGATGTCGGTTGAGGAGGGCCCAGGCTTTCCATGCCAGGGTCTCGGCCAGCCGGCGTTTGCTGCCGAAGCCGCGGACGCAGCAGTCCTCGCCCTGGCCCACGCCCTCGCGCCGCATGCGTCGGATCAGGTCCGGCAGGGGAATCTGGACGGGGCAGACTTCGCCGCAGGCCTGGCAGAGGCTGGAGGCCGATGCCAGGTCGCCGGCTTTTTCGAGCCCCTCGAACTGGGGGGTGATGACCTCCCCGATCGGTCCGGGGTAGACGAACCCGTAGGCATGCCCCCCGATGCGCACATAGACGGGACAGTGGTTCAGGCAGGTGCCGCAGCGGATGCACTGCAACGACTTGCGCAATTCGGGGTCGTCGAGAATCGCCGAGCGGCCGTTGTCCAGGATCAGCAGGTGGACTTCGTGCGGGCCGTCCTTTTCACCCGGACGCCGGGGCGAGGTGATCATATTGAAATAGGTCGTGATGAGCTGACCCGTGGCCGAACCGGTCAGAAGTCTGAGCAGGGGGGGGACCTCCTCCAGCTTTTCGACCACTTTTTCAAGCCCCATCACGGCAATGTGAACGGGCGGGACCGTGGTGCACATGCGGCCGTTGCCCTCGTTTTCCACGAGGCAGAGGGTGCCGGTTTCGGCCACCGCGAAATTGACCCCGCTCAAGCCCACCTGGCCGTCGAAGAATTTCCGGCGCAGCGTCCGGCGGGCGATGCCGTTGAGTTCGTCCACATCTTCGGTATAGGGCGTGTCCGGGATTTTTTCCTGAAAGATGTGCGCGATCTGGTCCCTGTTCTTGTGGACCGCCGGCACGATGATGTGGGAGGGGGGTTCGCCGGCGAGTTGGATGATGAACTCGCCCAGGTCGGTCTCGAGCACCTCCAGCCCCTGATCCTCGAGATAATGGTTGAGCCCCATTTCCTCGGACAGCATGGACTTGCCCTTGACCATCAGGTCGGCCGCATGCCGCCGCATGATGTTCAGCACCGTGCGGTTGGCCTCCTCCACGGTTTCCGCCCAATGCACCTGGATGCCGTTGGCCGTGCATTTGGCTTCCAATTGGGTGAGCAGTTCGGGAAGCCGGCTCAACGCCCGTTGCTTAATGGCCTCGCCCTGGGCGCGCAGCGCGGCCAGTTCGTCCGCGTCGGCGAACACCGCCTGGCGTTTGACCCGTAAACCGCCCATGGCTGATTTAAGGTTGCGGCCCAGCTGCTTGTCCGCCAGGGCCTTGGAAATGTTGGCCTTGAAATCGAATGCTTTGGTCTCAGGCATGGGTGCGCTCCCAGATGAATTCGGCGATATGTTGCCCCCGGACCGGCATCTGCCGGTGTTCCAGGCGGCCGGTGATGTTCATGAGACAGCCGCAGTCCCCGGCAATTACGCGGTCGGCCCCGGTCTGGCGGATGTCTTCGGTTTTGTCCTGCACCATGGCCGCGGATATGGCCGGCTGCTTGACGGCGAAGGTGCCGCCGAAGCCGCAGCACTCGTCCTCGCGCTCCAGTTCGACGAGTTCCACGCGGTCCAGCTGGCGCAGCAGGGCCTTGGAATCCTCGGTGACCGCCATTTCGCGTTTGGCGTGGCAGGAGGAATGCCAGGTCACCCGCAGGGGCGGCCCCTTGTCCTCCAGCGTGACCCCCAGCACATGGCGCATGAACTCCGTGAATTCGAACACCCGTTCGGCGAACCGCCGGGTCTGCTCCCACTCGGGCCGGCCGGCAAACAGATAGGGGTAGTGGTGGCGCATCATACCGGCGCAGGAGCCCGAGGGGACCACCACCGGATAGTCCCGGGGGAAGGCTTCGAGCTGGAGCCGGGCCACCTGGCGGGCCTCCTCGGCGAACCCGGAATTGTAGGCCGGTTGTCCGCAGCAGGTCTGCTGCCGGGGAAAAATCACCCGGAGGCCTTCGTGCTGCAGCAGGCGCATGGCTGCCATCCC
>CAYMAR010000281.1:0-5086 GCA_964388465.1 uncultured Desulfobacteraceae bacterium
GTATCCAGCAGTTCGTCCTTGTCGAACGGTTTGGGCACGTAGTCGTAGGCGCCGTCGTTCATGGCCTCGACAGCCATTTCGGTGGTGACGTAGGCGGAGATCATGATCACGACGATATTGGGGTTTTTGGCCTTGGCGGCCCGCAACACCTCCAGCCCAGTGATATCGCCCAGGCGGATATCGCACACGATCAGGTCATAGGCGGTCTCGGCCTGCATCTCGATGGCCCGGGTTCCGGATTCGGCGCAGTCCACCCGGTAGCCTTGGGTGGTGAAAAGGTATTCCAACAATTCCCGCATGCTGAGTTCGTCGTCCACGACGAGAAGATGGTAGTCTTTTTCGGTCATGTTGTTTCCTGGTGATCTGCTTTCGTTTTCAGTGCCGCCGCGATCCTCGCCTTCAGGGCAGGACGGGTGCCTGACGCCCCACTATTTATCCAATTCGAAAATAATCTTCCCGGCAACGATCGTGGCCGTCGCACGGCCCTTGAGCTTCCAGCCGTCGAAAGGCGTGTTCCGGCTTTTAGACCGAAAACTATCGGCTGATACCGTGAAGGCGGCCTCCGGGTCGATAATCGTGATGTCGGCCGGCATCCCGGTCTGGAGACCGCAGGGTACACCGATAATCCGGGCCGGATGGCAGGCCATCAATTCGATCAGGCGCGGCAGCGACAATACCCCGTCATGCACCAGTTTAAGGGCCAAGGCCAGGGATGTCTCGAGCCCGATGACGCCGTTGGCGGCCAGATCGAACTCAAGCCGTTTTTCAATGCTCGAATGCGGCGCGTGGTCGCTGGCGATCGCATCCAGGGTGCCGTCGGCCAGGCCCTCACGGACGGCATCCCGGTCGGCCGCCGTGCGCAGGGGCGGGGACATCTTCGTGTTGGGGTCGTAGTCGCACACAGCTTTGTCGTCCAGGGTAAAGTGGTGCGGCGCGGCCTCGGCCGTTACCGGTATTTTCTGCGCTTTGGCGATCCGGATGGCATCGACGGTTTCGCGTGTGCTGACATGGGCAATGTGGAGTCTGCCGCCCGTGAGGCCGGCCAGGGCGATGTCACGCTGGGCCATGGTGCTTTCGGCGACGTTGGGGATGCCCCGCAATCCCAGACGCGTGGCGGTCGGCCCCTCGTTCATGGCCCCGCCGGCCGAAAGCCGTGGGTCCTCGCAGTGGGCGAAGACGGGGCGGTCCACACCCCGCGCGTACTCCAGCGCCCGCCGCATCAACAGGCTGTTGGCCACCGGTTGGCCATCGTCGGTGAAAGCCACCGCACCGGCCGCCGCAAGTTCGTAGAACGGCGTCAACCCCTCCCCGGCCAAGCCGGGGCTGACGGCCGCCACCGGATAAACTCTGGCGGCGCCGGCGATTTTCGCCTTTTCTAGAATGAATTCGGTAACTTGGGCGCAGTCGTTGGGTGGATGCGTGTTGGGCATGGCGCAGACGGCCGCAAACCCGCCGGCGGCGGCGGCGCGGCAGCCACTGGCAATGGTTTCCTTGTATTCCTCCCCGGGCTCGCGCAGATGGACGTGCATATCGATCAGCCCGGGGGCGACGATCTTGCCGCGGGCATCGATCACCGTGACGCCTTTGTCCGCATCGCTCGTTCCCCCGCCGGGCTTGAGGGCGGCGATTCGCCCCTCTTTGATATAGAGGTCGGCCTCCCCGTCGAAATGGCCCGGATCGATGATGCGCCCGCCGCGGATGATCAGGTCCATCGCTATTTGCCTCCCAGCACCAGATATAAAAGGGCCATACGCACGGCCACGCCGTTGGTGACCTGCTCCAGAATGACGGCGTAGGGCCCGTCCGCCACTTCGGGGTCGATCTCGACACCCCGGTTCATGGGCCCGGGATGCATGATCAGCACTTCGGGTGATGCTTTCCGCAGCCGTTCGAGATTCAGTCCGAACACGGCGGCATATTCGCGTTCGTCGGGCATGAGAAACTGCGCCTGGCGTTCTTTCTGGATGCGCAGCATCATGATGACGTCCGCTTCGCCAATGGCATCGTCCAGCGCGGGCGCCACCGTGACGCCCATCGCTTCGATTCCGATGGGCATCATGGTCGGCGGGCCGCAGACCGTGACGCGGGCCCCCATTTTTTGGAATCCGACGATATTCGAACGGGCCACCCGGCTGTGGGCGATATCCCCCACGATGAGGAGATTGAGCCCTCGCAAACGGCCCTTCTTTTCACGTACCGTCATCAGATCGAGCAGGGCCTGGGTGGGGTGCGCATGCATCCCGTCGCCCGCATTGATCACGCAGGCCTTGCAGTGCCGGGCCAGGAAATGCGGCGTGCCCGCCGAGCCATGCCGGATAATGATGACATCCGGCTGCATGGCCTCGATGTTCTGCACCGTGTCCAGCAGCGTCTCCCCCTTGACCACGCTGCTGGTGGCTTTGGAAAATGATAGGCTGTCCGCGCTCAACCGTTTGGCGGCCAGGTCGAAAGAGGATTTGGTGCGGGTGCTGGGCTCGTAGAAAAACTGGACCACGGTCTTGCCCCGCAATGTGGGCACTTTTTTGATCGGCCGGCGCGAAATTTCCTTCATGCGCACGGCCGTGTCCAGAATCGTGCGGATATCGGCGTCCGAAAGCGACGCCATGTCCAAGATGTGTTTGTGCCTCATCTCCCCCATGCGCTCCCCCGTCGGATGACCGCTGCCGTCAAAACGAAATCACTCGATCATGTCGCCGATGCGGCGCCAGCGCACCGCAAAATCGTCTTTGTTCCAGGACCAGTAGATCATGAACGCCTTGCCGCGCAGTTCACTGTAGCTGACGAAATTCCAGAAGCGGCTGTCGTTGCTGCGGTCACGGTTGTCGCCCATGACGAACAGGCTGTCCGCGGGCACTTTGATCGGGCCGAAATTGTCCCGGGGATTACCGCGTAGAATAAACGCATCCTTGTGAACCGCATGCGTATTTTCCTCGGGCGCGCCGTTGACGTAAACGACCTTGTTGCGGCACTCCACCGTGTCGCCGGGAATGCCGACCACCCGTTTGATGAAATCCATTTTCGGGTCCTGAGGGAACTTGAAGACGACGATGTCGCCCCGTTCGGGCTCCGCGACGGGAACGACCGTTTGGTTGGTGAAGGGCATCCGGATGCCGTAGATGAACTTGTTGACCAGGATGTGGTCGCCGATCAGCAGCGTGTCTTCCATCGAACCGGATGGGATCTTAAAAGCCTGGACGACGAAGGTCCGAATGAAAAGGGCCAGGATGACCGCCAGAACAATGGCTTCGACGTTCTCGCGCAGCCGGGATTTGGGTTTGGGGCCGGTTTGGCTTTCCGGCGTCGTCGAGCTTGGTTTCAAGACAGGTCGGCACCTTTCCTATTAAAGGCCTGAAACATCAGGTTGATGGATTCACGGCCCGGATTCAACCCTGCAGTCGAAACCGGTTGGCAGCCGCCCGGTATGCGGTCTCAGGCCAGCAACCAGACGCCCGCACGGTATGTCAGATTGGTCAGCAGCCCCGCGGCCAGATCGTCGGCCACGATGCCGACGCCCCCTTTGAGACGCCGGTCCAGCCAGCCGACCGGAAAGGGCTTGAGCACGTCGAAGATGCGGAAAATCAGTAGGTTGATTAAACAACCCGAAAACGACAGCCTAAGGCCCAGGCAGGCCACCAGTACACCCGCAATTTCGTCGATCACCACCGCCCCCGGGTCGGCCCGGTTCAACAGCGCCGCGGCCCGATGGGCAACATAGATAGCGGCCACGGAGAATGTGACGACCACCACCAGCGACGGCCCGGTGGGCCAATGACTGAGGAGCCATCCCAGCGGAAGCGCCACGAATGAGCCGACCGTTCCCGGCGCATAAGGCGAATAGCCGCTCCCCCCCCCCGTCGCCAGGAAAAGGACGTCACGATCCCTTAAAAACATGGCCCGTGTCTATAGTTAGCGCCCCTTTTTGTCAATGGCTGTATCACGCTTGCCTGCGGCTCGGTCCCCCTGCGGCCGAAGCGGGCCGATCTCTCTGCGGATCAGGTCGTAGACGTCGCGCAGGGGACGTTGCAGCGTCTTCGCCAGACGGCGGCATTCCTCGTACTCGGGACTCAGGCGTTGACCGCCATCGGGGGTACGGCAGCGCTTGACGCGCACAGGCCCCAGCGATGTTTCCACAACCACTTCCTCCCGCGGCAGCACGAGGCGTCGTACCGGCTGCACCCGAAGGCCCAGACTGGTGGTCTCCGTGAAGATGATATTCGCGGCCGCTTGTACATTCTCGCTGCGGCACAAAACCCGGACGAGGGTTCCAGGACGATTTTTTTTCATGTAGGCCGGAATCCAGGAGACGTCGAGGGCGCCGGCGGCTAAAAGCCGCTCCATCAGGTGGCCGTATACCTCCGGATTCAAGTCGTCGATGGCGGTTTCAATCAGTTCGACGTCGTCTTCGACAATGGCGCCGATGGCGTCGCCGGCATCCGTATGGCCCATGACCACGCGAAGCAGATTGGGTCTTTCATCAAACCGCTGACGTCCGGCACCATGTCCCGTGGCGAGCAGGTTCATCGCGGGTAAAGGCCCGAAATTTTCCGCGAGCGATGTAATGATCGCAGCGCCCGTGGGCGTCACCAGTTCCCCCTCGATCGCGGTGCCTTTGACCGGAACGTCCTTGAGCAGCGCCAGTGTGGCCGGGGCCGGCAGCGGCAGGACGCCGTGGCGGCAGGTGACGAACCCCGAGCCCAGCGGAAGGGGTGAAGCGCTAACCCGCTCGATCTCCAGATAATCCAGGCAAAGCGCCGTCCCAACGATATCGATGATTGCATCCGCCGCACCGACCTCGTGAAAATGGACTTCCTCCGGGGAGCAGCCATGGACTTCGGCTTCCGCCCCGGCCAGCCGACGGAACGTATCGACCGCCCGGGACTTGACCCGGTCCGGCAGACCGCTGCGGTCGATCATCGCCCGGATATCGCTGAAATGACGTTCATTATCTTCCCGGGGCAGATCGATATTCACCTGTCGGGCCGCAATGCCGTTAACGGAGACGGTTTCCACGGTCAGATCGAAGGCACCGAGCTGCAGCCTGGCGAGGTCTTCCCTGAGGCGTTCCGGCGGTGCGCCGAGATCGATC
>CAYMAR010000282.1:0-1783 GCA_964388465.1 uncultured Desulfobacteraceae bacterium
TTTCGAAGCAGTGCAGGTCGTAATATTCCTGAGCCACTGGTTGAACCGCGTCGCAGTGCACCGCCACGGTGCCCTCCAGATCGATGACGTCGGCACTCAGCCGATTCACGGCCGCGTTCAGCGCCGGGGCGTGGCCTCCGATGACGCACTCCTCGGGGGTGTTCACAATGAGCAGGCGAACGGCGTTCATGCCCTGGATGGTACGGCGGACTTTATCGGCCGGTCGGTTGACCAGCACGGCGCGCCAGTCGACATCCCGATCGGGTGCAAACCCCCAGGCCCGGGCGGCCGCACGGCAGGGCCCGGACAGTTCGGTGCGAAACAGCGGCGAGGCTGCGATGCGTGTCCGCATGCAATCGCGATCGGGCCAGGCCCCGGTGGCGAAATAGCCCACGGTTTCCCCCAGACTGTAACCGATGACGGCGGCGGGCCGCAGACCGAAATTCCGAAAAAGGCGGGTCATCTGGCATCCATAGACCACCTGGGCGGCGATGACGGCCATGGGCTCGGCGTTGAGCCGGGCGTTGGCCTCCCGTTCCCACCCCGGCGACCAGTCGGTGCGCAGCGGCAGGGTCAGCACCGGCCAGGACTGGGTGGCCAGGTGATTCGTCTCCTGTTCTTCGGCGCGCAGGACGGCGGGCCAGCGCAGCCAGGGCATACGGGCCATGCCGGCGTAAGCATTGCCGGCGCCCGGGTAGACAAAGGCGAGTTGGCCGGCAGCGGCGAGGGGTTCCGCTTTATAAAAGGCAGAAGACTTTCCTTGCCCTGGTTTGCCTTCAAGCCGGGCCCGGGCACGCTCGAGCGCGGCCGGGATATCGTCGTCATCCCGAAGCACCAGGGACAGGGTATGCGCCTGCGACCATACGGGTGGTTGTTGCCGGTACCAGTCGCAAGCCGCTTCGGCGATGGGTGTCGGGTGGCGGCGTGCGGCTTCGATATGGCCGGCCAGTTGCTCCAGCGCTTCCCGCAAGCCCACGCGCGTTTGGGATTTGAGAACAAAAAGGCCGAAGGGCGGAAACCCCAGAGGATCGGCCAGCTCGCGAATCGTTGGCGTCGCAGCATTTGATCCGGAAGGGGGGGGGGACGCAATGATCGCGGCGCCGGCATTGCCGTCCGTGGTGAGGGCCAGCACGGCGGCGGCTCGCGGTTCCGCCTGGCGATCCCGCAGCCAGGGCAGGGGGCGGGCGGGAAGATGGAAACGCGCGGAAGACCAGCAGGCCGCCGGTGGCGACTGGATGGCGGATAACGGTGGGATGGTCCTGTGGTAAAGGCTCAGGGCGCCTTTCACCACGGAGACCAAACCGGCGGCTGCCCCAGTGTGACCCAGCGTGGCCTTGGCCGACCCCACGGCAAGCGGCAAAGGTCCTTCTGATACGAGGGGGGCCAGGGCATCGTGCTCGGCCCGATCTTCCAGGGGGTGGCCGCTGCCGTGGGCTTCGATCAGGTCGATCGAGGCGATCGGTGTCGACCCCTCCGCTAGGGCGCGCCGCAGGGCCTTTGCGAGGCTGCCGGCCCGTTCATCGCCGGAATCGATTGTAACGGCACCGGATGCCGCGCCGGTTCCCTGAACCAGGCCGTACACACGGTCACCGTCGGCGCGGGCGTCGTCGAGCCTTTTCAGGACCAGGGCGACGGCGCCTTCGCCCGGAAGGGTGCCGTCGGCGGCGGTGTCGAAGGGGTTGGGTGCAGATTGCCGGCTGAACGCCCGCAGGCGCTCGTAGGTCGCCACACGGCGCAGGTCGCCCGGCAAATCGACGGCCCCGACCAGCATGGCATCGACCTC
>CAYMAR010000282.1:1883-5077 GCA_964388465.1 uncultured Desulfobacteraceae bacterium
TGCCATTGCGACACCAGGTCCGGCATCCGCCAGCGCAGGTGAAAATCCGTGTCTTCAAGGTCGAATTCCATTCCAATGACAGCCCCCATGCGCGGCCGCTCCGCGCGCTGCGGCATGGCGGCGTCGTCCAGGGCGCCGGCCGCCACCGCGAGCATCAGCAGATGCTGGGGCAGAATGTCTTCCAGTTCGTTGGGAGGGATGCCGAAGGCACCCAATTCGATGTCGAGGTCCTCGAGGTAGTTGCCCGGGACATTCTTTCCGCCCAGCAGTCCGGCGACCGATGCCGAACAGTCTTTCCAACGCGCCGCCGATGCCGGTCGGAACGTGCCGCGCCCGTTGAAGACCGCTTCCTGAAACGCTGTGAGACCTTTGGCTTGGCCGACATGGGCCTCCATGCCGATGATGGCCACCGCCGGTCCAGTGGCAGGAACGATGCGCGCGGGCGGGGCGGCATCGTCCGCGTGCGCCGCCGCTTTGGCCAAAGAAGACGTCGCCGCAGGGTGATCGGGCCGATACTCCTCCACCAACAGATGGGCATTGATCCCGCCGAAGCCGAAAGCGCTCACGGCCGCGCGGCGCGGGCGGTCGTCGTCACGTCGCTCCCAAGCGTCCGCCGCGGTTTGCACCCGGAAGGGGCCGCCTTTCAAAGGGCTGTTGGCCGGTGCATCTGTGAATCCCAGCGACGGCGGCAGCGTTTGGTGCTTCATGCCCAGCAGAACCTTGATCAGACCGGCCATCCCGGCACCTGTGAGCAGGTGACCGGTCATGGATTTGATCGATCCGATCGGGCATTGCCCCGGGGAGGCCTTCGCGTCCTGCCACAGTGCGGCCAGGCTTTGCAGTTCGATGCGATCCCCCAACGGCGTGCCCGCCCCGTGGCATTCGATCAGGTCGACGTCCGATGGTTGCCAGCCGGCCTGGCGATAGGCTTTCCGCATGGCCCGTAATTGTCCCTCGCTGTCGGGGGCTAAAAGATTGCCCTGCATGTCGTTGGACAGGCCCAACCCGGCCACCAGGCCGTAGATGCGATCGCCATCGCGGCGTGCATCCGCAAGGCGCCGGAGGACGACGCACCCGCAGCCTTCGCCCACGACGAGACCGTCGGCGTTGACATCGAAAGGCGTACAGCGTCCGGTTGGACTGAGGGCCTGCAGTTGGGTGAATCCCATCTGGGTGTATAGAAGATCCGTACGTGCGGCGCCGCCCACCAGCATGGCGTCGACCCGCCCGGCACGCAGTTCGTCGCAGGCCAGTTTGACCGCGAACAGCGAAGAGGCGCAGGCGGCGTCGAGTGTAAACGTTCCGCCCCCGAGATTGAGGGCCGATGCCAGCAGGGCGGCCGGAAAAGCGGTGACGCGCGCGGCCAGCGCCCGGTAGGCATCGATTTTCGGCGGCGGTGGCGAAGCGGCAAACAGCCTGTCCTCCATCAGGTAGGTGTAGACTTCCCGGGTGAGGGCCGAAGCCGTTTCGGTGGGCAGGGCGATGGAGGCCAGAATGACACCGGTGCGCTCGGGGTCCGGTCCTCGGCCGGTACAGTCCTCGAGGGCCTTGCGGCCGGTGGTCAGCACCAGGCGGTGGAGGGGGTCCAATATCGCTTCAAGCCCGTCGGGCAGTTCGAAAGCACCGGGATCGAAGGGTATCCTGCCGATAACCCCGGCGTGCAGGGAGCGGACCTTGTCGGGTTCGAGCCCGGTGGACTGGATCTCTTTGCAGGCCACACCCCAGCGCGCGGATGCCACGGAGCTGATGGCGCTGTGACCGGCGGCGATATTCTTCCAAAAGGTTTCGATGTCATCGGCGTCCGGGAAGAGGCCGGCCGCGCCCACGATGGCGATGGAGTTTTCCGGGAGCATAAAACCCTTTTCGGTCATGATGGAACGTCAACCCCGCCTGCCGGCAGGCATACGCAAACGATGCGGAGCTATCTCAAACCAGGATTTTGGTTCCAGATACGGCTGGCCGCGAGTTTCCCCGCCAGAGCGGGATTCCCCTCCTGGTCGATGATTGCTTGTGGGTCCGAACCGGAGGAAACCATCGGTATTTCGAGGATTTGAAACGAGCGTCCAACACAGATACGGGGGCAAAGGACATTTTTTGAGATAGCTTCTAACCAATTGCGGGTCCGATGGCAAGTCCTTCGTCGCGGCTGCCCCCGGGCGTCCCGATTCCCATGTTGTCCGGCGCCGTGTTGACAAGGCGCGGGCCGATCCGATAGATCATTTGATCCGCGGGCGATTGTCGAGGATAGCGGCCACGTCCGACCGATGGAGACGAGATGGGTACCTATCGCACAGAACAACGGCAGGGCCAGGAAATGGTGGTGCGGTACTTGCGTGAAGCCTCAGCCACGGAGCATGACCAACTGCGTCGGATGTGCGGTGATTACATCCGCTTCAGGGAGGAAGTCCAGCTTCATCAGCGCCGCCATTTGAGCGCCATCTGCACCCGTGCCTGCTTCCGAAGCCAGTTGAGCGCCTGTTGCAACAAAGACGGCATCATTACCTTTTTTGCGGACCTGGTGATCAATGCGCTCTACTCGCCGCCGCAGACCCTGGACCGCCTGAGGGCATCTTTGCGGCAACCACGCGATGACCTCAAATGTATCTACCTGGGAGTGCAGGGCTGCCGCTGGCACATCAAGCCGCTGGTCTGCGAAATGTTTCTGTGCGATCGGGCGCTGGAGGAGATGAAGGCGGCGGACCCACGGGTCGTAGAGGCTTGGCTGCGTCTGGAAGCCGAGGCCAAGCGTTTTCGCTGGCCGGACCGCCCTGTTCTTTTTGATTTGATCGAATCCCGGTTTTTGGCTGCGGGCTTGAGTTCACCTTTGATGTACCTGCATAACAGCCCTGGGCTGGTGCGCATCAAACGTCAAGCTGGATTGACTTAGTCCGTGCGGGCAGGTTCCCCGAAAGGGCGTTGCAAACTGCAGATAAGCATAGCCACAGACTAAACGGACGCCGGATCAGATGGCATCCAATTCTTCTTCCCTCCGACTCGATCCGGCGGGTGCGGTGCGGACGACATTTTTAGCTGCCGGTCCGCGCTCGCCGTGCTCGATGTCGAATGTCACCTGGTCCCCTTCAGTCAGGGTCTTGAACCCGTCCATTTGAATGGCTGAAAAATGGACGAAGACATCGCCTTCTTCTTCCTGTTCGATAAAACCGTAACCTTTCTTGTCGCTAAACCACTTCACA
>CAYMAR010000283.1:0-4973 GCA_964388465.1 uncultured Desulfobacteraceae bacterium
GGACGATCTGATCGACGATTTTCTGAAGCGGGGCGCCCCCTCCGGCTGGAACACCCCAGGAAGCTAAAGGCGCGCTCCGGTGCGGTTTGGACTGCGGCCGGGAGAATTGAACCGGAGGAATACATCGGTATTTCGAGGACTCAATTCGAGCGCCCAACGCCGCGCTGGGGCCAAAAGGCCATTCAGTACTGACGCAAAGAAGTCTTCTTGGGGACGGTTTTGTAAAAAGTCCGAGAGCAAGGCTTGCGAACCCCGAGGAATGAAGCGTACTCAGGTACGCTGCAATGACGAGGGGTGAAGCGTAACGCCGCTATCGGATTTTTTTCGAGACCGTCAGTCTTTTTGCTCGTATAGCAGCGTGATCGTCACCGTGCGGTTGAGCGCCCGATTCTCGGGCAGATCGTTGCTGAAGAGCGGGTCGAAGGGCCCCATGCCGGCGTATTTGAAGGTCTCGGCGGAAGCATCCCCGCGCACCGCCGCGATCTGGTCGAAAACCGCCCGGGCGCGCCGCTCGGACAGATCGAGGTTGTAGGCCTCCTTGCCGATATTGTCCGTATGCCCCACGATGTTGACGCTGACATCCGCAAGGCTGTCGATGCGGGCCACGATCTGGCGCACGATGGTTTCGTTGCGCGCCTTGATGGCGTCGCTGTTGAAATCGAAGAGGATCAGGGCATATTTCTCCTGGACCGTGTACCCCAGGTTGCGCGCCCGCCGCTCTTCGCGCTTCAGGAAATTGACCGTGATCGGCTCGCTGGCGACGGTATAGATCTGCCCCTCCATGTCTTCGATTTCCATCTCGGCCCGGATCTGCTTGTAGGGTGCGAGCGTCAGCGGGGCGAGCTTGTCCGGCGGCAGGGTCAGGGTCTCTTCCAGGCGGCCCGATCCGCTCATGCTGTGAAGCGGCGTGTCATCGCCCAAAATGGTCAGCTTCCAGCCGTAGATCCCGTGCTCGGCCACGATCAGGGGCTGCAGCCGGAGGGCTTCGGCATCCATGCGGGCCTCGGCGTAGGTGCTGGTGACCACGTCGAGAATCTCGTCGCGGTCGGCATGGATTTCCACCCGCTGGTTCTCCTGGCGGCCCTCGGGAGTCCCGCGCGAGCTGGGCACCTCCGGCAGGTTGCGGGCTTCCACGACCAGGCGGGAGGGTTCGATGCCCCAGATATACTGCAGGTAGGCCTTGACGGCTTCCGCCCGCGCGCGCGAGAGATCGATGCGGCCTTTCTCCTCCCCCCGGTCGGTGTTGCAGCCCACGATGCGGATGGCGGCGTCCGGAACGTCGGTCAGGCGCTGACCCACAATGTTGAGCACGTTCAAATACTTCTCCAGCGTGGTGCGCAGATTGGCGGGGTCGAACGCGGCGGTCTGGTCCTGGCCGCGAAAGCGGACATAGCGCTCCGGGATGGCGCTTTGTCCGGTGTCGAAATAGATGTAGTTGAGCAGGGGGGCGCTGTCGATGGTGGTGATCTCCTCGACATTGACGATCGCGGGGGCGAGGGCCAGCGTGCCGGTGGGCGGGTAGAGGAAGCGGTAGGTCACCACGTAGCGGTAGAGCAGTTTGGACATCACGGCCTGGAAGATGGGAACCAGGTCCTCGGCCGCGGTGGCTTTCCAGATGCGCCCCCCGTGGCTGGCACTGAAGGCGCTTAGGAACGGATCGGTTTCGCTGGCGGGCATGTAGTCGATGGCATAGGCCTCGAAATTGGCAATGCCCTCGGCCGCCTTTTCCACCACCGGACCCCGGAAGGCACTGTTGATATCCTCGCCGTCGGTGAAGACCACCATGAATTTATTGGCTTCCTCCGGGAGGTTGTAGAGCACGGACAGCCCCGCCAGCATGCCTTCGTAGACCACCGTCTTGTTGGTCAGGTTTTCATCGAAGCTCTCCCGGACAAAGTTGCGCAGTTCCTCGATCCGGTTGGACTGTTTCATGCGCACGTGCAGGTTGTAGTCGCCGAAGGGAATCGTTTCGTCGTCGCTGAAGACGATCACGGTGATGTTGTCGATCGGCCGGATGATGGCGTAGAGATTTTCCATGGCCCGGATGATCGGTTCGACGGCCCGGCGGCGGCGCATGGAGGCGGAGTTGTCCACCACCATGACGATGTTCAGACTCACGTCTTTGCTGGTCTCCAAGGGTTCCGCCGCAAGAATCTGGGCCTGCTTGCCCGCGCGCTTCACGATGAAGTCCTCGATGGTCAGGTTGCGCAGCGGATTGCCTTCCGCGTCGGCCGCGGAGATGAGCAGCTTGTTCGTTTCAAGCTGCTGGAAGCTGAATTCGACCGCACCGGCGGGGGCAGCGACTTCAAGGGTTTCCTGCGCGCGGGCCGGCCCGGCGATCAGCAAAACGGCGAGCAACAAAAGCGGCAATCCTGTGCGTGTCCTCATGCTTCCTCCTTAAGCCTCGATGGTCGTTGCGCTTAGGCAGCGATTCGCCGTCAGGGTATGGCGGTCGAATCCGGGATTTTATATTGCAGCCGTGATGGATAATCAAGCCCGGAGCCGCCGGTGCCCTCCGGCGCAGAAGCGGCGGCGTTTATCCGGTCAGCGACACGACGCGTCGGCCACGGCAGCAACCCCACCGGCCGATGCACCAAATTTCGATTGAAAACGCCCGCGTCTGTGTTTACCCTACCGGGGTGTCTTCGGACAGAACGCCAAATCCCCGCCGGGCGGTCCCGTTGGGCGCCAGGCGCGATCGTCGCGGAAAGCTATCCGATTCAAAATACCCGGCATCCGGTGAGGGGCCCGGGCTTAGGGTCAATTTTGGCGGCGGCACGATCTTCAAACCCAAACCGGAGGAATGACATATGCCCATCACCATTCACGGTTTCTGGCGCCACGGCGTCGCGGCATTGCTCGGTGTTGTGACCCTGCTGGCGGGAGGCGCGCTGGCGCAATCTCCCCCCCCGAAAACGGCGGGCCAGACCCTTTATGTCCCGGTTTATTCCCATATCTACAGCGGCGATCGCGAGCGGCCCGTTTACCTGGCCGCCACCTGCAGCATCCGCAACACCGATTCGTCCCGCGCCATTCGGCTCCTGCAGGTGGACTACCTCAACAGCGAGGGCAAACTGGTGCGTCGCTACCTCGATCATCCCGTCGAGTTGGGCCCCATGGCCTCGACCCGCTACATCGTCGGCGAATCGGACAAGGCCGGCGGGTCCGGGGCCAACTTTATCGTGCGCTGGGAAGCGGCTTCGCCGGTGAGCCCCCCGATTGCCGAGGGGATCATGATCAGCACGGCCTCCCAGTTGGGGATTTCGTTTACCTCGCGCGCCCGGGTCATCCCGGACTAATCCCGCTTCAAGGAGTGTCGGCATGGACCCTTTATGGATCAGCACCGCGTTCCTGCTCGGGTTCGCCGTTCGGCAGGTCGGGCTTCCGCCTCTCGTCGGATTCCTCCTGGCCGGATTCGCGCTGAACGCCCTGGGGGCCGAGGGAGGGGCGTTTCTCCAGGAAGTCTCCGATCTGGGCGTCACCCTGCTGCTGTTCACCATCGGTCTCAAATTCAAGGTCAAGAGCCTCCTGCAGCCTGAAATCTGGGCCGGCACCACCCTGCACATGACCATCACCGTCGCCCTTTTCGGCGGCGCCCTGTTGATGCTGTCAGCGTCCGGCATCGCACTCTTCGCGCCCCTCGTCGATTTCAAGCTGGCGCTGCTGGTCGCCTTTGCCCTGAGCTTCTCCAGCACGGTGTTCGCCGTCAAGGCGCTGGAAGACAAGGCCGAGATGGCCTCGTTTCACGGCCGGGTGGCCATCGGCATCCTGATCATGCAGGACATCCTGGCCGTGATTTTTCTGACCGCCTCCACCGGCAAGCTCCCCTCCCCCTGGGCCCTGGCCCTGCTGCCCCTCTTCTTTATTTTGCGACCGGTGATGATGCGGCTGATGGAGAAAAGCGGCCACGGCGAGCTGATGATTCTCTTCGGACTGTTTCTGGCCCTGGTCGTCGGCGCCAGCGGATTCGAACTGGTGGGCCTCAAAAGGGACCTGGGGGCGCTGATCATCGGTATCATGGTCGCAAACCACCCCAAGGCCGGGGAACTGGCCAACCACCTGATGGGCTTCAAGGACATGTTCCTGGTGGGTTTCTTCCTGAGCATCGGTCTTTCCGCCGAACCCACCTGGGAAGCCCTGGCCGTAGGTGCCCTGCTGGCGGGGGTGATGCCCGTGAAAGTCGTGTTGTTCTTTCTCCTGCTGACGCGCTTCAAGCTGCGCGCGCGCACCGCCACCCTGGCCGCCTTCAGCCTGGCCAACTATAGTGAATTCGGGCTGATCGTGGCGGCTCTGGCCGCAGGCAACGGCTGGATCGACAGCGCCTGGCTGGTGACGCTGGCGATCGCACTGGCGCTGACCTTCCTCCTGGCGGCACCGCTCAACACCTACGCCCAGAAGATCTACAACCGCAGCGCGGATCGTCTGAAACGCTTTGAAACCCGCCGGCGCCACCCGGAGGACACCCCCATCGATCCCGGCGATGCCGAAATCGTCGTTTTTGGCATGGGGCGCATCGGCACGAGCGCCTACGACACGATGGTCGCGCACTATGGCGATGTGGTCATCGGGATCGACTTTTGCCGCGAAGTGGTTGAGCGGCAGAAAGCCACCGCCCGACGGGTCACCCTGGGCGACCCCACCGACCCCGATTTCTGGGAGCGGGCCCGGCCCGCAAACACCGACCGCAAGGGCCGCATCAAGATGGCCGTCCTGGCCATGCCCAAGCACGCCGCCAACCTCGCGGCCGCCAAATTCATGCGCCAGATGGGTTTCGAGAACGTCATCGTCACGACGGCCCACTACCCGGACGAAATCCCCGAGCTCAGGGAGGCCGGGGCCGATGCCGCCTTCGATTTCCGCACGGAAGCCGGCATCGGTCTGGCCGAAGAGGCCCATCTCATGCTGGAGGAGCATTTGCTGCGCCAGCAGCGCACGGACTAGCCCGAACATTTCATGAAATTTTTTCTACACAA
>CAYMAR010000284.1:0-4957 GCA_964388465.1 uncultured Desulfobacteraceae bacterium
TGACCATTGCCGATGTGCCCGGTTATCTCCCGGGCAGCAACCAGGAGTGGGGCGGCATCATCCGCCACGGCGCCAAGCTGCTGTGGTGCTATTCGGAGGCCACCGTGCCCAAGCTGCTGCTCGTAACCCGCAAGGACTACGGCGGCTCCTATCTGGCCATGTGCTCCAAGGATCTGGGCGCTGACATGGCTTTCGCCTGGCCCTCGGCCGAGATCGCTGTCATGGGCGCGGCCGGGGCGGCCAACGTCATCCATCGCAAGGAGATCAAGGCCGCGGACGACCCCAAGGCCAAACGGGCGGAGAAGATTAAGGAATACGAAGAGCTCTTTTCCAACCCTTACTGCGCCGCCAACCGGGGCTTTATCGACGCCGTCATCGTGCCCAGCGAAACGCGTGCGCGGTTGATCGACGCGCTGGAGGCCCTGGCCAACAAACGCGAACTGCGCCCGGCCAAGAAGCACGGCAACATCCCGATGTAGCCGCCAAGCCCGCCCATGGGCGGGTCCAACCGGATTCAACGGATTGAACTGAGGGAGACCCCATGGATCGCAAAAAGAAACTGGCCGCCGCCCTGGCCGCCGTTCGAACCTATATCCAGACCGAAGAGGAGGCGCTGCTGACGCCGCCCGCCGCTCCGGCGGCGGTGGCCGCCCAGCCGGCGGTGCCGCAAGGGCTGTGGGGCGCCAGCGGGCGCCAGAGCATGATGCAGACGCGCAACCTGATGCAGCTGAAGGCCTTTCACCGCCGCTAACGCCGAGTCCCCACGGGCCCCGCGTCGATTAACCGCAACCCATTTTTCTACATAGAGGATGAAGGAGACGTTACATGAGCGAACATACCGTACTCAACATGACCCCCATGAATTACAGCCCGGACCGGCCGGCGGCGGCGAATCCCATCAAGGTGATGGACCTGACCCTGCGCGATGGCCACCAGTCGCTGTTTGCTACCCGCGGCCGCACCGAAGACATGATCCCGGTGGCCGAACTGATGGACGAGGTCGGTTTCTGGGCCGTCGAGACCTGGGGCGGGGCCACTTTCGACACCATGCACCGCTTCCTGAACGAGGATCCCTGGGAGCGCATCCGCACGCTGAAGCGCTATTTCAAGAAGACGCCCTTTTCAATGCTGCTGCGGGCCCAGAACCTGGTGGGCTACCGCAACTACGCCGACGACGTGGCCAATGCCTTCATGGACCGGGCCTGTGAAAACGGCATGGACATCTTCCGCACCTTCGACGCCCTGAACGACTACCGCAACTTCCAGACCGTCGTGCCCAAGATCAAGGAATACGGCAAGCACTTCCAGGGCTGCATCTGCTACACCATGACCGAACCGCGTCTGGGCGGCGAGGTCTACAATCTGGATTACTACGTCAACAAGGCCAAGGATCTCGAAGCCATGGGCGCCGACAGCATCTGCGTCAAGGACATGGCCGGCCTGATCGCTCCCTACGACGCGTATGAACTGGTCAAAGCCCTCAAGGCCGCCACGGACATCCCCATTCATCTGCACAGCCACTTCACCTCGGGAATGTCGCCCATGAGCCACCTCAAGGCCATTGAGGCCGGTGTGGACATCATCGACACCTGCATGACGCCCTACGCCTACCGCACCTCGCATGCGGCTATCGAACCGCTGGTGATGACGCTCCTGGGCACCAATCGCGACACCGGTTTCGACATCCACAAACTGGCCGAAATCAACGTCATCCTCGAAAAGGAAGTCCTGCCCAAGTACAAGCACCTCCTGGACGACTCCAAGGTTTCGATCATCGATATCAACGTGCTCCTGCACCAGACCCCCGGCGGGATGCTCTCCAACCTGGTCAACCAGCTGCGCGAGATGGATGCCCTGGACAAGATCGACGAAGTCTACAAGGAACTGCCCCGGGTGCGCAAAGACCTGGGCCAGATTCCGCTGGTCACGCCCACCAGCCAGATTGTGGGTATCCAAACCGTCAACAACGTGCTCTTCGACACCCCGGACGAGCGCTACAAGATGATCACCGGCCAGGTGAAGGATCTCTGCTACGGGCTTTACGGCAAGACGGCCGTGCCCATCAATCCCGAGGTGCAGAAGAAAGCCCTCAAGGGTTACGACCGCGGCGAGGAGCCCATCACCTGCCGGCCGGCCGAAGTGCTCGCGCCCGAGTTGGAAAAGGCCAAGGAGGAAATCGGCGACCTGGCCGTGGACATGGACGATCTCGTGCTCTACGCCATCTATCCCGTGACCGGAAAGAAATTCCTGCAGTGGAAATACGGCAAGGAGGAGGCGCCGGCGGAAGTGCGGCCCACGAGCCTGGAAGAAGCCAAGGCCAAGGAAGATCTGGTCCGAATGGCCCGCAAGGGGGAGGTGGTGCCCAAGGCCAAACTGGCCGAGCAGCCCGAAAAGAGCGAAAACACGCGCAAATTCAACGTCTTCATCGAGGACGACGTCATCGAGGTGGCCGTGGATGAGGTCGGCGGATCGCCGGTCCTCAATTACCTCCAGGCCGGTGGCGCGATTGCGGCCGCTCCAGCGGCTCCGGTCGCGCCAGCCGCGGCGGCTCCGGCCGGTCCCGTGCCGGCCGCGCCGAAGCCGGCGGCACCCGCCGCGCCGACCCCCGCGGCTCCGGCCGAGGCGCCCAAGGCGGCGGCCCCCGCCCCGGCGGCGGCCGCCGACACCGACGGCACCCCGCTGAATGCCCCCATGCCGGGCATGATCGTGAAATATGAAAAAGAAGTCGGCGACAGTGTCGAAAAGGGCGAAACGGTGCTGATCCTCGAAGCCATGAAGATGGAAAACGCGCTGCCGGCCCCGGTGAGCGGTACCATCAAGGCCATTAATTTCGGCAGCGGCGATTCGGTTCCCAAGAACGCCGTTCTGGCTGTTATCGGCTGACGATCACCCCGACGGCGGGCGGCCGCATCTCGCCGCCCGCCGTTTACGGTTGGCTTCGGCCGTTTGCTTTTGCGGCGCGGACCGCGTCCTTCCGACCAAGAGACTTTCCAGGAGAAAAGTCATGAAGATCCACGAATACCAGGCCAAAGAGCTTTTTCGTCAATTCAACGTGAAGGTCCCTGAAGGCGGCGTGGCCTTTACGGCCGCCGAAGCCTGCGAGGTGGCCGGCAAACTGGGGGGCTACCCCGTGGTGGTCAAGGCCCAGATCCATGCCGGTGGACGCGGCAAAGGCGGCGGCGTCAAGCTGGCCCAGTCCGTCCAGGAGGTTGAATCCTTCGCCAACGACATCATCGGCATGAGTCTGGTGACCCACCAGACCGGTCCGGAAGGCCGCCGGGTGGGCAAGGTGCTGGTGGAGCAGGGACTCAACATCGCCAAAGAACTGTACCTGAGCATCCTCCCCGACCGGGCCACCGCCAAGAACATCATCATGGCCAGTGAGGCCGGCGGCATGGACATTGAGGCCGTGGCCGAGGCCACGCCCGAGAAGATCATCAAGGTCTTCGTCGATCCACTGGCCGGCGTCCAGCCCTATCATCTGCGCGAAGTGGCCTTCGGCCTGAACATTCCGGGTGCGGCCATGAAATCGTTCACGCAGCTGCTCAGCAGCCTTTATGGGCTCTTTGCCCGTTATGACTGCTCGCTGGTGGAGATCAACCCGCTGGTACTCACGGCCGAGGACGAGGTCATTGCCCTGGACGCCAAGATGGACTTCGACAGCAACGCGCTTTTCCGCCACAAGGACATCCTGGCCTACCGCGACACGGACGAGGAGGACCCCCTCGAACTGGAGGCCTCCAAGTTTAATCTCAACTACATCAACCTGGGCGGCGGCGGCAACGTGGGCAACATGGTCAACGGCGCCGGACTGGCCATGGCCACCATGGATATCATCAAGCAAGCCGGGGCGGAACCGGCCAATTTTCTGGATGTGGGCGGCGGGGCCAACGCCGAGATGGTGGAGAACGGTTTCCGCATCATCCTCAGCGATCCCAACGTCAAGGGTATCCTGATCAATATCTTCGGCGGCATCCTGCGCTGTGACGTGCTGGCCGAGGGGGTGGTCGAGGCAGCCCGCAAGACCGGTCTCAACGTGCCCGTCGTGGTCCGTATGGAAGGCACCAACGTGGAGGAGGGGCGGCGGATCCTGGCCGAGTCGGGGCTCGATCTAACCACCGCCGTGGACCTCAAGGACGCCGCCGGCAAGGTGGCGGCCATGGTCGCCTAAACGCCTGTCGCCAAGGGGCCGGTAAGGCCGCCGCCGAGCGCAAACCCGCAGCGTTCCGCGGATTCAACCGCAATCCTAAACTCAGCCAAGGCGAGGACAGAATCGTGAGCATATTCGTCGATCAAAACACCAAACTTCTGGTTCAGGGGATCACCGGCAAGGAAGGGCAGTTTCACACCCGCCAGTGCGTGGCCTATGGAACGCCCGTGGTGGCCGGCGTCACGCCGGGCAAGGGGGGCCAGACCATGGACGCGATCCCGGTCTTTCATACGGTCAAGGACGCCGTGCGTGAAACCGGGGCCAACTGCAGCATGATTTTCGTACCGCCGCCCTTTGCGGCCGACGCCATCATGGAGGCCGCCGACGGCGGGGTCGACCTGATCGTGGCCATCACCGAGGGCATTCCGGTCATGGACATGATGCGGGTCAAGAATTTTCTCAAGGACAAAGCCTGCCGTTTGATCGGCCCCAACTGCCCGGGCATCATTACCCCCGGCGTGGCCAAGGTCGGGATCATGCCGGGCCCGATCCATAAATCTGGCGGCCCCATCGGCGTGGTATCGCGCTCCGGAACGCTGACTTACGAGGTCGTCCATCAGCTCACCGCTCAGGGCATTGGCCAGACCACCTGCATCGGCATCGGCGGTGATCCGGTCAACGGCACCAATTTCATCGACTGTCTGGAGGCTTTCCAGGAAGACCCCGACACCACCGGGATCGTCATGGTGGGGGAGATCGGGGGCTCGGCCGAAGAGGACGCCTGCGACTACATCAAGGCCAAGGTCA
>CAYMAR010000285.1:0-4940 GCA_964388465.1 uncultured Desulfobacteraceae bacterium
TCCATGAACAGTTCGTGAATAATCTAGGCTAGCGCCTAACGCCTAACGACTGCGGCCGGAGGCCGCCTCAGGGAGTATGAACATGACAAAGCAGAGAATATTGGCACTTATGATCTTGACAGCGTTGTTTGGCGTGGCGGCACAGGCGGCGGACAACGTCATCTACCACAGCACGCTGGCGGACGCGGCGACGCTGGAGAAGCCGATTGTGGGTGCCGCCGCGACGGTCGGGCCGGACGGTGCGCCGGTGTTCGCCGAGGCGGCCGGTGTGCGCGGTTTGCGGGCGCGGGGCGGTGCCAACCCGTTGGGCACCTACCGCATTCCGTTCGCCGAGTGGCCGGCCGAGGCCGGCACCCTTTCCTTCTGGCTCAACCTTCCAGAAACATGGAAAATGCCGATAACAGGCCCTCGAAGCATGCCAATCGTCATGGGGCAGAAGGGCAAGCTGATCGTGCAGTTCGACCTGCGCGAAGGCTCCGGCACCCTCGGTTGTTCGCTCGGCAAGACCGGCGCGGGCGCTTCGATCGTCGACTGGAAGGCCAACGAACGGCATCATGTCGCCATCGCCTGGGATGCGGCGGGCAAGCGCCTCAATTTCTATATCGACGGCG
Source organism: uncultured Desulfobacteraceae bacterium (assembly GCA_964388465.1). Lineage (GTDB taxonomy): Bacteria > Desulfobacterota > Desulfobacteria > Desulfobacterales > UBA5852 > JABZFP01. The sequence continues at coordinate 612 of CAYMAR010000285.1, forward strand.
TCCGCATGGGCCGCAACGCCTATCCCGAACCGGCTGCGGTGACCGAGCTGTTTCTCTGTGGCTACGGGCGTGGCCAGGGCAACGACGTCGCCGTCTTGAGCGATCTCAAGATCGAGCGCGGCGCGCGCGGCGAGTTTCCCGAAGTGCCGGAGGCCTTGCAGGCGGTTCAACGCGAAAAACTGACGCCGAAGACCTTTGCCGGCGATGCGTCTGGCCTTTCGCTTAAGGGCTGGAAAGCCGAAGATACCTACTCTGCTGAACTGTTCGACGACATCGGCGGCGGGGTTCTGGCCGTGCGCATTGAGTCGGTGCCCAGGGATGGCATCATTCTGCGCCCTCCCGCGCCGGTCGCCATCGCCCCGACCACGCTACGGTTCCTGGCGGATGTCGCGGTCGGTCAGACGGGCAGGGAGACGAAACTCGTGTTCCTGGTCAAAGGCGACGACGGCAAGGAGCGCGAAGTGCCTTCTCGCCAGATTGTCGGCCGCGCCTGGCGGCAGGTGGTGTCCGATTATGCCGGCGGCGAGCGGGTGGAGCTGAATTCGATGCGTCCCGACATGCCGCACCCGCGCGGCGAGGCGCTGCCGGTCGCGCTGGCCGGCATCAAGATCCTGCCGCAGCGCGCGGGACTGGTCTACCTGCGCAACGTCGAGCCGTCCGAGATCGAATATCTCAAGCATCGCCGCTGGGAAATGGTGCCGCCGCATGGGGAACTCCCTTTTGCCCAGGGCATGCACCCGTTCGGGCCGACCCAGCCGGAGGTGCGGCTGGACTGGTTCCTCCCCGAACAGCCGGGGGCGTACAAAGTGCAATGGATGCTGACCGATGTCTTTCAGGGGCCGGCGGTCAAGTCGGGCGAATGGCAGGGTGAGTGGAACCCGGCCGACCTCGACAAGACCTATGGCCAGCGCTTCCCGATCGAACTGCCCGGCGCGGGCACCTACTGGCTAACCCTCAAGACCTGGGCCGACGGCGGCGCCTTCGTCAACTCGGTGACCCTCCCGGTCGGCGTGGTGCGCGACACGCCACACCAGCCGGCCGACGTGGCCTGGGAGACATCCCCGCGGCTGGACGGCGAGAGTGCCGCGTTGCAGGTCGACACCGGGGTGGAGAATCACATTTTTCCCGACTTGGCTTCCGCGAGGATTCGATTACGCCTCAATGCGGAATCGCCGCGCAGCAGATACCGAGTAAGACTGACCGTCAAGGATTATTCAGTCATGCATCGGCTCACGAAACCCACGGTTTTGGAGTTCGCCTGGAATGACCATGAGGAGATCATGGAGATGCCGCTGGAACTACCTCATGATGGCGCCGCGTACGTGCTCAAGGCCGAGTTGCTGGACGCAGACAGCGTACTGGATGCCACAGCCCTGACCATCGGTGTACGCCGCGACTTCAAACCCGAGCCAATCACCATCCGGCAACCTTCGCTCAACAGCGTTTTCGGAGCGGGGAAAGTCCAGATGCCCAATACCGACAACATCATGTGGTACGCCAGCCCGAATGTGCCGACGCAAAAGCCGTTCGAGGAGCATTACCAGGAGCAGATCGAGCTTTGGCAACACTATGGCGCGACCTTCGAACGCGTCGACGTCCATTTGGCCAATGCCATGCCGCTGCCCGGTTTCTTTGACCTGCGCTCTGTCCATTCCCGTATCGAGCTGTTGCGCAAGGCCGGTATGCCGTACATGCTTGCGCTAGCCTCCATTCATCAGCACTACTCGCCTGCCTGGATGCCGTTCAACCAGCAGGAGGACATGTGCGGGATTCAGTATGTCGGGCACGATTCCTGGGCCCGGGGATATTTTGCCGCGCCGATCACCCACAAATACATACTCCAGCCGCTCGTCAAGGAACTTTACCGACATTTCGGAAACGATGCGTCATTCTTGGGCTGGGTATTCTGGACGGATGTCATGTTCTTGGATCATGGCCGCCGCCGGACGGATTTCTCCCCGGCAATGCAGGAGTATTTCAGTGTCTGGCTGAACGAAGTCAAAGGCATTGACACGCTGACCAAGCTCAATGCCCGCTACGGAACGGCAATCACTTCCTGGGACGAGGTCGATATCCCACTGCCTCCACCCCACCTTCACAAATCCTATTCGGCGGCCGCGGGCCGTTTCGACAACCCCGCCTGGCGCGATTGCTGGGATTTCCGGATGTGGGTGATCAAGAATCTGCATGCCGACTCCCTGGCGCGCTACTCGCGCTCCCTCGGTGACACGCGCCCCTGGGGCTTCTACTCCTATTCGTACGGCCAGGAGGAGGAAGACTACCTGGAGGACCTGATAGAATTGGGGTGTTTCACCACGCTCGGGACAGAGGGCAAACCCGCCCACAACTTCATTCGCAACAAAGTGCTTATGCCATACTACTCCAACCACGCATACATGTCCGAGTACCAGAGCTTCCTGCCGGGCTTCAAGCATATGGCCGAGAAAGATTGCGACCGCATGTGGAGCACCGTGATGCTGACCGGCGGCAACAACATGAACGCCGCCATGTTCCTGCACGGCCAGATTCTCCCAGGCAGACATAAACAGCAGATACTGCTGCGCGGACTTGAACGCCAGCGCCAATGGCTTCCGGCACTGCGAGAATACGCCAAAACCGATATCTTCCCGTTTGAAATCGCGTGTTTCAGTAGCGGCGAGAGCGGCGGAATGCCGGTGTCGGGCGTACTCTGGCCAGAGTATCCGAATCATATGCTCAAGGAACACATGTCCGATGCGGCATTCGCGGAGCAGAAGCTGATCTTCATTCCGCCGACGTATGGCGGATCGCACACGCGCGATTTCACTCCAAAAATGCGCGAAAAGGCGGTGCGTTACGTTATGAACGGCGGGCGGCTCGTGCTGGTGTCCCCGGAATCGGCTCAATATACCCGAGGCGATTTCGGCGAGCAATTCGCGCTGTTGCGTGAACTGGGGTGGCGCGACACGATCGCCCTGAGCAACGTGGACCAGGGCAACAGTCAGGGCGTTCCAGCGCCAGGAGGTATTTTCGCGACGGCAGCCACGTTCGAGTTGCAGGGCGCCGCGCCGGACATCGTCTGCCTTCCCAAAGATGCAACCGTTGAAGCCAGCTTCGCCAGCGGCGTACCAGCCATTGTCCGTTGGCCGGTCGGCAAGGGCGAGGTCATTCTGTTTGTGCGCGGGATTGACTTCAAGAGACAGAAGTCAAGGGAGTATCTGGCGGATCTTCTGGCTTGGGCCGATGTCAATCGCCGGGTGACCGCCCCTTGCTGGTTCGCCTATACCCACGACAATGCCGACACCCGCTACCTCATGCTCTACGTCGAGGGCAAGCCGGTGGCCGAGCGGAAGCTCACCGTCAAGGTGCACGACCTGCCCGAGGGCGACTACCGCGTCGTCAACATCGGTCCGGACGAGCTCGACCTGGGGGTCAAGACCGCCGCGCAGTGGCGCGAGGGCGTCGAGATCCCATTGCCCAACGGCATGCTGGTACTGAAATTCACGCATGGGAAATAGCATGAGCGACCTATACATCAACGAAGACAACCAGAGCTTCTACGCCTCGCGTCCGGAGAGCGAGATGACGCCGGCCGGGGTGGATGCCGTGGTCGATGCGGCCGCGGAGTTTCCGGTGACCGGCATTGCCTTCTGCATCAACGTGCAGCGCGCTCTGTTCGAGAGCGCGGTGTGGGAGACCTTCTACGGCGACTACGACCCGTCCGCCGGGCCGGAACAGCCGGCGGAATGGCGCCGGCACGGCGCGCGCAACCTGTGGCTCCTGGCGCAGCGCGGCATCGATCATCACGCCCGCTGGCTCGACCGCTGCCGCCATCATGGCATCGAGGGTTGGCTCTCCATGCGTATGAATGACTGCCACGGGCTCAAGGAGTATTGCGAGGCCGAAGCGGGGACCGAGACGCATTGGACACGCCATTGGCCGTCGACCTGGTGGCGCCAACATCCCGAACTGCGCCGTGCGCCGTATCGCTGCGAGCGCAGTTGGGAGGGAGCGTTTGATTATTCCCACCAGATTGTCAGGGATCATCATATGAACCTGGTGCGGGAAGCGCTGGAGCGTTGGGATATGTTCGGCCTGGAGCTCGACTGGCTGCGCTGGGGCATGATGTTCGCGCCCGGCAAGGAGCAGGCTGGACTGCCGATCCTGACGGAATTCATGCGCGAGACGAAACGGCTGGCCGAGGCGTCGGCCGAGCGCGTCGGGCATCCCGTCAAGCTCGCGGTGCGCGTACCAGCGGAACCACAGACCTGCCTGGCCCTCGGTTTCGACGTGCCGCGCTGGGCGGAGGAAGGGCTGGTCGACATGGTGATTCTCTCGTCCTTCCTCGGC
>CAYMAR010000286.1:0-2848 GCA_964388465.1 uncultured Desulfobacteraceae bacterium
ATTCAGCCGTTACCGAATTCGAGAAGGCCCTGATCCTGCAATCGCTGGAAAAGACCAAGTGGGTCAAGAACAAGGCCGCCAAACTGCTTAGGCTCAATCGCACGACCCTCGTCGAAAAGATCAAACGCTACCAGTTGGAAACCGGCGACACCCCGTCAAATTGCGCTTCCCGAAGCCGTTGATCGAAGCTGTCCCCGGACCGCACCGGTTCGATTCCACCGACCTTTCGTCCGTCCAAATTTTATTTTGACAAATTTAAGCAACTGATAAATACTAACTGAAATTTATTTAGTGAATCTGTTTATGCGCCGGTTCGTCCGTGAGCCGGGCAACCGTGTTTGCCGGCATCGGCTTGCTTCCCGCCGGGATCGCCCTGTTCGTTTGGTTTGCGTTGGAGAGGAACTGCATGGATGTCAGGATATTAATCGCCGATGACGAAGAAAGCATTCTGGATCTTCTGGCCCGATTCATGGAAAAACTGGGGTATCAGGCCGATTTGGCCCGGGATGTGGCCAGCGCCTTTGACCTCATGCAGCAACACACCTACGATATTATTCTAACGGACAAAAACATGCCGGATATCGACGGCCAGATGGAAGGCGGTATGACGCTTGTGCGATACGCCAAGGAGCACATGCCCACGGCCGAGGTTATCATGATAACGGGATACGCCACCATCGAGACCGCGGTGGAAGCGATGCGGATGGGGGCCTTCGACTACATCATGAAGCCCATTCCGCTCAACGACCTGAAGGAAAAAATCGAGCGCATCCTGGATTACCGCAAATTCATCAATTCCGGGGATACGTTGCAAATATACCGCATGCTTCACAACCAGGCTCTCTCGCTGCTTGAAAATCGCGACGACCTCCCGGACGAACAGCTTGAAAAAATGCTGCGCACCCTGGGCGGCAAGATCGACAATCTATTCGGCCTCCAGAAAGAGTACGAAACCATCATCCAGTCACAGGCCGATGCTCTGGCGAAGATCGAGATCTACGTGCAGCATCTGCGGGAAGCCATTCCCCAGGACAACCCCTATTTCAGCATGATCGAGAAAATCGAGGAAGAGGCGCGCAAACGCATTTAGCCCACCTACAGCCGGAGGCCATTTGCGAAGACGCGGTGGCCGTCTCAAGTGACGGCACGTGATATCAACCGACCCAAACCGAAAGAGATGACATGGCTCAAAGTGTTGAAGATCTTGATTTTGAGATGGATCTGCAAAACCTCTACCGCGAGGAAAATTTTACCGACCTCAAAGCCGGCAGCGTTCGACGCCTGGTACCGGTGCTCGCCGATGGCGCTCCCGACGCTGCGCGAACGGAAATTTATATCGGCACCACCCAGCTGATGACCCAGGAAGGTCCCCTGCCCGTCCAGGCCCGGTTGATGGCCAACAGTTTCCAGGAGGCCCTTTCCGTTTTTCCGGAAACCATGCGTCAGGCCACACTGGACATGGTGGCGCAGTTCGAAAAGATGCAGCAGAAAATGAAGGCCGAGGCCGATTCGCGCATCATCGTGCCGGGGCAGTAGCAACAAACGGCTCAAGGCTAGCCGACACCCGCAGGATGGTCCCGGACCCAATGACAAGAAGCGGAATACTTTGAACACCGGCCGCTGCGCCCGGCCGGACAGCATCCCACGCGTTCGTTTCATGGTTCTGCCGACACCATTCCCCTGCGCCTACTGGGTCGATCCCGGAAGACTTCTTGCCGGGGAGTACCCGGGTGCGCGGTCGAAGCGGGCGGCTCGCCGAAAAATCCGTGCCCTGTTGGATTGCGGCATACGTCGGATCGTGAATCTAATGGAAGCCGACGAACGCGATTATGCCGGCAACGTCTTTCGTCCGTACGAACCGTTCGCCCAATCGATGTCCCTGTCAACGCCCCGTGATATGATTTGTCGGCGCTACCCCATTCGCGACATGGGTGTTCCCACCGCGGAGGAAATGCGCACCATCCTCGATGCCATCGATGCAGCCCTCGAGGCCGACAAGCCGGTTTACGTCCATTGCCTGGCCGGGGTCGGTCGCACGGGAACCGTGATCGGCTGCTGGCTGGTCCGTCACGCCCGGGCTTCGAGGCGCGACGTCATCGATGCGATCCGGGACCTGCGTCGCAATGATCCCCACGCGGACTGGGCTTCGCCGCAGTCCGCGGTACAGCGCAACATGGTGCGCCGCTGGCAGCGGGGGCATTAGGACGGCCGCCGCCGCGCGTACCCCCCAAAATCCGCTAAAGCCCTCCAGAGATCCGGCCGACAAGAATGAACAGGCGTTTCTATTCGCGGTCCGGCGCCGTTGCCGCTCGCGGCAAAAAAATCGTCACGGGTTTTACGGGCGGGCCCGAGCGAGCGCGCCGCTTGATGGCCATCACACCAACGGGGTCACCCCAAAATGGATATCTCGTTCAATACCGCCGTTTCTTCGATCATGGCCCATGAACGCCAACTGGGCGTCACGGCCGACAACGTCGCCAGCGTAAATACGAACGGCTTCAAGCGGGCAAGGGGCTGTTCTGCAGGAAGGCGCGGCCGGTGACGTGCGGCTCAGGGTGAAACGGGAGAACAACCCGACGCCGATAGACCCGCTGGCATCCGCGGTCCCCGAAGTTGAAAAGTCGCTGTCGAATGTGGACCTGGCCGACGAGATGCCGGGTCTGATATCGACGACGGTTGGCTACAAGGTCAATCTCAACGTGATCGGTGCCCGGGACGAAATGATCGGCAACCTTTTGGATATCACGGCATGATCATGCATGCGCGCATCGACGGTCATGTCAACCACCCGTGTCGTCCCGCAGGCCGCCCCGCGGGTTGCCTTGCCCGCTCCCCCCGGTCCCATCCA
>CAYMAR010000286.1:2948-4934 GCA_964388465.1 uncultured Desulfobacteraceae bacterium
TCGTCCCGCAGGCCGCCCCGCGGGTTGCCTTGCCCGCTCCCCCCGGTCCCATCCAGCCACATCATTACCGACATGACGATGCCGGACCTGACCGGCGAACGCAAGCCAGACCCTAAAAAATTACTAAAATAAAAAATAATAAATAGTAATAAAAATTAATTGACATGGTCCAAGAAAATCTTATCGTATTTCCATCGAAGGCGATCGTTTGAACGCTGACCATTAACCGCAATCTTGGAGGTCGAGTGATGGAACTTGTAAGATGGAACCCATGGCGAGATATGTTTGGCGGCCGCGGCCGCGCCAATACGCTTTTTGACGAATTTTTCTACCCGTCCGCGGCGCATCGTAACGCGACGGCTGAATGGCATTGGAATCCTGGGGTGGACGTTTATGAAAACGATAACCACTTCGTCATCAAGGCCGATATGCCCGGCATCGACAAGAAGGACATTGCCCTGGATGTCAAGAACGGTGTTCTGACGCTGAAGGGCGAGCGTCATGCCGACGAGGAGGTCAAGCAAGAGAAGGCCTATTTCCGCGAAAGAATCCATGGACGGTTCGAAAGGGCTTTCAAACTGCCGGATCACGTGGACACCGATAAAATAACCGCGGATTACAAGGATGGGGTGCTAAAGATCGAGATCCCCAAGCCCGAGGCGATCAAACCCAGACAGATCACCGTCCACTGACCCCATAACCCCGACAACATACAAAGGCCGCCCCCTTCAAAGGGGAGCGGCCTTCGTATATGCCAAGACGTGCGCGTGCACGGCGATCCGGCCCCCGGCCACGGACAGGCGGCCCCTTCAGGTCAAAGCGTTCTTGTGCTTGCGCATCTGTCCGCGCAGCTGGTCGTAGGTCAGGCCCAACCGCTGCGCCGCTTTTTTCTGATTGTACCGGGTGGCCGCCAGTGCATGGCGCAGAAGCTGGATTTCCAGCTGTGCCACCGCCTCCTTGAAGGGTCGATCCTTAAACGCCGGCGCAGCAGCATTCGGAGCCGCGTGTGGTGCGGCCTCGGCTGGCTTCGGTCTATCCGAGGGCGTTGCAGCGTCATACGGCGAATCAAACGGATCGAACACGATGTCACGGACCGTGGCGCCCGCGGTACGGTAAACCGCCCGTTCGACCACATTCTTGAGCTCCCGGATATTGCCCGGCCAGGCGTGGCGTTCCAAAGCGCGAAGCGCACCGGCGGAAAATACCGGATGTTCGCCGCGATCCAGTTCAAGGGCCATCCGACCGGCGAAATGCTCGGCCAGCAAGCGGATATCGCCCCTGCGCGCACGCAGCGGGGGCAGAAACAGGACATCGAAGGCCAGCCGGTCGAGCAGATCCGCCTGGAAGCGCCCCTTGGCGGCCATGGCGCGCAGGTCGGCATTGGTGGCGCCGATGATGCGCACGTCCACCTCCACCGGCCGGGTGCTGCCGACACGCTCGAAAACGCCGTATTCGACCACCCTGAGGATTTTGGCCTGGACTTCCGGGGGAATGTTGCCGATTTCGTCCAGGAGAAGGGTGCCGCCGTCCGCGGCTTCGAAGCGCCCCGGACGCCGCTCGGCGGCGCCGGTAAAAGCGCCTTTTTCATAGCCGAACAATTCCGGCTCGATCAGGGAAGGCGCCAGGGCGGCGCAGTTGAGGGCGGCGAAGGGCCCCTGCCAGCGCCGGGATAGATAGTGCATCCGCGTGGCGGCCAACTCTTTTCCGGTGCCCCGCTCGCCGATGAGCAGGACCGGCCGGTCGATGGGAGCGATTTTCGAAAGGGATTCCTGAAAATCCAAAAATGTCTCGGACTGGCCCAGGGCGTCCATTGCGGTGTGCATTGGAAATCGATCCGTCGCGATTCGTTCAAAACATTAAAAAAGCCATTAATCGGTAAATTTAGCTAAGATATGGTTTAAATTACAATAAAGCCCTGATATTGTCAAATATTTTAACTTATTGAAATAATAATTTAAATATTTACAAAAGCTTTGTGGCATGGAT
>CAYMAR010000287.1:0-4928 GCA_964388465.1 uncultured Desulfobacteraceae bacterium
GGCTACATCATGGGCGCGCTCTACAAAGGCATGTTCGGCTCCGCCATCCTGGCCGCGGTTGCCTTCTACTTTGCCACGATGAAGCTCATGGGGACCATTCCTGACATTCCCGCCATGAATATTTTCTACTGCGCTCTGATCGGCCTGGTGCTGACCGTCGTGATCGTCATCATCACCGAATATTACACCGGCCTTTACGGACCGGTTAAGGCCATTGCCGAAGCCTCCACCACCGGCCACGGCACCAACATCATCTCCGGTCTGGCCGTCTCCATGCAGGCCACGGCCGCGCCGGTTTTGGCCATCTGTCTGGCCATCCTGTTGGCCTACAACTTTGCCGGCCTCTACGGCATTGCCATGGCCGCTATGTCGATGCTTTCCATGACCGGTATGGTCATCGCCATCGATGCCTACGGCCCCATCACCGACAACGCCGGCGGCATTGCCGAAATGGCGGAGATGGACGAAAGCGTCCGCGCCGTGACCGATCCCCTGGATGCGGTCGGCAATACCACCAAGGCCGTCACCAAGGGCTACGCCATCGGCTCCGCCGGTCTGGCCGCTCTGGTGCTTTTCGCTGCCTATGTCATGGAATTCCAGATCAAGGGCGGTGGCAAGGAAGCCATGCGTTTTGATCTCTCCGACGTCAGCGTCATCATCGGCCTGTTCATCGGTGGGCTCCTGCCCTACCTGTTCGCCTCCATCGCGATGAAGGCGGTCGGTAACGCCGGCGGCGCCGTGGTGGACGAAGTTCGTCGCCAGTTTCGCGAGATCCCGGGCATCATGGAAGGCACCGCCAAACCGGATTACGGTGCCTGTGTGGACATCGTCACCAAGTTCGCCCTGAAAGAGATGCTGGTGCCGGCCCTGCTGCCGGTGGTGGCGCCGCTGCTGGTGGGCTTCTTCCTGGGCAAAATCGCCCTGGGCGGCCTGCTCATCGGCTCCATCGTGACCGGTGTCTTCGTGGCCCTTTCCATGACGACCGGTGGCGCGGCCTGGGATAATGCCAAGAAATACATCGAAGACGGTCACCTGGGCGGCAAGGGCAGCGATGCCCACAAAGCGGCCGTCACCGGTGACACCGTCGGCGACCCCTACAAGGATACCGCCGGCCCGGCCGTCAACCCGATGATCAAGATCCTCAACGTGGTTGCGCTGCTGATGGTGCCTTTCTTGATGTAGGGCCATTAGTGAACAGCTAAGTTAGCTTAGGCCATAAAAAAAGGATTGGCGCCCACAGGCGCCAATCCTTTTTTAATTGATTGTTTGCCGGGGCTATGATATTATCCTTCTAATTAAATTGGAAAAATTTGCGTTCAGCGCTTACAACGGTACGGGTCTATGACGGATAAGAAAAGTAAAGAACCAAACGCCGGCCAAGATAAGGAAAAGCAATTCAAAGTCGGCGATCTTGCGGTTTATCCCGCCCACGGGGTGGGCGAAATCACCGCGATCGAGACCCGCGTGGTCAATGGCGAGAAGCATGATTTCTACATCATGAAGGTGCTCGAAAACGGCATGGTCATCATGATCCCCACCTGGAACGTGGCCTCGGTGGGCTTGCGGGATATCATCGATGCCAAGGACGTGCCCAAGGTTTTCGATGTGATCAAGAATCGCGACAGTTCGGCCAGCGACAATCAAACCTGGAACCGCCGCTACCGCGAATACATGGACAAGATCAAGACCGGCAGCCTTTACGATGTGGCCGAAGTTTTTCGCGACCTCTTCTTGTTGAAGCTCAACAAGGATCTTTCCTTTGGCGAGCGCAAGTTGTACGACACGTCGCAGGCGCTGCTCGTCAAGGAATTATCGACCGCCAAGAAGTCTGACGAGAAAACGGTTCTCAAAGAAATCGAGGCGCTTTTCAAAGACTGAAACGCCCGATTTCGATGGCCTATGCCAATCCCCCCCGACGGTCTAAGTTTCCGGATCGATACCCAGCACGCCGGTGAACGCCTCGACCGCGTGCTGACCGCTCTGCTGCCCCAATATTCCCGATCCCATCTCGCGCAACTGATTCGCAAGGGCGACCTGGTGGTCAATCATCAAGTCCGCAAGCCCTCCCATCGGCTCGCGGAGGGGGATCTCATCTCGGGGCGCGTGCCGGTATCCGAACCGGTCCGATTCAGGGCCGAGCCGATGGCTCTCGCCATCCTGCATGAAGATGCCCACATCATCGTGCTTAACAAGCCGGCCGGTCTCGTGGTGCACCCGGCTCCGGGTCATGCTTCCGGCACGCTGGTCAACGGTCTTCTGGCCCACTGCCCGGAGTTGGAACAACAGGCCGACGCGTTTCGTCCGGGCATTGTCCACCGCTTGGACAAGGACACCAGCGGTGTCATGGTCGTGGCCAAAAAACGTCAAGCGCATGAACGCCTGGCCCGACAGTTCAAGGCGCGGACCGTGCGCAAACATTATCTGGCCATCGTCCGGGGATGTCCGCAGACAAAAAGGGGTGAGATCGACCTGCCCATCGGCCGCCATCCCGTCGATCGCAAGAAAATGGCCATCGCCCAGGGACGAGGCCGTCCGGCCCTGACGCAGTGGACGGTGCGGCAGCCGTACGAGGGCGCGGCCCTGCTGGATCTGGAACTGAAAACCGGTCGGACCCACCAGGCCCGGGTGCACTGTGCCGCCATTCGGCATCCCATCCTGGGTGATCCGGTATACGGTCCCCGAACGCATGGCGATGGCGTATTGAGGGGTGAAGTTGCACAAGCGCTGCGAGACGCCGGACGGCAGATGCTGCATGCCTGGCAGCTGACTTTTTGCCATCCGGACAACGATCGGAAAGCCACGTTCGAGGCGTCTATACCCGATGACATGCAGCGTGTACTGGCACTGCTGCCGCGGCCAAAATTGACGGTTGCGTAAAAAGTCCGATGTCGGCGTTGCGCTTCATACCTCGAGATTCGCAAGCCTTGCGCTGGAACTTTTCCGCATGGTGCTGTCCGCGCGGAAACGTCAGGCCGCGCTGGCGTCGTCCTTGTCATAGCAAATGCGGCAGCATTTAAGGCAGCGCTTCGATTCGTGTTTGGCGTCGGCCTCGCTGATCACCAGATCCACCTCGACCATGGAGTCGATGCGTTCGGCAACGGCCAACTCCGGCATGGGCGTGCGTTTGGAGGCCACCACGCCGGGCACGGTTTTGAACAGGGACTCGGGGATGTGGCTTTTGCGCAGCGATTTGGGACTGCCCTGGACCTCTTCCCCGGTGATGTACTGGTGAATCGAACGGGCCGCCCGGCGGCCGGCACCAATGGCGTCCACCACCAGGGACGGGCCGGTGGCCACGTCGCCGCCGGTGAACAGGAAGGGCAGACTGCACTGCAGGGTTTCGGGGTCGTTGTCGAAGGTGTGCCAGCGGGTGATCTCGATTTTCTCGCGCTCCGGCTCCTTTTCCATGAAGCCGATGTCAGGCCGCTGGCTGATGGCCGAGATGACCATGTCCACTTCCAGCACGGTTTCGGAGCCTTCGATGGGTACCGGTCGTCGGCGACCGCTGGCATCGGGCTCGCCCAGTTCCATCTGCAGGTACTCCAAACCCTTTACGTTGCCCTGCCCGTCGTCGAGCACCCGGGTCGGTGCCGCCAGGAATTGAAATTTGATGCCCTCGTGCTCGGAGGCGACGATTTCCACTTCGTTGGCCGGCATCTCTTTGCGCGTGCGGCGGTAGACGATATAGACTTCTTCACAGCCGAGGCGCAGCAGGGTGCGTACGCAGTCGATGGCCGAGTTACCACCGCCCACCACGGCCGCACGCCGGCCCACCGGGATCCTTTTCTCCGGATGGTTGGCCACGGTGGATAGAAATTTGATACCCTGGGTGACGCCGTTGAGATCTTCGCCCTCGATGCCCAGGGTGTAATCCTTCCAGGCGCCGATCCCCATGAAAATGGCCTCGTAGCCTTCGTCGCGCAGGCTCTGAATGCTGAAATCCTCGCCCAGACGGGTATTGTAATGAACATCGATCCCCAGGTTGAGGATACCTTCGATTTCCCAGTCCAGTACTTGGTCGGGCAGGCGGTACTCCGGGATGCCATAGCGGGTGATGCCGCCCAATTTGGACATGTCTTCGTAAATGGTGGGATGGTGGCCCAGTCGTCGCAGGAAGTAGGCGCAACTGACCCCGGCCGGCCCACCACCAATAACCGCAACCCGCTTGCCCGTGTCCGGGGCACAGGCTATCGGCAGACGTTTGCCCGAATTCATCTCATAGTCCGCCACGAAGCGTTTGAGTTGATTGATGGATACGGGTTCGTCCTCGAGGCCGCGACGGCACTTGTCTTCGCAGGGGTGCGGACAAACGCGGCCGCAGGAGAGCAGGAGCGGGTTGCGTTCACGGATGGTGTGTACGGCGCCTTCGTAATCGCCTTCGCGGATCTGGGCGATATAGCGCTGAATGTCGATTTCAGCCGGACAGGTCTGCTGACAGGGCGCCAGCGCATCGTCGGACTGGTTGAAATGCAGCAGGCGCTCCGACATGGTGCGCACGTGGATGATCCCCTTGGGGCATGCTTTCTCGCAGGCCCCGCATCCGACACACTTGAATTCGTCGACGACCGGAAAGCCGTTGGGCCCCATGTGGATGGCGTCGAACTGGCAGGAGGCGATGCAGTCGCCGTTGCCGATGCAGCCGATGGTGCAGACCCGCTGACCGCCGTACATGGCGGCCAGGGCGCTGCAGCTTTGGACGCCGTTGTAGAGGAACTTGTCCGCCGCCCGGTGGCCGCCCTCGCAATCGTTGGCGGACATGCGCGGTTCGGCGCTGCCTGGATCGACGCCCATGACCTCGGCCACTTGAATGGTGGTTTCGGGGCCGGCAACCACACAAACACTGGGCGGGGCCTTGCCGCTGACCACACCGACCGCGGCGGCCGAGCAGCCGGCATAGCCGCAGCCGCCGCAGTTGGCGCCGGCCAGAA
>CAYMAR010000288.1:0-2916 GCA_964388465.1 uncultured Desulfobacteraceae bacterium
TCCAGTTCTTGAATTTGGTCTCGTAGCGGAAACCTGGCAGGTAGCGGAAAACGTTTAGAAAGGTTTCCTGAACCAGGTCCTCGGAATCCCGGGGCTCACCGCACATACGCATCCCGAAATTGTAGACCTTCTGCTGGTATTTGCGGACCAGTTCTTCAAAACGATCGGACTGTCCGGCGTTGATGGCCCGGATCAGTTCGTAGTCGTCATCCTGGACCGTTTTCCTGGCTGTCTTGGCGTTCCCCATGTTCCTTTGTGCCTGTCGACCGACAAGCCGGCCGCATTCAGGTGGAGACGCCCAGCTTCGGCAGGATGTAGGCTTGCAGCAGAAACCAGGCGGCGATGATCAACAGCGGTACGAGCAGGGTTTTCATGACCGTCCCCTTTACGAAGGTTGGTTACGGATATTAAGCCATCGCCGGCGCCAACACAAGCCCACGAAACCGATCACCATCATGCCCATCACCAGGGCCAGGTGCAGGATGTCCAGAAACACGATCAGGCCGGCGGACATGGTGACCCCGGCATAGTTTTTGACTACCCGCAGCGCGCCGGTAACGACGATGCCGGTCAGCACGCCGCCCTGCAGCCACCCGTAGACCGTGATTTTCAGCTCGCGGCGCCGGTCCGCCAGGTAGTAAACGGCGCAGTAGGCCGAGATGCCCAGGAGCAGGATCGCGCCCACGTAGTGGATGTAGTGGGTGACGTAGAACTGGGCCAGCCATCCCAGCCCGGGCAGATCGGCGACATAGTAACGCTTGAAGATCGGCATCTGGCCGAAGCCGCTGAGACCCATAAAAACCAGCAGAGTGAGGTAGATGACCCTCACGGAGGGCGCGATCATCACGACGGCGGGGGCGGAAGTTTGGGGGTGCGGCATGTTTATCTCCTCGGCGGTTTCAATTCGATCCGGGTTTGCCGGCATCCGCGGGTGCCGCCGCGCGCCGGCCGGCCTTCACGATCCGCCCCGCGGCGGCGGCCGCTCCGGCCAGCGGGGCCACCAGCATGGCCCAGCCGATATTGTTGGCAGCGGCCATGCGGTCGGCGGCCGGGCCCAGATGCGGTTGTCCCGGACCGGCTTGGATCGCCCGGTTGATGGCCTCGAAGGGCACCATTGAATGATAGATGGTATTCGTGCCGCCGTTCTCCTCGATCCCGTAGAGATAGCCGCCGGTCGCGCGTGCCAGCGCCTGGGCGCGGGCAATCATCACCTCCTGGGGACCGATGGTCTGAACCGCCTCGGGGCAGGCCTCGATGCAGGCCGGCGCCCCGCCCTTGGCCACCGCATCGTAGCAGCGGTCGCATTTGTTCATGATCCCGTTGCCGGCCAGCGACGGCAGCAGTTTGCGGTAGAGCCCGTCGCCCGTCTGGCGCTGGGGGATGTCCCAGGGGCAGACGTTCTGGCACTTGCTGCCCCCCAGGCACATGTCGGTGTCGATGCGCGAGATGCCGTTGGCGTACTGCCGGGCCGCGCCCCACGGGCAGAGCTTGACGCAGGGCGGATTGACGCAGTGCATGCAGCGCCGCGGGATGGTCAATTCGAAGGTCTCGTCCTGGTGTTCAACCGATACTTCCTGGATGAACAGCCAGTTGTAGGGCGTCAGCCGGTCGTCCACGTCCTGGCGCCCGGACCAGTCCGAGACCTGTACCCGCTCGGGATACATCCTGGGAAACGGTTTCTCGGGGGTGGGGAACTTGGCGGCGTTGGCCTCGCGGCAGGCCGCCACACAGGCCCCGCAGCCGATGCATTTGCTGATATCGATCAGCGTGGCCAGATGGCGGCCGGTGCCGGCGGCTTCGACCCGGACGGCCGGTGCCGCCACCGCGGCGGTGGCCGCGGCCGCCAAACCGCCTTTCAGAAAGGCCCGGCGTGAAATGGGCGCGGACATCGTTGGCATACCTCCCTCGGAAAATGAATCCATGGTTACCTGTCGGACCTGTAGACCCCGAAAAAACAGATGGGTTACAGAAAGGGAGGCAATTTTGAAGGACAGCGTTGCTATGCTTCAAGGCGTCTCCTGGCCGTTTGAAGGGCCAGATCCTTGTCCCGGGTATGAAGGCGCCATTTCATCTGATCGGAATGGACGCCGGCCTTCCGGTCCTGCCCCTTGCAGCAGTACCAGCGTCCGAAACGCTCGATTTTGGCGTAGGGATGGTTCTGCGTGCAGAGCATCCCGCAGGGATTGAATTCCTCGTAGAATACCGTTTCGTCGGCCGTGTCGTCGAAGGCCACCTCGGATGGAATTTCGATCTGCGACACGTCCACGCCATCGGCGACCTGGTCATCCAGCCAGTCGGAGATTCCCATTTTGTTCCGTTTCCCTTAGGTTGTTGGATGGGTTGACCTGCATCTGATGCTCAAACCGGACACGCTATCTGGCGGCCCACGAAGCGCAAAACGGCCGCAAGATCCATCTGGCCGGCGATGGCCCCAATCGGTCGCCGCCATCCTTTTTTTCTTGGCGGTATCTATCGGTTCAGTCCCTTCCATGGCCCCTGTCTCTAATCCGAGAATCCGCGCGCCTGCATCGGGACCGCCGTTCCCGAGACGATGATGCCGCCTTTGACCGGGATTTCCACTTTCAGCCGGCTGGGCCGCCCCATGGCCTCCCCCTGACGGACCAGAATGGCGGCGGGGGCCTCGACGAGCCCCGCCTCGCGGAGATAGCCACCCAGGGCTGCAGCCGCCGCCCCGGTGGCGGGATCTTCGACGACGCCGCCCACCGGGAAAGGATTGCGGGCGTGGAAGACAACGGCGCTTTCCCGCCAGACGAGCTGCAGCGTGGTCAGACCCTCTCTGAGCAACAAGGCCTTGAGTCGATCGAAATCGTAATCCAACGCATTGAGGCGCGACAGGTCGGCCACGGCCAGCACCAGATGCCAGGCGCCGGCGTAGGCCCTGACCGGGGGGATCGA
>CAYMAR010000288.1:3016-4918 GCA_964388465.1 uncultured Desulfobacteraceae bacterium
AAGGCGGTCTCCGAGTATCCCACCTCGGCGGCCATCTGCTGCATGACTTCGGGTTCCGGGAGTCGATCACCGATCCAGATCCCGGCAGGGTTGCCGCCTTCGGGGCGATCGGTAAAGGCCGTGTAGCGAAAAAGAGTGCTCATCGGATCTTCCTCTGTGACCTGCATTGCCTGTTCAACGTTTGATTTCATTCGCACGCACCCCGCGACCGCAGGGTTCGTCCGGCTTTCCCCACCCCTCGATGCCGGGTATGCGGATCGGAAACGATACGCCGCCGATCAGGCCCGCTTCATGATACATTCATCCGGGAAACCGGCAACGGCACCCGAAAGCACCTTTGGGCTGGCGGCTTTGAACAAGCCGGTGGCGGGGCTTCGCAACCTTGAGAGTGTGTGTGCGACGCCACGCGGTCGTTTACGGCATCCCCCCCGGCAGCGGCTTTCCTGAAAGCCCCACGGGTCACGCCATCGAACGGATGACCGCCCGTGGCGCGACCGCATCGGATTGACTTTCGAAGTTTGATGGTCAATTTACCTTTATATTAAATTTACAAAAAAAATTATACCTTTCCTATCCTACCGCAATCCAATCGTGTAATCTCGTTACATTTCTAATCGCCTGCCGCTCGCCATGTGAATGCTTCTGAAAGGGATTGACGCCGCCCGGCAAAAAAACCGCGGCCGCATTGTAAGACACAAGCCTGTAACGATTTTTTCCCTGGTTTGTAAACACCATTCATCCTGAAAGGAAGGCCATGATGAGCACGCCAACGCGTCTTCTATCCGTGATGATCGTTAGCATAGCCATGGTGGTGCCGTTCACCGGAGCCGGTCGCGCCGCCGATGAAATCAAGGTCGGCGTCATCCACTGGAAGGATTTCGCCTATGCCCAAATGATGAAGCATTCTTACGACATGGCGGTCGAAGCGGTCAATGCGTCCGGGGGCGTTAAAGGCCGCAAATTGAAGCTGGTGCTTGCTGATGACCAGGGCCGCCGGCGCGAGGGCGAGAGGGCCGTGGTCGAACTGGCGAAGACACAGGGCGCCGTCATGCTGGTCGGCGGCTATTCGAGTTCGAACACGCTCTATACCGCCATGGCTGCCGATCGCCTCGGCATCCCCTTTCTGGTGAGCACGGCGGCGGACGACCGCATCACTCAGCGTCAGCTCGCCAACGTCTTCCGGCTTAACCTGCCGGCAAGCGCCTACACCAACGGCTTGGAATCTTTTCTGCTGGCAGAGGTCCTGCCCCGCAGCATGGCCATCCTGTACGAAAACAGTCCTTACGGCACGAGCGGCGCCATGAAAATGATGTGGTTCTGCAGAGAAAACGACATTGAGTTGACGGCCATCATCCCCTATTTTCGTGAACGCGCGTCCGAAGACTATTTTCAGCGCATCCTGGCCCCGCTCAAATTGCGCCCGCCGGATGTGATCTACATGGTGTCCTATCTGAATGATGGCGCGCAGCTCGTGACCCAGGTCCGGAAGATGACCCCCCAGGCATTGCTTTGCGGCGGGGCGGGCGGCTTCACGCATTACAAGTTCATCGCCAAAACCGCCACCAACGGCGAGGGCCTGGTAACCGCGGCCCTCTGGGGGCCGGAAACCAATTTTCGCGGGGCCCGGGCCTATTACGATGATTTTGTCGAACGTTTCCAGACCCCACCCGATTACCATGGGGCCGAGGCCTACAGCGCGATCCTGGTGGCGGCTGCGGCCATCGAAACGGCGCGCGACCTTCAACCGGAAAACATTCGCGCCGCGCTGGCAGCCCTTGATACGGAAACCCCTTTTGGACCGGTGCGCTTTGCCTCGCAGGACGGCTACGAACGCCAAAACTGGATTGAGCCGCTCGTTTTCCAGATCAGCGGCGAACGGTTTGTGAGCATCTGGCCCCGACG
>CAYMAR010000289.1:0-4897 GCA_964388465.1 uncultured Desulfobacteraceae bacterium
CGGCATCGTCTGCTGGCAGGGACAGACCATCAAGCTGACCGGCGGCTCCGTCGGGTTGTTCTCCTTCACCGACGGCAGACTCGCGCTGGAGGGAGACGCCGTGACGCGTCCGGGTAGGAGAAGTAAAGAATGAAAGAGTGCAATAAGCAAAGCACCCAGCTCATTACACTGGGACAGAAGACCGAAGTCACGCTCGGCTTCGCGGACGACCGCTACCTGGGCATCGTTTCGGCGAGCTGCGACGGACGGTTTTTTGCAGTAACCCAAAAGGCTAAAAACTAACGACATGGACAATCACATGAGCAAGCATCGAGCAAAAGAAGCTATTGCCGGTAGATTTACCGATCGGATCCCGCAGGGTGATATCACTATGAACTACCGCAACGACAATCCATTGATGCCTGAGGGTATCGAGCTCGACCAATTCTGGTTCTGCGGCGGCCGGATCGGCGCCGCCCTGGGGCGCCACGGCGGCCTGACTTCGCTGGTGTATTACGGCAGCCAGCCCATGGGGCGGACCGGCTTTTTCCGCAGTGCCGATCCGGTCGCGGCCTTTTTCAAGCTATTCCGGATCTGCATTCTGGTTGACGGCGTGCCGTACCATCCGACGTTCCGCAACACCGAACTGCACCCCTTCGGCTTTCGCTCGGAGGGACTGGCCGGCGCGGTGCGGGTGCGCCATGAGCTTGTGCTCCTCAACGACGCCGTGGTGCAGCGGGTTAGGATCCTCCGCAACCCGTCCCGGGCCGCGGTCGCGCTGCGCCTGGTCTGGCACGGCGGCCCCAGCCAGGTGGGGATGAACCACCGGACCTGGTCGCCATTCGCCGAACTCCCCGAGACCGGCGTGTTCGCCACGCGCGTCGTGGACGACCTGCCGCCGCCGGATACAGAGGCGGCGACGAAAACGGCCAACCCCTTCGGCACGCAGGAGGTCCGCCACGGCGAGACGCACATCGCGGTCGGTTCGGATCTCAGCCTCGCGTTCCAGACCCTGCACGACGGCTTCAAGTATCACGCCGACAGCGCGCCGTTCGAGAAGCAAGCGGCCTTCATCGTCGGCTTCGCCGGCTCGCGGGAGGCGCTGCTCAAGCGCATGGCGGAGCTCCGGCGCTCGGCGCACACGTTGTGCGACGCCAAGTTCGCCGCCGCCGCGCGCCGGACGCGGCGGCAGCCGGAAATCCGGGTGGCCGAGCCCGCCCTCCAGTCGTTCCTGGCGCAGCTCCCGGAGACGGTCGACGCCCTGCGGGTCGAGGACATTCCCGGCGCCATGCGCGCCTCGGCCGGGCACTACTGGGTCTGGGGCTGGGACAGCATCGTCTATTCCAAGGGGCTGATGCTGGCCGGACGCGGCGGATTCGTCCGCGAGATGCTCGAGTTCTACCGCTCCCTGGCGCATCCCAAGCTCGGCATTGCGCACGCCTTCACGCTGGACCTGAAACCGGCGAGCGCCATGGCCTTCAACGCGCAGTGCCTCTACAGCGTCATGCTCTACAACCACTATTGCGTCAGCCGCGACCTGGCGACGCTCAAGGAGTACTACCCCTTCGCCCGTTGGATCGTCGAGCAGGCGATGAAGGCCGTGGTCGGCGACACCGGGCTGGTGGAGGGAAAGTCGCTCTTCCCCGACTTCCCGCGGTTCCTCGGCCATGACGGCCACGACCTGAGCGTGTTCAACAACAGCATCTACTACCAGGCGCTGCGCAGCCTCGCCGACCTGACGCGCGTCCTGGCCGACTCTGGTGACGCCACGGCGCACGAATTCCAACCGACGCTCGCCGCCGCCGCCGACCGCTGCCAGGCCGGCTTTCGCAAGGTCTTCTTCGACGTCGAGGCCGGCTACTTCGTCGACTCGGCTTCGAGCCGCGACCTTGTACCACGGCGGCACCATCCGTCCTACGCGGTCCTCTGGGTCACGCCCTACGCCGCCGACCTGGTGCGGGATGACCTGCCGCGCATCGCCGCCTTCATGACCCGGAACTACGCCAACACGCTCGGCATCTTTATGTTCCCGCTCTCCGATCCGGCGGCTTTCTACAGTGATGGCAACCAGACCCAGCAATATTTCCCCGTGGTCGAGCCGTTCTATTGGAACGTCATGTCCCTGGCCGGCAAGGCCCGGGAACTGGCCGCTTGGACAAAGAATGTGAAATGGTACTGGGACCGCTTCACCATCCCCGAGGGGCTGACATTCGACGCCGTCAACGCGGGCGACCTTGCCCCTGACTGCCCCGGCGGCAAGCAGCCCTTCTCGGGCAAGGCCTGGTACGAGATCTTCTTCACCGCCTACGCGGGCGTGGATGTCACGATCGATGGCCTGGCGTTGCGCCCGACGCCGGTCAAGGAGCCGGTCGAGATCCGCAACCTCGTCCTGGCCGGGCGCCGGGTGGACATCCGCATCAGCGGCCGCGGCACGCGCGGCATTCGGGTGAAGCTCAACGGCAAGCCCGTGGCCGATCCCGGGCGCATCCCGTTTTCCGCGCTTCGACCGGGGACAAACCGGATCGAGGCGATCCGCACGGGCAAGAAGGCCGGATGACAACCAGTCACAAAAGGATTCAGACGATGAGTATTGCCGCGAAAATCAGCGAGGCCGCCGGAGCGCTCCAGGCGGAGCTCAAGGCCCACCCGGAATGCGACGGCGGTCTCGCCGCCCAGGCGGCCCTCGAAGGCCGCCCCCGCCGCCATGCCGCCTTCTACCTGGGCCGGTTCCCTGACATCGAGGCGGGCGAAGGCAGGCATGCCCCGCCGCCGCCGCCCTATGCCAGTCCGAAGACGGGGACGGTCAACGACCAGGACTGGGCCAGCATCCACTGCTTCCCGCCGTGGGAGGACACCCCGGCGCCGGCGCTGGTCTGGAACGTCGTCGCCAAGGGGCTTTCGCTCTACAGTGCCGCGCCCCTCGAGACGGTCGACACCGGGGCGAACAACCGTCTCATCACGGCGCTTTTCAAGGAGCTGCTCGGCGACCGCCCTGCCTGCGCCGCCGACGCGCATCCCGCCGTTTGGATGAACGTGCAGCATCAGCCCGAGAAGAAGCGCTTCACTGTCGCCTTCCTCAACCAACAGACGCAAGAGCCGCCGCTGCCGATCCCGTCGCTGCGCTTCCGCCTGCGCCGGCCCGAGGGCGGTCGCTTCACCGGCTTGACCCTCGCCCCCGGGCAGACCCCGGTGCCGTTCAGTCTCGATGAGCGCGGCGACCTGCACGCGGAGTTGCGCGGCTTGGCGATCTTCGAAATGCTGGTGGCTGAATATAAGAAAGACGCTACGGCGCCCCGGCGCCAGAAAAACCGCGAGAACTGACCAGGAGATCCGAGGCCATGGACAACAACCAGACGCAAACCCCTTTCACCACCATCGAGCCGTGGAGCGTGACGGAAGAGCAGTTCCGCCCTGAGGACAACGAGATCGGCGAGTCCATCTTCTCCCTGGCCAATGAATACATGGGATGCCGGGGCAATTTCGAGGAGGGGTTCGCCGGCGAGACCCTGCCCGGCTGTTACATCGGCGGCATCTACGTCAAGGAAAGCCAGGCTTATCCCTGGAAACGGAAGGGGTTCCCCACCTTCGTCAATTCCATGATCAACACCGTCAACTGGCTTGAGATCAACGTCGAGGTCGACGGCGAATCCCTGGACCTGGCCACCTCGGCGTTCACCGACTACCGGCGCTCGCTCGACCTTCGCCAGGGGTTGCTCTCCCGGTGCCTGGTCTTCGTGACCCGTTCCGGCGTCCGGACCCGTCTCGGTTGGGAACGCCTGGTGAGCCATGACGACCCGCACCTCGGCGCCATCCGCTTCTCGCTCGCCGCGCTCGGCCACCGCCGCCCGGTGAAGGTCACTTTCGCGCTCGACGGGCGGCGCGAGAACCGCGATTTCGCCACCAGCCGTGTCCACACGCGGATGCTCTGCCAGGGGGCGGACGCCGCCGACGCCTTTCTGCTTACGAATGTCATGACCACGGGACAGTACACGATCCACCGGATGAGCGTCGAGAGCCCCGCCATTGCCGGCGTGGCCGGGGACTACCAGGCCTCCGACAAGCGCGTCGCCCTGGCGTTCGCCTTCACCCCCGAAGCGGACCGGGAGTATCTCTTCGAGAAACGAGTCGCCGTGTGGACGAGCCGGGACGCCGGCCATCCCTACGGGCTGATCCCCAAGGAGGAGGAGCGCACCGAGGCGGATCCTGCCCAGGAGGCGGAAGTCGTCCGGTTCCTGGTCGAAAAGAGCCGCGGGACGCTGGCTGCCGAGGAAAACCGCTACGGGCAGGCCCGTGAGGCTCATGCCCGGCATCTCTCCCGGCTTTGGGACAGCTGCGACATCGAGATCGAGGGCGATCCCGCCTCTCAGCAGGGGATCCGCTACTGCATGTTCCAACTGCTCGGCACCTACCGGGGGCGCGACCCGCTCCTGAACATCGGCCCCAAGGGCTACTCCGGCGAGTGCTACAACGGGCGGACTTTCTGGGATACGGAAAGCTACTGCCTGCCGTTCTACCTCTTCACCCATCCCGATTCCGCCCGCAAGCTGCTCGAATACCGGCACCGCACGCTGCCCGCGGCGCGCGACCGCGCCCGTGAGTTCCGCTACCAGGGCGCGATGTTCCCCATGACCACGCTCGACGGCACGGAGGACACCCCGGTCTGGGAATACGCCATCGGCGAGATCCACATCAATGCCGCCATCGCCTACGCCGTCTTCGTCCACGCCCGGGTGACCGGCGACCCCACCTATTTGTATGAGCGGGGGGTGGATGTCCTGGTCGAGGTGGCGCGCTTCTTCGCCAGCCGCTGCGCCTTCATCCCCTACCGCAACGGCTACGCGATCAACCGCGTGATGGGACCCAACGAATACGGCCAATGCGTCAACAACAACTGGTACACCAACTACATGGCCAAGTG
>CAYMAR010000290.1:0-4829 GCA_964388465.1 uncultured Desulfobacteraceae bacterium
GCCCTTCATCCGCGATGGGCGTCCCGCACAAATTACAGCTGACCTTGCAGGGAAGCATTCGGGCCGGGATATTTTGTTCACTATTCTTTTTCCATTGGGCCTCTGTTCGTTGGTCATTGGATAGGGTCATCGAACCCCGATCACCACAATAATCCCAGAGCCATCGGCGGCGTTCCCCGTTTTTGGGGGGATTCAGCACCTGGTTAAGATGATATTCGGTGCATCGGGAGCCGGCGCCCGTTCAAGGCGCAGGGACGATGGGTCTGCGCCGCTCGCTTCGTCTTCACACGCTGGGCCATCGACACGGATTTCAAATACAATGGCGTTTGTGTCGCCATCCATGATCATGCCGGCGGGTATGGCCGCCTCATCCGGGGCGGCAGCGGGCACACCATGACACGCGCCGTTTCAGCGACTTCCCGATCCGTCTGTTCCGTTCAGGGCCTTTCCAAAAATACCTCCCAAGCCGAAAATTGAATCGGGTATCGAAAAAATTAAAGGGCGTATCGGTTGATATTTTTCTTCCCGATAATATGTTCACATTGTTTTGGGGCCTTCGGGATCGATCGGAGGCATAGGCGCCCATTTTCCAATTTAAACCCACGAAAAGAAACCGATGAATAATCCTGCAAAATTGCATACATTTGAAAAAGCGGTCAAGAATAAGTTTGATGTCTACAACAGCTTGTTCTTGAATCTCCCTTTTCGCAAGATCAGCAACATCGGCATGCGCATGCCTCTATTGCAGCATGTGTGTCAACAGGGCCTCGACGCGGGAACCGATCCGCTCGGGATCCTGGATGCCTTTTTTGAGGTTCACACCGCTATAAAAACGGAAAAAGAGAAAATTGATTTCATGTTTCACGTCATCCGTTATGTTGAGCGGCAGGTCGTGCTTTACGACAGCGCGGAAGATGCCGCCTTCGAACAGCTCGTGCCGCTCGACGACCACTTGTCGCTGAAGGACTGCCTCACCTTGCTGGCCCGCGACGACAAGAGCTGCAACCTGTCGGACGACCTGTCCTGTTTCAGTGCCCGCCTGGTTTTCACGGCCCACCCCACCCAGTTCTATTCGCCGTCGGTACTGGATATCATCGGCCAATTGAAATCGCTGATCACCCGGAACGATATCGATCAAATCGACCTGAAACTGCAGCAACTGGGATTGACTTCCCTGATCAACGCCCGCAAGCCGACCCCCTTGGATGAGGCCCGGAATATTATCTACCTGCTGCGCCACGTGTTTTACGAGGCCGTGGGGGAGATGTATGCGACGGTAAAAAAGACGGTCCGGAACAGCTGTTTCGATTGCCCCGCCATCATTCAGCTCGGATTCTGGCCCGGTGGCGACCGGGACGGCAATCCGTTCGTCACCGCTGACATCACGGCGGATGTCGCCGATGAACTGCGCATGAACCTGATGAAGTGTTATTATGACGATGTCGCGCGTCTGTCTCGGAAATTGACCTTTAGGGGGGTGGAAGATGTTCTCGCGAATCTGAGGGACAGGCTTTACGTCACCATGTTCGACCCGAATGAAACGATTCGCTACGAAGAGGTCATCGATTCCCTCGCCGCTATCCGGGCGTCGCTTGTCGAGAATTACAACAGGCTTTATCTCGACGAGCTGGAAAACCTCATGGATAAGGTCGACATATTCAAAACGCATTTCGCGGCGCTCGATATCCGGCAAAACCATGACGTCCACCGGCAAACCGTGGAAGCCATCCTGAAGCAGGCGAACCTGATTGAACAGAGCCTGGATGAGCTGGGAAATGACGAATTGATCGCCGTTCTGCTGCGCGACGACATTGCTGTGAACCCCGACCAGTTTGATGATGCGCTTATCAAGGATACGATTCAAACGATTGCCCGGATGAAGCACATCCAGCAAAAAAACGGGAGCGAGGGGTGCAACCGCTATATCATCAGTCATGCTGAGGATATTTGGGCGGTATTGTTTGTGTTCAGTCTTTTACGGTGGTGCGAGTGGGGCCAAGAGGATGTGCCGGTCGATATTATCCCCCTCTTCGAGTCCATGGAAGGTATGCACAACGCCGGATCCATCATGCAGGCCCTCTTTGACATACCGCCGTACCGGGCGCATATCGCTCAGCGTCGCAACCAACAGACCATCATGCTGGGATTTTCGGACGGTACCAAGGACGGCGGATACCTGCAGGCCAACTGGTCGATCTATAAAACCAAGGAGACGCTGTCGACGGTTTGCGACGGCTACGGAATCCAGGCCGTATTCTTTGACGGCCGGGGCGGCCCCCCGGCGCGGGGGGGCGGCAAAACCCACCGGTTCTATGCATCCCACGGCAAAAAAATTGCCAATCATGCGATCCAGCTCACCATTCAAGGCCAGACGATCACCAGCCTGTACGGCACCAAGGCGCATTTCAAGCACAATTGCGAACAGCTGCTTACCGCCGGGTTGTCCACGCGCTTGTTTGAAAAAGAAAATACGATTTCCAGGCAAGACCGGCAGGTGATCGAGAAACTGGCGCAGTTGAGCTTTGCGAAGTACACGGCCCTCAAAAACCACCGCATGTTCATGCCCTACCTGGAAAACAAGAGCACGCTGAAATATTATGGTCAGACCAATATCGGCAGCCGGCCATACAAGCGGGGCAATAAAGACAAACTGGACTTCAATGATTTGCGCGCGATTCCTTTCGTGGGGGCCTGGAGCCAATTGAAGCAAAATGTTCCAGGATACTACGGTATCGGTACGGCAATCCAACGTCTGGTTGAGGAAGGCCAGACAGCGCAGTTGAAACAACTGTTTGAAGGCGTGCCTTTTTTCAAGGCCTTGATCCTGAACAGCATGATGGCTTTATCCAAATGTTGTTTCGAATTGACGGCTTATATGGCCAAGGATGAAGCCTACCAGGAATTCTGGAACATGCTGTACGACGAATACCGGCTTTCCAAACAAATGGTCCTGCTGATATCCGGCTACCGGACGTTGATGGAAGAAGAGCCCGTATCGAAGAAGTCGATCGAGATCCGGGAACGCATCGTTTTGCCGTTGCTGGTCATCCAGCAGTACGCTTTGCAGAAAATCGAGATGAATGCCACGCACAAGGCGCTTTACGCCAAAATGGTCGAGCGGTCGCTGTACGGCAATATCAACGCCAGCCGCAATTCAGCCTAATCCCAACGGGCATTCGGTCGGCACACTTGACGGAAATCCTTCATTTGTTCGTTCACTCACCAGGCCCAAGAACATGCGCATCAGCCACAAAGAATTCGAGGAGGCCGTGGAGCAAGCGCTCGCAATGATACCCGAGATGTTTCGCGCGCAGTTGCGCAACATGACCATCACCGTGGAGGACCAGCCGTCCCGGGAACTGCGGCAAGAGATGGGCATGGCCCCCGATGAGACGCTCTTCGGCCTGTTCACCGGTATCCCCTTGCCGCAACGCGCGGCCATCGAACCGCCGCTTTATCCCGATGAGATCATCATCTTCCGGGAGCCGCTGATGGCGGCATGCCACAGTCGTGAAGAACTCGAGGAGGAGATTGTCATTACGGTGGTTCACGAGATGGCCCACTATATTGGCCTGAGTGAAGAGCAATTGGAGGCGCTCGGCTACGCTTGACGCCAAGGGATCCCCGTGTGTAGCGACCGCACGGTCAGCAATGAATGGATCGCCATGTTCACAAGCCAAAAGCGATTCGACCACAGTTGGACGCCGGGCTGGTTATATCGACTATCAAGTATGCGGTTTTTGGGGGCGTGTCGCGATCCATCCATTGCACGGTCTTGGTGTCATCAGGCAGCAGCCAGGGGCCGAACACCCGGGTTAAAGCATGCCTGGTAGCGAATTCAAAACCGCAGATCGGGTTTTAGGGCAAGGCGTCGTCTGATGAAAAAGCGCACCTTATTCGTATCTATGTGAGCATTTTGAAGCAGACGGCAACCCTGCCCTAGGACGTTCGACGGGGTTGGGAAAGCGCTTCTCATCAGTAGGTGCGCGTCAACCTTTCCCCTTCGCAAATCTCTTCCACCTTTTCACTGACGAGATAGCCCTTGTCCCATTCGCGCTTGGTCACCTTGCGACATTTCGTTTCCTGATCTCGCGGCCCGGGAATGGCCTCGAGCGCATAATCTTCCCTCTGGTCGTAATAGACAATCCGTCGATCGGCCAAGGCGGCCTCACGGGCAATCTGGTGCTGCTGGTCGACGGCATTTCCCCCAATGGCGCCCAGCATCGTCCCGACACCGGCGCCGATAACGGTCGCTTTGCGGTCACCGCCGATCAGGAAGCCCGAAAGGGCGCCCACACCCGCGCCGAGGGCCGCACCTCGCTGCGTGTTGTAATAATGCGAATGCCGGCCGGCACATGAAACCAAGACGGCGAAGGCCACTAGCATGAACAAAAGATGAATGCATCGTTTCATTGCGTGC
This sequence comes from uncultured Desulfobacteraceae bacterium, assembly GCA_964388465.1. Lineage (GTDB taxonomy): Bacteria > Desulfobacterota > Desulfobacteria > Desulfobacterales > UBA5852 > JABZFP01. Next base: position 4,421 of record CAYMAR010000290.1, read on the forward strand.
TCCTTTGTGGAAGTCGATCGAGCGGCTGCATCAGCTGATTTTGGGTTCAAACGCTTTTTGTCCGTTCAGACGTTTGGCCCTAAGGATTGGTTTACATCGATAAGGAAATTATCGAGGTCATCTCGAACATTGGACTTTCGTTTGAGTACCCGACCGCTGTGAACTTCCCCCTAAAAGCGGATATTCGCTCTGATCCACCTTATTCGGGGCTGAACCGGAGGAATCCTCCGTTATTGGAAGGATTCAACGCGATCATCCAGTGCAGTGCCGGGGCCCATTGGCGTTTTAATGAGACCTTCTAAAAATTGTAGACGACGATCGCGTCACTCAACACCATAAAAGGGTACGGCCGCCTCTGCGAGCGATGGAGGTCGACGACGGCAAAACGGGTCAGCTTGTTCCAGCCCGC
>CAYMAR010000291.1:0-1726 GCA_964388465.1 uncultured Desulfobacteraceae bacterium
TGATTACACATTGTGACAGGCAGTGCCCCTTCAATGATCTCGATATCGCTTCGCGGTATCGGCAATAACCATCCAACAGGAGACCCCATGACGCTCAAAGCCAAAATCGACGACTACAAGAAAGCCTTTCTCGCCAAAGCACCGCCCGAGGCCGTGGCGCTGATGCAGCGCGCCACCGAAGACTTGCAGCAATCCGGTATCCTGGCCCGGGCCGTGCAAGTCGGTGCGCTGGCCCCCGACTTTGCACTCGCCAACACGGAAGGCCGCGAAGTCACCCTGAACGATCTCCTGGACAAGGGGCCGCTGGTGATCTCGTTTTATCGCGGCCGCTGGTGACCCTACTGCAATCTGGAGCTGGAAGCTCTGGCAGAAGCCAACGATCGATTCGAGGCGGCCGGTGCCCGCCTGGTGATGATTTCACCGCAACTGGTGGAGCACAACCGTTTTGTCAAAGCGCATTTCAATCTGCCTGGTGAGATTCTGAGCGACCCCGGCAACGGCGTGGCCGCCCGCTACGGCTTGCGTTTCGTCCTGCCCGATGATCTGCAGGCGCTTTACACCCAGTTCGGCATCGACGTTCCCAAACACAGTGGCGACGACAGCTGGAGCCTGCCCATGCCGGCCCGGCTGGTGATCGACGCCGAGGGCATCGTCCGGCATACCGCCATCAATGCGGATTACACGGTGCGGCCGGAGCCGGAGGAGACGCTGGCGTTCGTGCGGTCGCTCCAATAGGGTCCGGACCAGCCACCCGGCGTCGCCCCAGCGGCATGACGGTAAACCCGGGAAACGATTGCGGCTGGCCCTGACGTGACGGATTTGCAACATCCAGGCGCACCAGTCTCGGCTGTTTTATGAACAACGAATCCCAATACCTGTCGCGACCGGGATGGGCCGGCGGCGACCATCGAGGATGGAAAAACCAATCGCTGGACGGCTTGACCCTATGATCATCGCTCTGATCATCCTCGCCATCATCATTCTCTACGGACCGCATCTCTGGGCCCGATACGTTATTCAGCGCTACAACCGGGAAGAATACTTCTCCGGCAACGGTTTCGACCTGGCCCGTCTCCTCCTGAAAGCCGCAGAGCTCGATACGGTAGCCGTCGAGACCGCGCCCCAGGGCGATCACTACGACCCCGAGAAGAAAGTCGTACGGCTGACGACGACCACATGCGGCCGCAATACGCTGACGGCCGTGGTCGTGGCCGCCCACGAGGTCGGGCATGCCCTCCAGGACCGGGAAAACTACCCGCCGCTGGCCGTCCGCACCCGACTGGTCGGCGCCGCTTCCCGCCTGGAGCGCATCGGCGCCGGCATCATGATGGTGGTGCCGGTGCTGGCCGTGGTCACCCGCATGCCGGCCGCCGGCGCCCTCATGTTCCTGGGCGGCCTGGCCACTCTCGGCATGCCGATCGTGATTCATCTGCTGACCCTGCCGACCGAGTTCAATGCCAGCTTCAAGCGCGCTCTACCCCTCCTGGTCGAGGGGGCTTACATCCCGCCCGAAGACATCCCCGCCGCCCGCCGCATTCTGCTGGCCTGCGCCCTGACCTACGTGGCCAACGCCATGGTGGGGCTGCTGAATATCTGGCGGTGGATTCGCGTCCTCAGACGTTAGAAGATGGATGCCTAAGACATCCGATAGCGGCGTTACGCTTCGGTTGACGTCATTGCGGCGAATAAGAAGCTTCTCAAACAGTCTTTTCGCCCGTTAGCGGCG
>CAYMAR010000291.1:1826-4827 GCA_964388465.1 uncultured Desulfobacteraceae bacterium
GGGTTGATTTTCCGAATAAATCTCAAGTTCGATTGTTTCGTTCGTCTTGGGTCTTGAATTACGGCCGATTTGTAATTGGGGCTTGGGCCGTCTTTGGATCACCCTCGTCGTTTATTCTCGAAGCCGTCCAGGATGGCCTGCTGCCAGGCCTCGTTGTAGCCGTCGGCCGCCGGGCGTCCGGCCGACTTGATGGCGTGGGCAAAGTGAATGCGCACGAAATCCCGGAAGCGCTTTTCGATCCGGGTCCGGATGGCCGGCGGCAGGCGGGTGTGCATCCCGTCGTCGATCTCGTTGAAATCGAAAAAAACCGCGAGCTGGTTGATGATGCTCGTGCGCGTGGCCTCGGGAGCCTCCTGCGCCTGCACCGCCGCCACGAAGCGCCGCACGGCGTCCACCAACGCCAGGCGCACGGCCCGTTTGATTTGCACAAGCCGCTCCTCGGACCAGAAGATGCGGTTGCGGTCCATGCTCAGTTCGCATTTGTCGGCCCCTTCCAGGTTGATGCGGCCGATCACGTGCTGCCGGGCGCCCTCGGGCAGGAGGCTTTCCACCTGGGTCACGAAAATGCCGTCCTGAAACACGGACACGCCGCCGTGGGCCGGCTCGAGCCCCTGGATATAGCTGGTCTGCTTTTTGGCCTGAAGCAGCAGGTAGCCTTCCGAGGCGGGCAGGTCCAGCGCCGCCACAAAAGCCGTACCGCGCCGGGCATCCTCCGGATAGGCCAGTTCTTCCCTGCCGATCGCTATCGTCCGACCGACTTCGTCCACCAATTGAACCGGCACCTTGAGAAAGCGGATATTGGTCTTGAGGTAGCCGATATACTCCAGACTGCGACAATACTTGGCCCTTGAGGGCTTGAGGTGCAGTCGGACCTCGGTTCCGATCGGCACCCCTTCGTCCAGCGGGCGGATGTCGAAATAGTCTTTCAGATCGTGGATGGTGATCTGCAACCCGGGTGACCCGGCCCGGCGGGTGCGGATGATGATTCTCTCCGCCACCAAAAAACTGGAGAGAAACCCGATGCCGAACTGGCTGATGAAGCTCAAGCCGATGGACCGGGCGCGGTTGAGCCGGCGGATGCGACCCGACTGGTAGAAGGAAATGCCGATCTGCAGGAAATATTTCTCGATCCACTGCCGGTCCATCCCGATGCCGTTGTCGGCCACGGAGACGATGCGGATATCGTCCTGGAAGCGAATCGTGATGACCGGTTGGTAGTCCTTCTCCACCAGCCCTCGCAAGTGGCAGGCATCGATGGCGTTCTGCAGGAGCTCGCGCAGAAAGGCCCGCCGGTCCGCGTACAGGCGGTTGCCGGTAAAAAGCTGCAACGCGGCCGAGGAATCCACCGTGAATTTGAGGTCCACGGGGTCGTAGCCCCGGGGGTCGATTTCAAAGCGGCAGTCGGAAAACAGGAAGCGGGGGCTGGCCCACCGATTGAGGCGGCCAAGCAAACGCTGCACTTTGGTTTCGTAGGCTTTAAGGGCCCGGTGGACTTCCGCGTGGCGGCAGCGGATCGCCAACCCGATCGTTGCCGGAACGAGACGGTGGGGCCCGGACGCGGTGACGTCGAAGTTTGCAGCCATAAGGTCCCGGTGCATTTGGACGCCGTCCGGCAGGCAGCGGTGAATGTCGCGCTGCGCGCTGTCCCCGGAAAGGTCGAGGGCCCGGGCCAGCCGCAGCCCGGCCGCCAACAGCGGTTGATTGACGGCCGCGTCAAACGGCTCACCATCGTCCGCCGACGGCGTGTCGACAGACCACCCTTCAGAGACGGCCGCCTCGCAGATGGCAGCCAGATCATCGGCCTCGCCGGCATCGTGCAGACCCAGCTCTTTCCAGCGGTCGCGGATGCGCGCGCCGATCCCGCTTTCCGGGGGCTGAGCGTCCGGGCGGTGCGTTGCGGACATTGCTTCTCTCTCGGCGGACGCGCCCCACCGTGGCGGCGCCAGGGCCGTGAGATACGCGGCGGCATGAAGCAAAAAGCGGTTCTGCGGGTTCAGCGCCAGAGCCTGCTGCTGTTCGCTGTCCAGGAGCCAGTCTTCGAGGGCGGCCAACTGCTGGGCGCGTCTTCGAATGCGGGCGGCCAAGGCGTGGTCGAACCCGGGGTCAAGCACCGTTCCGAGACGGACGACCGCCTGTTTGATCGTCTCGATCCGGCGCTGGCGTTCTTCGGTAAGCGGTCTGTTTGAAGCGGTCATCGAGGCGGCTCCCGTCGGCTGGGCTGGTGGCACCGGCCGGTTCAGACGAACGGCCACTGCGGGCCGTCATAAGGCAAACGCACGGTCTTTAAAATGGCGTCCGATTCGGCCGGCGTCAAATCTACCCCCTCGATCGACGACAACCCGCTTGCGCTGGTTTTTAATTGACTTGACCCTATGTTTATGATTCCCGATGGGGTAACGGATCGATGCATCGCGCGCCTTTGGCGCCCGGCGGCACATTGGGGCGCTGCCGAAGCGCCGACCTTGCATCCGGGGGCAAGGCAATTTCCGTCAAAAGGTCAAAATCCTCGGTGCCGACCATAAAGGCCCAACGGAGAAGCCATGCCGACCATCGCGGCACTCCACCAGCGCCGACGTGAACTGGAAGCCGAGATCGACGAGGCCAAGCGGCGCCTGCCGGCCCATTCCGCCAAGCCGCCGGCCATGAGGCTGCTTCTGGACCTGGAGGATGAATACGACGAGATTCTAAAGGCCATCGAGGAAATGAAACGGGCCAACATGCCCTGAAACGCCGATGCATTCGCGAGCCGCAGCCATCGCCATTCAACCCAATTCGTCGGAGAGCCTGCCATGCCCGATAAAGCCACCGTTTTCGAGGAAACCTATCGCCACTACCTGGCCCGGATTGCGGGTCTCGACCTGACCGCACGGGCGGACCTGCTCGGCGCCGAGACCGAGGGCGCGGATCTCGTCATCCCGCTCTATGGCACGCCCTACCGCCTGAGCCGCCGGGGCGTATTCAAACCATCGGGCGAGCCGGTCAACTATGCGGTCTGCGTCGT